>SFCB01000060.1 GCA_004367505.1 Chloroflexi bacterium OHK40 | reverse complement strand
GGCGACGCGCTGAAGTAATTGTCATCTCCGATCTGGTTTCGTAGCTACGGCCCGTACACCTTTCCGTGCTATGGTCAGTGCAGGTAGACCGTCGCATCGGCGCAACGGAAAGGACAGTCATGCGCCCGACACGATCCGTCCTCCTCGCACTCATTCTCCTCGCGATCACTCCTTTCGCCGTCCCCGCCCAGGCACAGAACGATCAGCGCTGCTTCCCCGAGACGGGGCAGTGCATTGCCGGCTTGATCCGCGCGTACTGGGAGCGGAACGGCGGCCTCGCCGTCTTCGGCTTTCCAGTCACCGCTCAGGCAGCCGAGACGGTGGAAGGGACGCCGCTCCAGGTGCAGTGGTTCGAGCGCGACCGGCTTGAGATCCAGCCCGACGGGCAGGTGACGGCCGGGCGCCTCGGCGTGGAGCGCCTGGAGCAGCTCGGCACGCCCTGGGGCGTCGGGCAAGGTGCCGAGGCCGGCCCCGGCTGCACAGCCTTCCCCGAGACGGGCTACCAGATGTGTGGCGCGTTTGCTGCCTACTGGCGGGCGAATGGCGGGCTGGAGCGCTTCGGTTTCCCTGTCACCGGCGAGTTCACCGCCGAGCTGGAGGGCCGCCCGTACACGGTGCAGTACTTCGAGCGCCGGCGCTTCGAGCTGCACCCGGAGATCGGGCCAGATGCCGTGCTGCTCGGCCTCCTCGGCCGCGAGGTACTCACCGCGCGCCAGGGGCAGCCGCAGCCCGTCGTGCCACAGCCTCCTGCACCCCAGCCACCCGTCCCGCAGCCACCCGCCACTCAGCCGCCTGCCCCGAGCTACAACAACTGCCAGGCCGACCCGAACGCCGGCGCTGCGCCGAACTTCCCGGTCAAGATCGTAGCAATCGATAAGGGGGCCGAGACGGTGACGCTCCGAAACGTGAGCGGCGAGGGTGTCAGCCTGGATGGCTGGATCATGTGCAGTATCAGAGGCAATCAGCAGCATCCGGTCGGCGGTGCGTTGGGACCGGGTGAGACGAAGGTGTTTTCGGGACCGGCCGGCAACATCTGGAGCAACGGCGACCGAGATGATGGGGCGCTCTACAACACACAGGGGCAGCTGATCAGCTACTGGCAGGATTGAGCCTCCGGCAGATCCACAATCCCACCCCCTGACCTGAGCCGGCCTCCTCTGGGATAGAGGAGGTCGGCATTGTGATTCTCGTCGGACAGTACCACCGCGGGACGGTGGTTTTTTCGCGTGCAGATACTTGCCTTCAACGAAGGGGATCTGCATGCACACGACGCTCGACGCGCCGCTGACTGGCACTGCCCTGTTCCATAGCCGTGCCGGCGGCTTCCCCCTTCACCTTTGCAGCTACGTCCTCCTCGACGCTGACAGCAACGATACCGCCGAACTCGACCAGGTCGTCGTCATACGCGTGACCGCGCTCAACGGGGAGCGCTTTCGCCTGCGCAACCGTGACGACGTTCGCCGCTTCCTCCAGGCCGTCGGCCGCCTCGCCGACGAGATGGCGTCGTGAGCGCCCGGCAGAGCGCCGGAGGGCGCGCGCGTCAGGCACAGATCAAGGCTGTGCTCGGGGAGAGTGGCTATAAGCGCTACCAGCAGGCCCTTGCCCGTGCCGGCGGCGTTGCGCGCCAGGCTCAGCTTCGGGCGGCCCTCGGTGATAGTGGCTACTGCACCTACCAGCGCTCGCTCTACCGGCGGGCCGTCCAGAAGCACGGGGCGGCGAAGATGCAGGCCATCCTCACCGCCGCCCACGAGCGGCGCCGACGCTGGCGCATTGCCAACCCTACCCCCGCCGAGGAACTGCTCCACTGGCTCGCGCTCGAGGCAGGCCTCACCCTCCACGCTGATCTAAGTGGTGCCTGGGAGTGGACGGCGTACCGGGCCGCGCCTGCGGACTGGCAATGGGCCTCCACCGACGCCATTATCGAGGCCCGCGTGCTCAGCTACGCCTGCGACCTACTGCTGCCCGCCCACGCGCTGGTGATCGAGGTTGTCGGCGGCATTCACGCCCTCACCGCTGAGCGCGACGCCGCCCGCCTGGTCACTATCGAGGCGCAGGGATTGTCCGTGCTCACCCTCACGAACGAGCAGGTTTTCCAGAGCGAGGCCGACCGGCTCTTCGAGCAGCTCCTGGAGGCCCGCTATGTCGCCTGACCCCTTCACCAACCCGCTCGCCGCCCTGACCAGTCACCCTGTCCTCTCGCACGAGGTGGAGGCCGCCCTGATCGCCACAATGCGCGCAGGGTTTGCCGCTCGCGCGACGCTCCTAGCCAACGAGCCCGCTGCTGCTCACCAGGTCGCTGCGGGCGAGGAAGCGCGGGCCACCCTGGCCCGTCACAACCTGCGGTTGGTGGTCAACCTCGCCCGGCGCTACCAGCACGTCGCCGGCGAGCACCTCTCACTCGAAGACCTGATCGGCTTCGGCACGATCGGCCTGCTTCAGGCCATCGACAGGTTCGACCCGCGCAAGGCCAACAAGCTCTCGACCTACGCGACCTGGTGGGTGCGGCAGGCGATCACGCGCGGCATCATGGACGAGGGCCGGCTCATTGCGCTGCCCATCCACCTCCACGAGCGCCTCGCGGTGAAGCGGCGGGTCTCCTCGCGGCTGACCCAGCAGCTCGGCCGCGAGCCCACGCCGGAGGAGCTCGGCGCCGCCCTCGGTTGGTCACGGGCGAAAACGGCCTCAGTAACAGCCGACCTCCAGGATGCCGGCTCGCTCAACGTGCGGATGGGTGTCGACGCGGATAGCAGCGAGGTCGGCGAGCTGCTGCCTGACACGCGCTTCGACCCCGAGGGCCACGCGTTGGAAGGCGCCTTCCAGGCGGACGTCCGCGAGGCGATGGCGCGGCTGCTCACCGAGCGCGAGCGGCAGTTTGTGCACGCCCACTTCGGCTTCGGCACCGGGCAGAAGCTGACGCTCGACGTGATCGGCCAGCAGGCCGGCCTCACACGCGAGCGCGTGCGACAGGTGATCGTCGGCGCACTGGACAAGCTGCGCGACGACCCCGTCATCCAGGCCTACGGCGCCTCGCTGCTCGACGAGTAGCGCGAGTCCTGCTTCCGCCCCTTCTTCCATCCCGTCTAACCCTTGCCAATCTACCTGACTTCGTGTATCCTCTTCGCTATCGAACATACGAGCGAGGAGGGGCACGATGAGGTATACCGCAGCCGAACAACGGGAGTTTGATATCGACGACCTGCTGGCCGTCTCGCTCCCCAACGAGGTGACGGACACCGTGTTGGTCCATGTCTCGGAACCCGAATACGACGTGCTCCGCGCCGACCATCGGACTGCCTGGCGGGTGGTGACCGGGCCGATCACCAATTGCATCGTCGTCATCCTCAGCCTCGGGCAGTTCCACGTCGCCTGGTGCATCAACGACGATGAGGCGGCGCATATCGCTCAGCTGCTACGCAGCCGACGCCCACTCACGCTTACGCTCAGCAGCCCACGGCGGCGCTTCGATATCAGTGTGCCCACGTTGCCGGTCGAGCTGTGCACCTATCTGCAGCTCGACTACATCCCCGTTAGCGCCGCGTAGCACCCGCGCTCCCAATGGGCGCCGGCCTGGGCAACAGGAGCGCGCGAGCCGACGCCCATCGGAATCACCTCCCGGCGACTCCCCACACGTACCCGCCCCCTGGATGTATCACGCCGCCCGCGGCGTGATGCCGCCACCGCAGTCTTCCTTCACCCGAGAGGAGCACTGCTGTGGCGATACTGTCCTGCCCGTCGGCCTTCCACCTCACGCCCGAGGCCCTGTGCTTCACCGGGCCTGGTGATCGCTTCCAGAAGAATCTTGCCGCGCTCACGCTCGTCCACCAGCTGGAGGCCGAGGGCCGCCCCGCGACCGACGGGGAGCGGCTGATCCTGGCGCACTACAGCGCGTTTGGCGAGTTGGCCCTGCTGAACCGGCTCTTCCGCTTCGATCACGCCGCTGGCCGCTACCTGCTCCACGACAGCTACGCCGCATTCCTTTCCTCCGAGGACGCCCGGCACCTCCGTGTCGCCGCGCTGACCGCCTTCTACACGCCGCTCGATATCGTCGCCGCGATCTGGCAGGCCGTCGAGCAGCTCGGCCTCGGCAGCCTGGAGCGCCCGTGCATCATCGAGCCGGCCGCCGGCGTCGGCCACTTCATCTCCGCGATGCCGCCCGAGCTGCGGGCACGGGCCGAGATCACCGCCGTCGAGCTCGACCCGGTCACCGCACGCATCCTCGGCCACATCCATCCCGACATCACGCTGCACGGCGGCGTGGGCTTCGAGCGCGTCGACCTGCCCTCCAACGGCTTCGACCTGGCGATCTCCAACGTCCCGTTTGGCGAGATGAGTGTCCACGATCCCCACGTCCCCGCAGCCCTTCGGGGGCAAATTCATGACTACTTCATCGCCAAGGCCCTGCGCCTGGTGCGCCCCGGCGGCCTGGTCGTCTTCCTTACCAGCTGGGGCACGCTCGACAAGCAGACCCGCGCCGTGCGTTCCTTCCTGGCCGAGCAGGCCACGCTCCTGGGTGCCTTCCGCTTGCCCAACGGGGTGTTCCGCCGCATCAGCGGCTCGGAGAGCGCCACCGACCTGCTCATCCTTCAGAAGAAATCGCGGCCCGAGGCCGAACAGCCTGGCTGGCTCACGATCGCCGAGGCAGACTACCCGCGTTCCGCCAACCACCGCTCGATGACCGTCGGCTCGCGTTACACCCGCGAGATCAAGGACCCCGAGGAGCTCGCCGCGGCCCGCCTGGCCGTCAACCAATGCTGGCTCGATCAGCCTGAGCGCGTGATCGGTCAGCCGGTCGTCGTCACCAGTGACAACAGCCTGTGGCTTCAGGTGCAGCCGCCCGCCGGCGACCTGGCCACAACACTTCAGGCGCGCCTCGCCACGCTGCTGCCCTCAGGCGTGATCGTCCCCTTCACGCCGGACGAGATCGCGGTGGCTCCTGTAACAGCCGCGCCGTCGCCCCTCCACGAGCGCCGGGCCGCGCAGATCGCCATCCCCGCGCTTGGCGGTGTCGCCCAGGAACGCGCTGCGGGCCTGGTGAGCATCTACAACGCCGCCAAGGCGCTCATCCGCGCCGAGTTGAACGACGAGCCCGATGTGGACACGGCCCGAGCCGAGCTCAATCGGGTCTACCAAGGCTTCGTCTGGCAATACGGCGTCATCCATAACCCGCGCAACCAGCGGCTCTTTGGCGACCTGCCCGAGCTGCAGTTCCTGCTCGCCCTGGAGCGCAACCCGCGCCGCACGCCGAGCGGGCGCTGGCTCGCCGACCGCGAGCGCATCTTCCGTGAGCGCACCCTGCGCCCCCACCAGCAGTCTCTCCCCGGCACGCTGAATCCGACCGAGGCGCTGCTGCGCTGCCTCGACGAGCGCGGTGGCCTCGACATCGGCTACATCGCCACGTTGGCTGGGCAGTCGTCTGAGGCGGTGGTTGAGGCGCTGGGCGAGCGGGTCTACCGCCTCCCCGGCACGAACAACTACGAGCTCGCCGACATCTACCTCAGCGGTGACGTCGTCGCCAAGCTCCGTGACGCCCGCGCCTGGGCCGAGCGCGACCCGGCGTTTGAGCGGAACGTCGCGTCGCTCCAAGCCGTCCAGCCCGAACCGCTCGGCCCGCGTGACATCATCGTCAACCTGAACGCCTTCTGGCTCCCTGGCCCGATCGTCACCGCCTTCATCAAAAGCCTGCTCCCTGCCTGGGTCGGCGAGGCGGCGTACCGCATGTCGCTGGGCGAATGGGCACTCACCGACCCCGGCAAGCAGGGCGCGTTCGCCGTCGAAGCGACCACCCGCTGGGGCACGAAGCGGGCGGATGCGATCGACATCCTCCAAGCCTCCCTACGCGGAGTGCCGGTCACGGTGTTCGACCTGATCACCGTCGGCGACCAGGAGCGGCGCGTGCTCAACCCGGCCGAGACGGTCGCTGCGCAGGAGAAGCAGCAGGAGATCAATCAGGCCTTCCAGCGCTGGATCTGGGACGACCCCGCCCGCGCCGACGAGCTCTGCCGGCTGTATAACGAGCGCTTTAACAGCCACCGCATGCGGGTGTACGACGGGAGCCACCTCTCCTTCCCTGGCATCAATGCCTCGCTCCTACGCGGTGGTGATCTGGCCGACTACCAGAAGGGCGCGGTCTGGCAGATTCTCCAGCGACCCAGCACGCTGCTCGGCTTCGCCGTCGGCGGCGGCAAGACCTTTACCGCGATCGCGGCCGCGGTCGAGGCCCGCCGCCTCGGCCTCTGCACCAAAGCGCTCGCCGTCGTGCCGAACAATCTCGTGGGCCAGTGGGCCAACTAGGCCCGACGGCTCTACCCCGGCATCAAAGTGTTGGCGATGGCCCCCGAGGACTTCGCCAGGCAGCGCCGGGGTATCGTGCTGAGCCGCATCGCCACCGGCGACTGGGATCTGGTCGTCATCGCGCACTCCAGTTTCACCATGCTGCCGCTCAGCGCCGACCTCGTGACCGCGTTTCGCGACAAGGAGACCGACCGCCTGCGGGCCTACCTCGAGGAGCAGCGGGCCACCGCCACATCAAGCGACGAGAAGCGCTCCTTGAAGCAGATCGAGCGGGCGATCAAGCGGCTGGAGGAGCGGCTGCAATCAATGGCCGACAGCATCGCCCGCGACAGCGCCCGTACCATCGCCTGGGAGGAGCTCGGCCTCGACATGCTCATCGTCGACGAGGCTCATGCCTACAAGAACCTGTTCGTCCCAACCCGGCTGACCAACATCGCTGGCCTGCCCTCGGCCCACAGCCAGCGCGCGCTCGACATGCGCATCAAGACCTGGGACCTGCTCCAGCGCCAGAAGAAGGTCGTCTTCCTGACAGCGACGCCGATTATGAACACGATCGGTGAGGCGTATGTTATGCAGCTGTACCTCCAGGAGCAGCAGCTGGAGGCCGTCGGCATCCACCACTTCGACGAGTGGGTGTCGCTCTACGCCCAGCCAAAGATGGCGTTTGAGATGAAGCCGGACGGCGGCGGCTTCAGGATGAACACGCGGCTGGCAACCTTCGTGAACCTGCCGGAGATGTCGGCGCTGTGGCGGCAGGTGCTTAACCTGCGCACCAAGGCGCAGATGGGCCTGCCCGAGCCGGAGCTGGTCACCGGCAAGGTCATCCCGGTCGTGGTGCCGCCTTCGGCCGCCCTGAAGCGCTACGTCCAGTCCCTTGTCGCCCGCGCCGACGATGTGCGGAGCGGCCGGGTTGACCCGAGCGTCGACAATATGCTGCGCGTGGTCGGTGACGGGCACAAAGCCGCGCTCGACATTCGCCTGGTCGTACCGAAGGCCCCGCGAACCCGGCGGAGTAAGATCGGCGCACTTGTCGCCAACGTCGCCCAGCTCTACCACACCTACGTGCCGCTCCGTGGCACGCAGCTGGTCTTCTGCGACTTGGCCACCCCCAAGGGCAGCGGGCGGGGCGCGGAAGAGCCGCCGACTCGCATCACGTTGGCTGAGCCGCAGGGCGAGGCCTCTGAGGGAGCGCAGGAGGTCGAGACCGCCGAGGAGCGATGGCTGAGCAACTTCGTCTACTACGAGATCCGTGATGGCCTGGTCGCCTCGGGGGTTGCCCGCCACGAGATCGCCTTCATCCACGATTGCGCCACCAAGGCCCAGCGCGACGCGCTCTTCGCCGCAGTGAACGAGGGCCGCGTCCGTGTACTGCTCGGCTCCACCGGCAAGATGTCGGTCGGGATGAACGTCCAGCAGCGGCTCATCGCGCTCCACAACCTGGACTGCCCCTGGCGCCCTGGCGACCTTGAGCAGCGCCACGGCCGCATCCTGCGCCAGGGCAACCAGTGGCCAACCTGCTATATCTTCAGCTACCTTACCGAAGGCTCCTTCGACGCCTACCTCTACCAGCTCGTGGAGTCCAAAGCCCGCTTCATCGAGCAGGCGATGGCCGGTGAGATCACCGCTCGCACCGTCGAGGATACGTCCGACGTGGTGCTGTCGGCCGCCGAGATCAAGGCGATCGCCAGCGGCAACCCGCAGATCGTGTATGGCTTTCTTACATCGGCACCCGATCGGGTAGTATCATCGTGTCGGTTTCTGACGGAACAGTGTCAACGGTTTTCGTCACGAGGACAGGAGGTGGACCTATGGGCACCGACGCCGAGTGGTTCGCAGATCGGACACAACTCCGCATCCTGTTGCGCACGCAGCCAACCTGGACCACGGCCGACCTTGCCGCCGCACTCAAGCGCTCCGAGAGTTGGGTGAAGAAGTGGCGCAAACGTATTCGCGCCGCACCAGAGGAGGACCAGGCCCTGCACAGCCGCTCACGGGCACGTCTGCATCCCCCGCCCAAACTTGACCCGCAGGTCATCGACCAGGTACTGGCCATCCGTGATGCCCCACCGGAGCATCTCCAGCGCGTCCCAGGGCCCAAAGCCATCCTCTACTACCTCGCCCGTGACCCGCTCCTCCAGGCGAGTGGCCTCCGCCTCCCCCACTCCTCGCGCACCATCTGGCTGATCCTTCAGGCGGCCGGACGCATTCCACCGCGCGGCCAGCGTGTCCACCACCCCGTGGAACGACCGGCACCCATGAGCTCCTGGCAACTCGACTTCAAGGATGTCTCGACGGTGCCTGCTGACCCGGACGGCAAGCAGCAGCACGTGGTGGAAGTCTTGGATATCGTCGATGTTGGCACGTCCCTGCTTGTTGATGCCCAGGTGCGTCCCGACTTTACGGCCGAAACTACGCTGACGGCGGTGGTGCAGACCCTGCGGACTAATGGCCTGCCTGCTCAGATCACCGTGGATCGCGACCCCCGCTTTGTCGGCGGAGGCCATCAGGCCGACTTTCCCGCACCGTTGCTGCGGGTTCTGCACTGCCTCGGCATCCAGGTCACGATCTGCCCGCCGCAGCGCCCAGACAAGAATGCGTTCGTTGAGCGCTATCATCGGACGTTTGAGCAGGAGTGTCTGCGCGTGCAGCGGCCCAGCGACCTCGCCAGCGCACACACGGTGACCGCGACCTTCCGGCAGCATTACAACCAGGAGCGGCCCAACCAGGCGCTCAGCTGTGGCAACCAACCGCCGGCGGTCGCCTTTCCGGAGCTGCCTGTCCTCCCGGCTTTGCCAGCAACGGTGGACCCGGATCGCTGGTTGGACGTCCTCCACGGCGAACGCTATGTGCGCAAAGTGCGCACGAACGGCACGGTCACGGTCGATAACCGGTTGTATTACATCGACCGCCATTGGGCGGGGAGATACGTAAGCCTATGCGTCGATGCGCCGAGCCGTGCGTTCAGTGTGGAGTATCGGGAAGAAGCGATCAAGCAGCTGCCAATTCGCGGGTTACTCGGCGACCCCATGCCGCTCTCAGCCTATCTCGACGTGATGACGCAGGCAGCCCGCGGTCAAGCCGTAGCTGGGCGGCCGATTGGGCAACAGCTTCGACTGCCATTGGAAACGGTTGACACTTCGCTGACAGAAAGGGGCACGATGTAGCAACATCATCAGGTGCCGATGTAAGAAAGCCATACAGATCGTTCGCAAGGTGCAGCTGGAGGCCGAGGTCGCCCGCCTTGAGCGGGTGCGCGGGGTCTGGCTCGACACCCGCCGCAACCTTCAGCTGGAGCGCCACTTCACCGAGGAGGAGATCCGCCGGGTCGAGGGCCGACGCGCCCAATGGGAGCGGGCCGAGGCGCTCGTCGTTGCCCATCCGCACGAGCCGTTCTGCGCCGAGGTAGCAGCGACGATAGGCGCGGAACCAGGCCAAACAATGACGGCGCGGGCCGAAGCGGGTTCAGCCGTACGGCGGCTCGTGCACGGCTACCAGAGCGCGGCGGCCTTCCAGCGCCAGCGGCTTCGGGGCGTGGTCGCCCGCTACCGGGGTCTCGACCTGGTCGTCCAGGCCCACGCCGTGTTCGCGGCCGACCTGAGCCTCGCGCTCCCCGGCGGTGCCACCCTCGACACGGTGAACGCCTCCACCGACACCGGCGTCTGGCAGAGCGTCGGCCACACCGTGAGCGACATTCCCAGCATCTTGGAGCGGCTGCACAGGCGCATCGCTGAAGCGCACGAGCGCATCGCCACCATCGACCGCGAGCTCGTTCGGCTGGAGGAGTGGGATGGGCAGGCGACCTACGACGCGGCGATGGGCGAGCTCCAGGCGATCAACGCCGCCTTCGCCGCCGCCGAGGCCCAGGCCGACCCCGAGTCCGGCGGGGCACACGCGACGGGGCCGGAAGGAGCCGCTCAGCCAGCCCGCGCGACAGCAGAGGACGAGCCGTCGCTGGCCGACCTGCTGCTCACGCTCGCTCAGCAGGAGCGGGCCGAGGAGGGTTGGAACGAGTGGGCGACGATCATCCCGCCGGCGCCGGCCTCGCTCACCTGGATGGCCGCCGAGGTTGAGCGGCAGGCTGTTCGTACCCCGCTCCTGGCCGAGCCGCTCGTCGGAGCGCTGCCCGAAGCGGAAGCCGCGCCGAGGCTAGCAGCTGAGGTGGGGCGATGCCGCACGCCGAGCACGGGCCGTGCCCAGTTCGGCGACGTGCCAACCCAGCGGCGGGCTGTGAAGCCGCCCGTTCCCGCCGCTCCTGCCGACGAGGTCGAGGTGAGCCAGCTGTCGCTTTTTTGAGCGCCGTCCGACGGCTCGATGATTCACGCAGGGGGCTCCAGACGGTGCTGGTGCCCCTCGTGCTGCGGAGAAAGGGCACTGTCATGGCCCGTCGTCGCATCCCACCGGAGCTGCGCAGACGCACCTGGGCAGAGGGAACGGTCTGGGAGCTGCTCGTCGCCGCCGACATCCTGCTCTACCGCTTCGCCTCGCCATTCGCCGACCTGGGGATGACCGTAGGTGAACGCCGCAAGCTCCGGCGCGAAGTCGAGCTGCTCAAGGCCACCCGCGTCGCCTACATCCTGCCGCACAACGGTGGCGCGCGCCGGCCGCTGCAGCCCTGGCTCTACGTCCAAACCAGGCGCGGTGGCTACTTCCGGGTTGGCGACGCCGGCGAGATCCAGCGCTTCGGCCGGCGCACTCAACGACTGGGCAGCGGTAGCATTACGGAGCACGGCTGGTATCACTGCTTCCTGCGCGGCGTGCGCTGGCTCCAGGTCGTCGCGGCGGGGCGCATGGTGCAAAAGGCGCAGGCCGTGCGGGACGATCTGCCCGCCGATGATCGACAACTTCCCACACCTGGTTGCCCGGGAGAAGCCGCGTCCGCCAGCGTGAAGCCTGTCCAACTGCTGCTGTTCAGCGAGGTGGAGCAGCCGGAGAAGAACCGAATGTAGCTTCGCGCGATTGAACATATGTTCGTTTGTATGTATACTCTTCCCATCGACCACGACATCCAAGCCTGATGGCACCGAGCGGAGGGAGCAATGGAGCAGCCAGCCTCGGACTTCGACGGCGCGTGGAAGTACGCCCTGGAGCAGTACTTTGCGCCCTTCCTTGAGCTCTTCTTCCCGGACGCCTTCGCCGCCATCGACTGGAGCGAGCCCGTCGCTTTCCGCGACACCGAGCTCCAGCAGATCGCCCCCGAGGACCAGGAAGGCAAGCAGCGCGTCGACAAGCTGGTCCAGGTTCGGCGCCTCGACGGCACCCCGGCCTGGGTCTTTGTACACATCGAGGTCCAGTCCCAGCGGGATGTCGCCTTTTCGGAGCGCATGTTCAGGTACCACGCGCGACTGTACGATCGTGACCGCGTTCCTGTGGTCAGCCTGGCCGTACTCGGCGACGAGGAGGCCGGCTGGCGCCCTGACCGCTTCGGCTATGCGCTGTGGGGGTGCGAGCTGGCCCTGCGCTTCCCCACGGTGAAGCTCCTCGACCTGGACGCAGCCTGGCTCAAGCAGACGCGAAACCCCTTCGCGACGCTGGCACTGCTCCACCGCGACGCCCAGGAGACGCGTGGCAAGCCAACGGAGCGCGTGCTCCGCAAGGCTGCCCGCTACCGCGCGTTGCTGGTGCAGGGGTATACCGCACCGGACGTGCGCGCCCTGCTGCGGCTGATGGAGCATCTCCTGCGCCTGGACCCTACCCTTGCTCAGGAGGCGCGTGCTACAATGCGGCAAGTGGAACTGGAGGTAACGGGTATGGACACCTTTGTGACCAGTTTCGAGGAGATTGGCCGAGCGGAAGGACAACGCGAGATCGTTCTGCGTCAGTTGAACCGAAAGCTTGGCCAGCTGCCCGAAGGACTTCAAGCGCGTGTGGTGGTGCTTGTTCCCGAAGCCCTTTTGGCACTCAGCGAGGCGCTGCTCGACTTCGCTACACAAAGCGACCTGAGCGTCTGGCTCGACCAGCAAGACGCTGGGCAAGGAACATGACCCGCTTCGTGACCAGCTTCGAGAAGCTCGGCAGAGCGGAAGGACAACGCGAGATCGTTCTGCGCCTGCTGAACCGCAAAGTTGGCCCTCTTACCCATGAGCTTCGGACCCGTGTCACCGCACTTTCCCCTGAAATGCTGCTTTCTCTCAGCGAGGCCCTGCTCGACTTTACGGAGCAGGCGGACTTGCGAGCCTGGCTCGACCAGCAAGACGCCAGGCAAGCATCGTGACCCACTTCGTCACCAGTTTTGAGGAGATCGGTCGGGCGGAAGGCCGGCTTGAAGAGCGCCAGGCGCTGGTGCTGCGCCTGTTGAACCGAAAAATAGGACCGCTCGCCAACAAGCTACAGGTGCGTGTAGCGGTGCTTGCTCCCGACACGCTCCTGACACTTAGCGAGGCGTTGCTCGATTTCACCTCCCAGTCCGATCTGCTCGCCTGGCTTGACCAGCAAGACCACGCCTCAGAAGCGTAGCAACTGCTTCAGCCCCCCATAGTCCGCTCCACAGCCTCAGCCGCCTGCTGGGGCTGTTTTGTTGCCTGCCTCTGCGGCAGCCTGTTTCGCTGCGCGCTCGCCCAGTGCTTACCAGCCGCCCGGCGGCTGGTGTGGTGTGCCCCCAATTCGACACGAACCGGGAGGGCACACAGATGGCACGGTTTACCAGCGAGAACGCCGTCGAGCACGGCCGGCGCGGCGGGCAGCAGTCGCATCAGCATCTGGAGCGGCAGTACGCCGACCTGGTGTTGTCCAACCCTTCGGCGGCCGAGCGGGTCGCACAGCTCATCCACCAGGGCCACCGGCTCATACTGGCGCTGCGGGTGGTCAGGCTCGTCAACCGGATGAACGAAGGGGGCCGCTGATGCGTATCCGCGAGCTTCCCGCCGACGAGCGGCCAGCTAGCCGCATCACCCGCCACGGCCCCGACGTGCTCAGCGACGCCGAGCTGCTCGCTCTGGTCTCCGGCCAGCACGACCTCGAGATCTGCACGCAGTGCCTGCGCGACTACCAGGGCTGGGTCGGCCTGCTCCGCGCCGACATTCGCGCCGTCGCCGCCAGCATCGGCACACCGCGCAAGGCCGCGAGCCTCAAGGCCGCGCTGGAGATCGGCCGGCGCCTGGCAATCGCCGGCTACCACGACCGCTTTCAGGTCAAGTCGCCCGCCGACGTCGCCAAGCTGTTTATGATCGAGATGATGGCCCTCGACCAGGAAGAACTCTGGGTCGCCGCCCTTGATACAAAAAATCGCCTGATCAAAGTATCGAAGGTCTACCGCGGCTCGGTCAACACGGCCATGATCAGGGTGGGGGAGGTGTTCAAGGAGGCGCTGCGGGTGAACGCGACCAGTATCATCGTGGCGCATAATCATCCGACGAGCGACCCTACTCCATCGCCGGAGGATATTCTGGTCACGCGCCAGATTGTTGAGGCGGGGAAACTCCTTGACTGCGAGTGTCTCGACCACCTTGTAATAGCGGGCGGGCGCTATGTTTCGCTTCGCGAGCGCGGCCTCGGCTTTCCAGGCTAGTTTGGCCCCCTGTCATGTCCCCACTCATGCCCTCAATTTGTCCCCTCGACTGTCCCCTTCGCAAATATGCCAGTATCCCGTATGCTGTCCACACGGTACAGCACAGTTGCAGGTGGATTGATACAGGCATTCAGCGCGAGGGAAACGAGGAGGATAGGCATGAGCGAGCAGCCGGAACGTGAACAGCCGAGAGCGGAGCCGGCAGTCGAGCCCCTGCTGGTGCGGGTCGAGGAGGCCGCGCGCATCCTCAGCCTCAGCCGCTCGACGATCTACGAGATGATGGACGCCGGCGAGCTCCCCTCCATCCGGCGCGGGACGGCCCGGCGCATCCCGGTCGCCGCGCTGCGCGAGTGGGTCGCCCGTCAGACAGCACCATCCTCGGTGTCATAGGGCTCTTCTCGAACTACTGATAGCAGTTCGATCATCGCCGACGGTTCAGCACACCGCGGTCTGTTCGGCGTGCCTGCTTCAACACGTAAAAGGATAGAGCTTGTATAGCAATGACAGGCTCTGCCCACGGAGGGTGCGATGAGTAAGCGACGACGTGGCGCCGGTGAAGGCAGCATTTATCAGCGCGCTGACGGCTCCTGGTGCGCGATCATTGACCTCGGCATGGTCAACGGCAAGCGCAAGCGCAAGTTCATCTACGGCAGCTCGCGCAAGGAGGTGGCCGAGAAGCTCAAGCAGCTGCTCCACCAGCAGCAGCAGGGCGTCAACGTCGACCCCGAGCGCCTCACCGTGGGCGAGTTCCTCGACCGCTGGCTGGACGAGGTGATCAAGCCCCACCGGCGCGCCCGCACCTACCGCAGCTACGCCGACACCATCCGGCTCCACCTCAAGCCGCGCCTCGGCCATCATCAGCTGACGAAGCTCACCGCCGCCCACGTCCAGAGCATGATCAACAGCCTCGCAGCTGCCAGCGGCGCCCGCACCACCCAGTACGCCCGAGCGGTGCTCCAGCGTGCGCTCAACCGGGCGGTGAAGTGGGAGCTCGTCACCCGCAACGTCGTCCTGGCCACCGACCCGCCCACGAGCAGGGCGAGGGTGATCACGCCGCTTTCCGAGGCAGAAGCGCGGCGCTTGCTTGTGGCCGTCGCCGGTCACCGGCTGGAGGCGCTCTACCGCATCGCGCTCTCACTTGGCCTGCGCCGTGGCGAAGTGCTTGGCCTGCTGTGGGCCGACATCGACTTCAACAAGAAGACGCTGCGCGTATCTGGCGCGCTCCAGCGCGTGCAGGGCAAGCTGGAGCGCTCGGAGCCGAAGACGCGGGCGGGGGCGCGCACCCTACTCCTGCCCGATGTGCTGGTCGAGCTGCTCGCCGAGCACCAGCGCCGGCAGGCCGAAGAGCGCGCGGTCTGGGGCGCGGCGTGGAAGGAGCACGACCTCGTCTTCCCCGCCGAGCGCGGCACGCCGATGGAGCCGAGCAACCTGCACCGCCATTTCAAGCTGGCGCTCAAGCGCGCAGGCCTGCCGCTGACGACGCGCTTCCACGACCTGCGCCACAGCTGCGCGACCTTCCTGATCGCCCAGGGCGTCCACCCGCGGGTGGTCATGGAGATCCTCGGCCACAGCCAGATCAGCCTGACCATGAATACCTACGGCCACGTGCTCCCCGAGACCCAGCGCGATGCGACGACCAAGGTGGCCGATCTGTTCGGCAAGCCGGGGCAGACGCCTGAGGCGCCGTCCGGCGAGGAGCAGAAGGGGGCAAGCGCAAATCTGGGGGACAAAACGGAGGCAACGCCCGAGGAGGGGGAGCACGAGGAAGAGTCGTCCGACCCGCCCACCGATGAGCCGCACGAGCCAGGCAGCTGAACCGACCGTAATGTGCGGGCGATGTCCGCACGTAGCAGGCTGCCTCAGCATCGTGTGGAGGTGCTGAGGCAGCCTGAGGAGAGGCGCACGATGCCAGGAGTGGTCAGTTACGCTGGCCAGGTGTTCCGAACCGCCCTTCACGCCCGCTGGGCGGTCTTCCTCGACACGCTCAAGCTCTCGTGGGAGTACGTCGGGGCCGATGATCTGACCTTCCGGGTTCCGGGCGCGTGCGAGGGATTAGCGGTCGTCGCCGATCGAATGCTCACTGCGGCGCAGATCACGCAGTACAGCGAGCGCTCGCACGACGGACCGATCAGCGTGTTCTGCGGGCCAGTCGCGCTACCGGCGTACCAGGCGACGCCGCACGGCACGTACTACTGGGGGGGCTGGGCGTACGACTTCGGCCAGCCCTTAAACGGCACGGCGAGCATCACGGCTGAACAGCTTCGAGCGTTCCGGCTGGCACGGCGGTCGTGCTGGCAGGAGCGGCTGGCGGACGGCTCGTTTCTGGTGTGGCCCGTGCCGGCCCGCGAGCCGGTGCCCCCAGGCGAGCCACAGCCGCAAGGGACAACCACGCTGATGTTGCCCGGTGGAATGGCGATGCCGGTCTTCGACCCGCTCAAGGCCCGGCGCAAAGCGCTCGACAGTCCGCGCCTGAAAGCAGCCTACATCGCGGCGAAGACGATGCGCTTCTGAGCAACGGACGCAGGAGGCGCAGTTCACGACTCAGCGCGAACCCTCGGTGGCACTGCTGAGGGTTCACCCCGGGCCGCGCCGCTCAGCGCCTCGGCCCGGGCGCGGATCTCCTCGTTCATGGCCCGGAATCCGGCCGGCGCATCGCGCATCATGGGCAGGCGCTGGAACAGCGGCGCCAGCAGCCCGCGATACAGCTCGCGGTTGCGCAGCCGCGTCCTCCCGCCGGCGAGCGGGGCGAGCTCGAAGCTGTGCTCGCCGTCGAAGACCCCCCGTACTCCGGAGATCGCCCGCCAGGTAAAGCGCCGCTCCGGCTCGAGCGCGATCACCTGCGGCGCGAAGTTGTAGCTCGGGCCATTCGGGAGCGTCAGCCGGAGCTGCACCGTGCCGCCCTCGGCCAAGATGCCGCCGCGGTAGTGCAGCATCGTGCTCCAGGCGCGGTACGCGCTCAAATCGGTCAGCACCGCCCAGACCACTGCCACGGGCGCGTCGACCTCGGTTTCGGCCTGCACCTCAAACATCGCTGGCCCAGATCGTCTTGTGCGGCCGGAAGCGCCCGCCCTGGAAGCTCTCGCCCTCGATGCCCCAGCTCCAGGTGGTCGCCGGCCGGATGATCAGATAGTCGCCCGGGCCGAACTGCCCCACACGGGTCTCAGCCGTCGCGACCCCATGCACCTTGATCCCCCGCGGCGTCCACGGGTCGACGCTCGCCAGGTCGTCGAGGATCAGCGAGACCTTGTGGTTGCCGCCGTGGACGTTGCGGTACTTGCGCGACTGGGCCAGCTTGTGGCCGCCGATGACGAACACGCTGCCGTCGAAGACAAAGCCGACCGCGTCGGCGTCGGGCTGCCCGTCGGCGGCGACCGTGGCCAGACGCAGCAGCCGCTGCGTCTTGAGGAAGGCGAGCTCGCGCTCGGTGAACATCACAATGCTCCTGTGTATCTCAATGCTCGTCTGCAAAAAGGCGGCAAGAAACGCGCGACCGCTGTCATAGCCGGCAGCGCTATGGGCCGGGGTAGCCAAAGACCAGCGGCTGGTACTCGCGTTGGCGCCGGATGTAGGCGCTGATGAACGGGCAGAGCGGGATGACCGCGAGCCCGCGGGCGCGCGCGTCCTCCAGGGCGAAGCGGGCGAGCTGGCTGGCGATGCCCCGGCCCTCCAGCTCCTCGGGCACCTCGGTGTGGGTGAAGGTGATGTTCGGGCCGGTCAGCATGTACTCGGCGAAGGCGAGCTGGCCGCCGACTCGCGTCTCATAGCGGCTCGCCTCCGGGTTGTCGACGATCTGAAGCGTCTCGGACTGCTCGCTCATTGCCAAACTCCTTGTCTTGCTCGTATCAACCCCGTCCACGCTGGGGCTACCCACGGCCTGAGCGGCCAAAGTCCGCCGAGGGCTCCAGCCGGCCCATCTCGCCGCGGCTGAAGCGTGCGCGCGCGGCGCTGATCTGCTCGGGCGTGTTCATCACAAACGGCCCGCCGAAGACCACAGGCTCGCCGAGCGGCCGGCCGTTGGCGAGCAGGAAGTGAAAGGGCCGCTCGCCCGCCTGCACGCGCAGCCGCTCCCCGCTGTGGTCGAACAGCGCCACCGCGTGCTCGCCCACCGCCGTGCGACCCGCCGCGCTCACCACCAGGCCATCGCCGTCGATCGCCATCAGGAAGGCGTTGTCGCCTGCCGGCAGCGTGTGTATCAGCGATGCCCCGGGCTCCAGATACACGTCGAGCAGCGTGAACTCGGTCAGGGTGTCGTAGCCGGCCCGTACGTCACCATAGCTGCCCGCGACGACCCGCAGCCGCACGCCTGGCGCGGGCCGCGGCTCGGGCACGTCGGCGGCGCTAACATGGGCGGCGCCGGGGTCGGCGAGCTTGTGCTGCGCGCCGAGGTTGACCCACATCTGCAGGCCGTGGCAGGCCTGGCCGGGAATCTCGGGCACCTCCTCGTGCTGGATGCCGCGGGCCGCCTGCGTCCAGTGCAGGGCGCCCGGCTCGATCCGGCTGTGGTCGCCCAGGCTGTCACGATTGATGAAGGCGCCGGCGGAGTCGGGGAACATGTAGGTCATCACCGAGAAGCCGGCGTGCGGGTGGGGCGGGAAGAAGGGCTGCGGCATCTGAAAGTCGCTGAGCACCAGGAAGGGGTCGATCGCCAGCCCGCTCTCGGGGCCGAGCGTGTAGTCGGTGAAGCCCCGCCCGTGTGCTCCAAGCTGGAGCGTGACCAGCGCGGCCACCCCGCGCGCGCGCGCCTCGCCCTCGCTTCCGCTCTCGCGCTCCCGCAGCTCCTCGATCATCGTAACCTCCATGCTATCTGGGCCGCGCACCACGCGAGCCCGTCGAAATCCACACCGTCTCCCCGGCCCGACGGCCCGTCGTCGCTCAGGCGCGCTGCTCGGCGAGCCGGACGAGGTTGGCGTCCAGCTTGCTCAGCAGCCGGTGAAGCTCGTGCTCCTCGTCGGCGCTGAAGTCGCTGAAGGCGCACTCCTCGACCGTGCGCCAGATCGCCTCGACGGGCGCCTGGCTGGCGCGGCCGGCGGGGGTCAGAAATACCTCCACCACGCGCTGGTCGTGGGTGGCGCGCCGCCGCTCGACCATGCCGCTGCGCTCCATGGCCTGCAGGGCGTTGGTGATTGTCGCCGGCTGCACCAGCAGCCGCTCGGCAAGTTCGGAAGGGGTCAGGCCGTCCTGCTGCCAGAGCTGGGCGAGGATCAGCTCCTGGCCGCGGTGGAGCTGCACCGCTTGAAGCATGCTGTTGGTCTGCCCCTGGTAGCGTTTGCAGATCTGCCCGAGCAGTGCGCAGTTCGCCTGGCGGAGGATCTGGTCACCCATATGTGTAATCCTTGAAGGTGTTTAGCCTGCTTATATTTAGCATACTAACTATAAGCCTGATATGGGCGTGTGTCAAGCGCGACACACCATTTTCCCTTATTCGGTCACAACACGTCTTGGCCGGTGTCTACTACTATAGGAGCCGAAAGCGCGGGAGAAGGAGCGGTGATGAGCGATGACCTGAGCGAGCTGGCCGCGGCGGCACAGGCGGGAAGCCACGAGGCTCTCGACGGCCTCGTGCGCACCGTGCAGCGGCCGATCTACAACCTGGCCCTGCGCATGCTGCAGCGGCCCGCCGACGCCGAGGACGCGACCCAGGAGATCCTGATCAAGCTGGTGACCCACCTTGCCCAGTTCCGTGGCGAGAGCGCCTTCTCGACCTGGATGTACCGGGTGGCGAGCAACCACCTGCTCAACCAGCGCCGGCGCGACGCGGACGCCCGCCGCGTCTCGTTCGATGCCCTTGCCGAGCGCCTGGCAGAGGGACTGGCCTCCCAGGAGGACGGGCCTGACGAGGTCTACGAGCAAGCTGAGCTGATCGAGGAGACCCGCCGCAGCTGCACACTCGGCATGCTCCAGTGCCTCGACCCGGACGAGCGCCTGGCGGTGATCCTGGCCGACATCCTGGAGGTTAGCGGCGCTGAGGGCGCCGCAATTACCGGCCTCAGCCCGGCGGCCTACCGCAAGCGCCTTTCGCGCGCCCGCCAGGCGCTGGTCGCGTTTGTCGCCGACCACTGCGGCATTGTCAACCCGGCGAGCCCCTGCCGCTGCCACAAACTGGCTCGCGCCAGGCGTGAGGCCGGCCTGCTCGGCCCCGACCGGCTCCAGTACGAGCAACCCCTCGGCGAGGCGGGTGGCCGTGAGTTGGGCCAGGCTCACCGAGCCGACCTCCCCGCCGACGAGCGGGCCGTCGCGCTCCTGCGCGCCCACCCCACCTATATCGCCCGCGCCGACCTCGCCGCCCGCATCGAGCGCATCGTCACCGCCGGCCGCCTCGGCACCCAGCACCCGCCGACCGCGTAGCGCACTGTGATGACGAGCCCTGGGACATACCTGAAAGGACCATCACCATGTCCGCCACCACGCCCGTGTCCACCCGCCCCGTGCAGAGCGCCGCTTCGCCCTGGCGCTCAGTCGGCCTCTGGATGAGCGCCCTGCTCATCGCCTACCTCTTCTTCAACGTCCTGCGCGCCACGGCCGACCCGGCGGGCTTCGCCGCCTCTTTCGGTATCCCGCTGGCCAACCCGGGTGACGACGCCTTCGTGCTGGTCTACGCGATCCGCACGCTGTTCCTCGGCCTGTTCGGCCTGGCCCTGCTGGTGCGCCGGAGCTACGCGGCCTTGGCACTCTTCCTCCTGGTGGCCACGGTGATGCCGATCGGCGACGCCCTGCTCGTTTGGCAGCGCGGCGGCGAGCCCGCGACGATCGCGCGCCACATCGCGATCACTGGCATCGTCCTGCTCACCTGGTTCCTCACGAGCCGCTGGGTGAGCCGGGCGTCCGCAGCTGGGGCCTGATCCTCACAGTGGCGAGCGCCCTCTGCCGCCGGAGCGAGGGCCGATCGCCGTACAAGGGGCACGACCATGCATCTGCGTTCGGTGAACGTTGGCCTCCCGCGTGTGGCCGCCTGGCGTGGCGAGGATGTCCACACCGGCATCTTCAAGGCACCCGTGACGGAACCAGTGATGGTGCGCACCCTGAATCTCGACGGCGACCGCCAGGCTGATCTGGCCGTGCATGGCGGAGTCGAGAAGGCGGTGTATGGCTACCCCGCCGAGCACTACGCCTTCTGGCGCGAGCAGCTGGGCGAGGCGTTTCCCTGGGGCGCCTTCGGCGAGAACCTCACGACGAGCGGACTGGACGAGAACAGCCTGCACATCGGCGACCGGCTCCGCGTCGGCGAGGCTGAGCTCGTGGTCACTCAGCCGCGCCTGCCATGCTTCAAGCTCAACCTGCGCTTCAACCGGGCCGACATGGTGCGGCGCTTTCTGGCGAGCCGGCGCACCGGCTTCTACTTCGCCGTGGTAAAGGAAGGTCTGATCGCAGCCGGCGATCCGCTCACGGTCCTCGCCCGTGACCCGGCTGGCGTCACCATCGCCGACATCACCCGCATCTACGCCTTCGACAAACAGGATCGTGCGACAATGCGCCGGCTCGTAACAATACCGGCGCTCGCCGAGGGCTGGCGGTCGTATTTCGCCGAGCGGCTGGCGACGTTCGACGGGGCGTAGCTCCCGCACCTTCAGAGGTAACCAGGATGAGGCAAAGCGCAGGCATACCGCGTTCTCCTCAGCCAGCCGCGCGGAGCCCACGGACGGTGAGAAACAGCTAGACACGGCTGTGGAAAGGCTTAACACCAAGGGCGACGGAAGGCTTTACAGTGCGGAGGACGATGATCGCGCCCTGTGAGTTTGGCAGTAACTTAGGCAGTATTTTGGCTACATCGACACGAAATCCCGCCGGGAGCCCCGACGGGATTTCGCTTTCTGATGCCTTAAGCTGTTGGAGCGGGCGACGCGATTCGAACGCGCGACCATCTGCTTGGAAGGCAGATGCTCTACCCCTGAGCTACGCCCGCACGCCCCCTACTCTACCACAGGCGCGCGCGCCGCACAAGCCCTACCCACCCCGAACAGCGCCGTAGAGCGCCAGCGCCCGCTCACGCTGCACCTTGTGATCGACCACTGGCAGCGGGTAGTCGCGGCCGATGTGCACGTCGGCCCGCACCTGCTCGGCTGGCGCCATCAGGTGCGGCTCGTGGACGAAGCGACTCGGCACGTTGGCCAGCTCTGGCACGTAGCGCCGCACGTAGGCGCCGTCCGGATCGAAGCGCTTGCCCTGGCTTGTCGGGTTGAAGATGCGGAAGTAGGGCTGTGCGTCGGTGCCGGTGCCTGCCGCCCACTGCCACCCGCCGTTATTCGCCGCCGGGTCGCCGTCGAGCAGATGCCGCATGAAGTGGGCTTCACCCCACCGCCAGTCTACCAGCAGGTCTTTCGTCAGGAAGGAGGCGACGATCATTCGTACCCGGTTGTGCATCCATCCCTCCTGGCGCAACTGCCGCATCCCCGCATCGACGATCGGGTACCCGGTGCGCCCTTCCGTCCACGCCACGAAGAGCTCGGCATCATTCTCCCACGCCAGCCCGTCGTACTCGCGCCGGAAGGCCCCTCGCAGGACATACGGGTGGTGGTAGAGCACCTGCACGTAGAAGTCGCGCCAGATCAGTTCTCCCTCCCACGTCTCGATCCCCGACAGCAAGCTCCCGGCGGTGGTCTTCGTCGGCAGGCGCCCAGACTCAAGCTGCAACCGGCACGCGGCGATGGCCCGCAGACACTGCCGTGGCGAGAGCGAGCCGAGTCGCAGGTGCGGCGAGAGCCGCGAGGTCCCGTCGATCCCCGGCTGGTCGCGGCGTTCGGCATACGCCCCGATCCCCGCGCCCGCCCGCAACGCCGCGAAGCGCGCTAGTCCTTCGGCGGCAGCTACCTCTCCGGCCGCCGGCAGAGGATGGGGGAGCGCCATGCCGAAGGTGTGCAACTCCGGTATCGCCTCGCCCGCCGGCCACTGCCCCGGCGCCGCCAGCGCGGGCGCCGCCGCTCCCACGATGCCCTCTGCCGCCAGCCGCTGTCGCCAGCTCCGGGCGTAGGGCGTGTACACGGTGTACGGTCGCCCGTCGCGGGTCACCACCTCGTCCATCTCGAAGATGACGGCGTCCTTGTAGCTCCGCGCCTCAAGCCCCGCCGCCCTCAGCTCCGCCTTGACGGCTGTGTCGCGCGCGACAGCGTACGGGGTGTAGTCGCGATTCCAGTAGACGCCTGCGGCACCACTGGTTCGGGCAACATCGAGCAGTTCGCGCAGCGGCTCCCCCCGGCGCAGGATCAGCCTGGAGCCCCGCTCGCGCAAGGCCTGATCGAGCGCCCGCAGGCTCGCCAGCAGAAAGGCGGTTCGACCGGGGCTCGCCCAGCGCCCAAAGAGGATGGCGTCGTCGAGAATGTAGAGCGGTACCACTGCGCCGCCGCTCGCCTGAGCTGCCGCCGCCAGCGCGGTATTGTCGCTCAGGCGCAGGTCGCGCCGGAACCAGTGTACAATCGGGGCCATGCTCTGTCGCTTTCCAGTGGTAATCGACGCTTGCTACACTCGAAAGCGTCGCTCGTCCGATCTCAGGAGTATGCCGTATGGCTGAACCCCTCGCCACTTTCCTCGCTCAGCCAGCAACCATCCGCCTCCTCGATGATCTCCCCGTCCCACTGATGATCTACCAGCACGATGGTGTGCTCATTGCGATGAATCGCGAGGCTGAAGAGTTCTGGGGAGCGCCCCGCGCGGCCATCGTCGGGCAGTTTAACCTGCTCAACGATCCCCAGAGCGTGGCACAGGGCAGTCGGGAGCTCTTCGCCCGCGCCCTTGCCGGCGAGCGCTTCACGACCGATCCGGTCATCTACGATACGGCCCAGGTTGATCTTGGCGCTGCCATTGACTCCCGCGAGGATCGGCGGATCTGGATCCAGGCGACGATCTTTCCGCTCTACGATGCCGATGCTCAGCCTTCCCATGTCGTTCTGATGCATCAGAATGTCACCGCCAGGATGGAGCAGCAGGCGGCGATCAGCGCCGCCCGCGAGGAGATTGTCCAGCAACGCGAGGCGATCGACGCGCTCTCCAGCCCGGTTATCCAGGTCTGGGATGGCATCCTCACGGTCCCGCTCGTCGGACACGTTGACGCTCGCCGGGCGATGGCGATCACCGAGCGCATCCTTGAGGCAATTGTCGAGTATCAGGCCGATATTGTCATCCTCGATATCACCGGTGTCCCCGTGGTCGATACTACGGTCGCCGCCGCGCTGATGCAGGCCGCCCGCGCCGTCAAACTACTCGGCAGCCAGGTCGTGCTCGTCGGCGTCGGCAGCGAGATCGCTCAGACGCTGGTGGGCCTCGAAGTCGATCTCAATGAGGTGGTGACCCGGGCCAATCTAAAGGCTGGTATTAGCTGGGCCTTCGCCACCCTCGGCCTGAGAGTCACTCCGGCCTGATCCGTGCCCGCAGGCCGGATCGCCCTCCTTGTTGCAACGCTAGCGCCTCGGCCTCGCGCAGCCCGCCGCGCACCCTCCGGTGGCTCGTCTCCGGCCAGGTCGGGACGTGCCACCGGGCAATCTCCTCATCACACCAGGCAATCTCCCCAACAAAGGGTAGCAGTGTTCGAGCCAACCCGCGCAGCGCTTCCTGTCCGAGCCAATCGTCCGACGGACCGCCGCGCGCCTCTCCTACGCCTTCGCCAGCGTGGCGTCCCCCCAGGGCCTATGGCTCCCGGATGGCGCCCTGGGGGCTTCGCTTCAGCCATGCCAGGGCCGCATAGAGCCCCACGAGCGTCTTGCCGTCGAGGATCTCGCCTGCTGCCAGCATAGCCGGCACGTCGTCCAGACGGCGCTCCTCCGCGTGGAGCCGCTCGTCCCAGTCGGGCGTACCGGTTACAGGCCGCAGATCCAGCGCCAGAAACAGGTGGGTCTGCTCATCGGTGAAGCCCGGCGAGCTGTAGTAGCTCCCCAGGGGCACCAGCCGCCCCGCTGCGTAGCCCAGCTCCTCCGCCAGTTCACGCGCCGCCGTGGCCTCCGGCGCCTCCCCCACCTCCCGTAGCCCCGCCGGGATCTCCAGCAGCTCCCGCCCCGCCGCGATCCGATACTGCCGCACCAGCAGCACCCGCCCATCCTGGACGGGGACGATCCCCACGCCGCCCCGGTGCTCCACCACATCGCGCCGGGCCGTCTGCCCGTCCGCAAGGCGCGCGCGCCCCGTCGCTACCGAAAAGATCGGCCCGCTGAATATCCGCTCCCGCTCGACCCACGTCTCCACGGCTCCTCCCTCTGCCCAGCGTCGCAGCCCGTGCGCCACCCGGCTCCGTGATCCCTCCCCGCGTGCGCGGGATTGGCCCGATTGCTCCCCGCTCTCACGGCGTGCTGCCACAGCCTCAGCCTGAAGGCAGTCCGCGCCCTCGCCTACTGGCCGCCATCCAGGCTCGCTGGACGCCTGGCCCGGTCAGGCTGCCGACGCTGCGCGGCAATGGTCATAGTAACCGATAGCGCGCTCCTCGGCACGGCGGCTACGACCGGGGGCGCTGCGGGACCCGAGCCAACTCCGTTCGATGAGCAAATTGTGACTTGCATCACGAAACAACTTGTGATATACTTCACGCGGCACTGGGGCTCGGTACAGAAGTGGCCGGCAATGGCGCGGCCCGGTTGGTTGTGATGCGACCGATCGAGGGTTGACAAACACTGTGCAGAGTCCTATAGTAAGCTGTCAGTTGTAAGCCTTTTGCAAAGGTTTCGGCGTCGCAAAGGCGCGGCCGGCGAACGCAAGGAAGGTGGCCGTTCCCTATGAACCTGCTCGGCTTTCCGCTCCTGTCGGTGCTGTTGTGGACTCCGGCCCTCGGCGCGCTTCTGCTCCTGGCCCTGCCCGCCGGGCGGGCAACGCTCCACCGCTGGTTTAGCCTGGCCGTTACCGGGATCACCGCTGTCCTCGCCCTCACTGTCGCGTTCGTTGTTGCCACCGGCCCCTACGGCCCCCTGGGCCAGAATGGCGCCGTTACCAACCCCCCCTTGCAGCTCGTCGACCGGGTCGCCTGGTTGCCGAGCTGGGGGGCTTCGTACGTGGTCGGCGTTGATGGGCTGAACCTGTGGCTGATGCTGCTGACGGCGCTCCTCGCCCCGTTTGCCGTGGCCGCCACCGCCAGCCGTTTCACCCGCCAGTCGCGCGCTATGCTCGGGCTGCTCCTGCTCGCCGAGACGGCCTTCCTCGGCGTGTTCCTGGCCCAGGACATGCTGCTCTTCTATGTGTTCTACGAGCTGGCTCTGGTGCCGCTCGTCTTCCTCGTGGGGGTGTGGGGTGGCGCGGGGCGCACAGCGGCCGCGATGAAGCTCTTCCTCTACACCTTCGCCGGCTCGGTGCTGATGCTCGTCGGCATCATCGCCCTCTACGTGCTGCACCGCGACGCGATGGCCGCCCTCACCCCCGGCTACCCCGGTACGTTCAACCTGGCCCAGATCGTGGCCGACATGCGCAGTGGGGCCTTCGTGCTCGCCCCCGTGGCGGAGCGGCTGCTCTTCGGGGCCTTCTTCGCCGCTTTTGCTGTGAAGCTGGCGCTCTGGCCGCTGCACACCTGGCTGCCCGATGCCTACGGCGCGGCGCCCACCCCGGCGGTCCTGATGCTGGCGGCGGTGATGTCGAAGTTCGGCACGTATGGCCTCATCCGCTTCAACCTGGCGCTCTTCCCCCAGGCGGCGGAGTGGGCGGCACCAGCAATCGCCGTGCTGGCGGTGATCGGGATCATCTATGCCGCGATGGTGGCCTTCGCCCAGAGCGACCTGCAGCGGATGGTTGCGTACAGCTCGGTCAGCCATATGAACTTCATCGTGCTCGGCATCTTCGCGCTGAACACGATCGGGCTCAATGGCGCGCTCTTCCAGATGGTGGCCCACGGGATCATCACGGCGCTGCTCCTGCTGCTGGTGGCGGCACTCTATGAGCGCCGTGGCATTCGTGAGCTCTCGTCGTTCGGGGGCCTCTGGAAGGTGATGCCGGCCTACAGCAGCCTGACGCTGCTCGCCCTGCTCGCGGCAGCGGGACTGCCCGGGCTGGTCGGCTTCGTCGGCGAGTTCACGATTATGCAGGGCGTCTTTCTGTCGCCCGTGCTCGGCTGGCCCTTCGCGCTCGGCGCGGCTGTGGGGGTGGTTCTCGCCGCCGTCTACGCGCTGCGCTGGTTCCGCGCCGCCTTTATGGGCGAGGTGGAGAATTCGGCCAACCTGGCCCTGGCCGACCTGACCCGGCGTGAGCGGCTGGCCCTGGGCAGCCTGGCGGCCGCAGTGGTCATCGGCGGCCTCTTCCCGAACCTGGTGCTTGCCCTCACTGGTGGCAGTGTGGAGGGCCTGATCGCCAACGTGGCCCCCATCCTCGGGCGGGTGGCCGGGCTGTAGGTCGGAACAACGATCGTGTCGGCACCGCGCCGGAGGGCCGCAGCCTGCTGCGGCCCTCCGATGTTGCAGCCTGGCACCTGATGCGCCCCGGTACCCTCCTGGCACCGGGGCGTGGTGCATGAGCCCCGCGCCCGCACCCAGGGCTGGTACAATGCATGTGAGCGGCGACGATCAGCGCAACCAACGGAGGTTTCGCGATGACTTACTATCACCGGCTCGGTCAGATCCCCCACAAGCGCCATACGCAGTTCCGCAAGCCCGACGGGGGTCTCTACCGCGAGGAACTGATGGGGCTCGAAGGGTTCCACGGCATCCAGTCGATCCTCTACCACCATTTTCTGCCGCCACGGGTACTACGGGCCGAGCTGATCGGCCCGGCGCGGGTAGAGTACGCCGACTTTGGCCCCATTCGCCACCGGGCCTTCGGCACCGCCAACCTGCCCGCCGGGGGCGACCCGGTGGCCGCCCGGGTTACGCTGCTGGGCAATAACGACGTGACGCTCGGGGTCAGCCGCCCGACCCGGAGTATGACCCACTTCTACCGCAACGCCCAGGCCTACGAGGTCTGGTTTGCCCACCAGGGCCAGGGTGTGCTCCGCTCACAGTTCGGCCGGCTCCCCTTCACCAGCGGCGACTATCTTGTGATCCCCTTCGGGACAACCTGGCAGATGGAGCTCGCCACGCCGGAGGCACGTTTCTTCGTGATCGAGTCGAAGAGCCAGATCGTGGCGCCGCGCCGCTACCGCAACCAGTTCGGGCAACTCCTGGAGCACGCGCCCTACTGCGAGCGCGATATCCGGGCACCGCAGGAACTGGAGACCCACACCGAGACGGGCGAGTTCGAGGTGCATGTGAAGGTTCGCGATCAGCTGACGCGGCACGTGCTCGACCATCACCCCTTCGATGTGGTGGGCTGGGACGGGTACCTCTACCCCTGGACGTTCAGCATCCACGACTTCGAGCCGATCACCGGGCGGATCCATCAGCCGCCGCCGGTCCACCAGACGTTCGAAGGCCACAACTTCGTGGTCTGCTCATTTGTGCCACGGCTCTTCGACTATCATCCCCAGGCCATCCCCGCGCCGTATAACCACTCGAACGTCAACTCCGACGAGGTGATCTACTACTGCGACGGAAACTTTATGTCGCGTAGAGGCATTGGCGTGGCCGACATCACCCTGCATCCGTACGGGTTGCCGCACGGGCCACAGCCCGGCAGTACCGAGGCGAGCATCGGCGCCCGGGAGACGGCTGAGCTCGCGGTGATGGTGGACACCTTCCACCCGCTCCACGTGACGACGGCGGCCCTGGAGTTTGAGAAGCCTGAGTACATGGCCTCGTGGAGCGTGGGGGGGCCGGAGGGGTAGCGCGCAGGAAGCCGGGTACGGGTCAACGCCAGGCATCGAGAGGCAATGCGCCGCCTCCCGATGCCTGGCGTCCCTACGCCTCCCGCTGGTGGCTACGTTGGTAGTCCAACGGCGACATACCGGCCGCACGCCGAAAGATCTGGCTAAAGTATTTCGGGTCCTCATAGCCCACCAGGGCACTGATCTCGCCTGGCCGCAGGTCGCCGCGAGCCAGTAACTCTTTCGCCTTCTCAATACGGATGTGGGTCAGGTACTCCGAGAAGGTCATGCCAACCTCGTCCTTGAAGAGCCGCGAGAAGTAGGCCAGACTCACGCCGTGCTCAGCTGCGAAGCTCTGCAGCGAGATATCCTCGGCATAACCTGCATGCACGCGGGCAACCAGCGAACGTACCAGGAGCCGTGGGGTTGTGGTACCCCGCTGTCCTTCGAGCAGCGGTTGCAGCTGCAAATCCACCCAGGTAGCCAACTCGTCGTAGGAGCGCAGGCGCCGCAGCAGAGTCACCAGAGCGGCACGCTCCGGGAGCGTTTCACCATGGCCGGGCCTGGCGTACCGCTGGAAGAGCTGGAAGGCTGTCGTGAGGATCTCGACGATGGCCATCTGGCTAGCCTGCTGCTGGCGCAACAGAGCAAGGGCGGTATGCACTTGAGCTACCGCCGTAGCGATCTTGCCATCGGCAAGGGCCCGCTCCATCAACCGCAACTGCTCCGATGCCACGCTCACCGGCACATCTCCGGATAGATCAGCGGGCAGGAAGGTAGGCACCGCAAAGCGAATGGCCTGCCCGAGCCGGCGGAGCCCTTCCGCCAGGGGCATCGCCGGGCTCTCGTCCGCCTCTTTAACGGCGCAGGTGGTATGGATCACCAGGCCGAAGGAGAGCAATGCACGGTGGAGCCCCATGGCACCACGTTCGAGGAGCACGTGCGGCACCCCCTGAAGCGGCACCAGACTCACGCGGATGTGGCCGTCGATACCAACGATATGGCAAGGACTGAGCCCCGCCTCGCCCAGCCAGCGGGCCATGCGCTCCCGGTCGATCGTGGTATCGCGCCAGACGACCGGACTCTCCCAATTTTCGCAGAGGCTGATAATCAGGCCCCAACGCCCGGCCAGTAGCTCAGCATCGTCCTTGGCGGCGCGCTGGCCACCGAGCAGCAGACGTACCATCCTGGCCTCGCGCAACTGGTTCTCTCTGGCCCGCTCCTCGCTCAGAGCCCGCAGCGCGTCGGTAACCGTCTGGAGCAGCGCCTCGGTACGTACTGGCTTCAGCAGGTAGTCGGTGATACCGAGACGCATGCCCTCGCGGGCGTACTCGAACTCGCTATGGCCGCTCAGGATCACCGCCACAAAGTCAGGGCTGAGGCCCTTCAGGTGGCGCACCAACTCAAGCCCATCCATTCCCGGCATACGAATATCGGTAATGACCAGATCGGGCATCGCGCGCTCGGCCTCGCGCAGTGCCTCGGCTGCGCTGCTACAACCCACAATCGTGTGGGCCACGGCCAGGGGGCGCAGCATCGCGAGCAGATCATCGAGGGCCAGGCGCTCATCTTCAACAACGAGCAGTTTCACGTCCCTGTGACTCCAGTTCGCCGTAGCCGTCTCGCCATTGACACGGCAGATGCAACGTCACGGTCGTACCGACCTCGGGATACACCTGGATGTGCAGTCCATACTGCTCGCCAAAGAGCAGCTTGATCCGCCGGTCGATATTGGTGATCCCGATCCCCACGTCGGCGGTGGGCAGCTTCTCGGCCGCAACCGGGCGGGCCAGGGCCGCACGCAGCCGCGTCAGCGTCGCCAGCTCTATCCCGCCCCCATCGTCGGTGACGGTGATCCGCAGCGCGCCAGCATCGAGCTGCGCCCCCACGGTAACCTTCAGAAGCTCGGCGCGCTGGCCGAGGCCGTGAGCAATCGCGTTCTCCACCAGCGGCTGGAGGGAGAGCTTCACCACCAGCGCCTCGCGCAGCTCATCGGGGACGGCACACGTAAACTGAATGCGGTTGCCGAAGCGCGCCCGCTGAATGGTCACATAGTTCTCGACATGCTCCAACTCCTCGCGAAGTGCTACCAACTCGTTCCAATTGCTCATGCTATAACGAAACAGATCGGCAAGCGACTCGGCCACGGCCTCAACGGTTGCAGTCTCCCCACGCCGGCTAAGGGCACGCACGCTGTTGAGCGTGTTGAAGAGGAAGTGAGGGTTGATCTGCGACTGCAGGGCCAGCAACTGAGCATCCTTCTCGCGCAGGCGAGCCTCGTAGACCTGCACCACCAGGCGCTCAATGCTATCGAGCATGGTATTGAAGACACGGCTCAGGCGGCCAAGCTCGTGGGGTGCGGGGGTAAGTGGCACCCGCACGCTGAGGTCGCCGTGCTCGACCCGCGCCATGGTGAGGGCCATGAGGCGCAAGGGCCGGGTAATGCGCTTGGTGACAACATAGAAGAGCGCGCCAAGGACGAGCATCGCCCCCGTGCAAAGGGCCAGCACGAGCAGCCCGGTCTGCCGCGTCTCGCGACCAAGCAACTGGACCGGTGTGAGCACCCAGATCGTCCAGCCGGTGCGGGTGGAGCGCTGGGCGGTGTAGAGGTAGCTTGTGCCGCGCCACTCAAGGCGGCCCTGGCCCAGTGCCAGACCGTTCAGGCTGAGGTCGGCGAGCTGGCCGCCGGTGAGAGCCGCACTACTGTCGTAGATCACATGACCACCGTCGTCGATCAGCAGCACCTGGCGACCCCGCGCCGCTGGCTCGGCCAGGGCGAGGAGATCTTCCATCACGGCCACATCCATGTCGATCTTGAGGAAGCCAAGACGACGGCCGGTGGAGGTATTCTTGATCAGACGCACGAAGGAAAAGACTGGCTCGCCCCCAGCGCCGACCGTGCTCTCCGGGCCCGTAGGCCAGAGCAAGACTGGCGGGGCTGCATACTGGCGCATGCGCGGCGCCCAGGGTTCGTCGGTCACCGCCATATCCCGCCGAGGACTCTGCCCACGGGTAAAGTAGAAGAGTGAGCCGTCGTTCGCGTACAGGTAAAGGCCCTGAATGGATGGCCATGAGATCGCCAGCGTAAGCAGGCGATAGGCTACATCTTCATCATCATCGGGCAAACGCACACCACGCAGCGCCGGATCGGAGACGCGCAGTACCCGCTGGACGATCGCATCGCTGTGGATACTGCGCGAGAGCCGGTCGATATTCTCGATGTAGAGATCGACGCTGCGGGTCATCTGGCTCACCGTATTGCCGGTGAGATCGAAGGTTTGACGATCGATCGTGGCCGCCGAGCTGAGGTAGAAGAGCAGACCGCTGGCCGCGATCGTCACAGCCAGCACCAGCAGAATACTCAGCAGCAGGCGTGCCTGGAAACCCCAACGTTGCCAGAGCCCTCGCAGCACCGCCCACCTCCGCCCTGTCTATGACCGTCCCATGGCCCCTGGCTGACCCACGGCTAGGACCAGGCTGCAAGATACCGTCTACCACGAGCACCTGCGGGATGGATGAGCTGATGCAGCCCGACCAGAAGCGCGTACGACGGCCTCGCAGCGACCATAGCACCTCCCAGCGCGTCAGTGCGCGCGGTCAAAAGACAGCAAAATCGTCAACCCGAAACGTCAAATTAGCATACCATATCCCGACGGCCGGGCGGCTATACTGCCAGCATACCGTTCGCCGTGAATCGATAGACGCCGCGAGGGCGCACCTTTGATCTCGTACCACGTTACGGTCGTCCACAGGGCTTTCGGGCCACCAGCACCGGGAGCGTAGCGCTCCCGGACAGTGCCTGCTCACCGTGCGGAACCTGGCTTCGTGCGGTTACGGGCTACGCTGTGGTCCATCGCAGACACGCCGGCGACCGTGAGGCGCACGGTAGGCTTTGCTGTGCCGCCAACTGGCACCACGCTATCACCCACGGGCGCTCCTGCACGCAGCCCCGGCCCTGCTCCGTGCAAGCCAGGCCTGACTCGTGCGGCCACGCCCCCGGCGCACCCAACCCACCGCTCTCGCTCCGGAATGGTCCGGTGCGATCGTCTCCTGCGACAAGGAGGTTCAGAATGGGTCGATTCCGCGTCCTGCTGGCCATGCTGTTCGCGCTGAGTGTACTGCTCGCCGCATGCAGCACCCCACCCGCCGCCCAGAGCACAGCCGAGCCAGATACCCCAGCGGGCGAAGCAACCGCCGCCCCAGCCGCGCCTGCCACCCAGCCCCCCGCCCCGGCCGAACCCTCGGCCAGCTCCGACCTGCCCGTGGATGTGCCCCGCGAGAGTGTGCTGGTGGTGGACCAGATCTTCCGCTATAGCGTAGTAGACAACTACAACTTCTTTGTACCTGGCCCGCCCACACCCACCCGCCAGGGCCTGCTCTACGACACGCTCTGGTACCTCGATCAGGAGACCGGCACGTGGATCAACGGCTTGGCTGCCGAGCCGCCCACATACAACGACGATTTCACCGAGATGACGGTGAAGCTGCGGGAGGGCGTAATGTGGTCGGACGGGGTCGCATTCACGGCAGACGATGTCGTCTTCACCGTTGAGACGCTGATCAACACCCCCGGCATGCTCTTTGGCACGAACCTCGGCCTCTACACCGAGCGCGTAGTCGCGAGCGACCCCACCACTGTGGTCTTTACGCTCAAGGAGGCCAACCCCCGCTTCCACACCTTCTTCACCGCTCGCTACAATGCCGTCTACATCATGCCCAAGCATATCTGGGAGACGGCGGAGGACCCGCTCACCTTCACCTTCAACCCGCCGGTCTCTCTGGGTGCCTACGTGCCCCAGGAGCGTGACCCGAACGGCTTCTGGGAACTCTGGAAGCGCCGCGAAGACTGGCAGGCGACCACGGTGGGCATGGTGACCGGCAACCCCGGCCCCGAGTACATCCTGACGATCTTCTACGGCGACAGCGCCAAGAAGGCCATCGCGGCTTCGCGCCATAACCTCGACATTCTCTTCGACGCCGACATCGAAGCCTTCCAGGCCATCCAGGGCAGCACGCCCACCATGCGCTCCTGGTTCGCCGACTTCCCCTGGGCCTACCCCAACGAGCTCGACTACCGCTTCTTCGGCTTCAACCACACCGTAGCCCCCTTCGACAACAAAGACGTGCGCTGGGCCTTGACCCTGGCCACCGACATTGTGGACCTGCAGACGAACTATATCGGCGGCGTCACCCGCGTCACCCCGCTGCCGCTGCCGGCCACCACCCTGCTGATGGAGCTCTACCACGTGCCGCTGGAGCCCTGGCTGAAGGAGCTGACGATCGACCTGGGCAATGGCGAGAGCTACCAGCCCTACGACCCTGATGTGCCAAAGAAGATCGCTGCCTGGGCCCGCGAGCAGGGCTACAATGTGCCCGAGGACAGCGACACCGAGGGCCTGCGCAACCGCTTCGGCATGGGCTGGTGGAAGTACGATCCGGAGGCCGCCGAGAAGCTCCTGCTCAAAGCCGGCTTCACCAGGGGTAGCGACAACATGTGGCGCAAGCCCGACGGCGAGCCCTTCGTGATCCGCATGCTGGCCGCACCTGATGAGAATGATGTCTATCGCCTGGCTACTGGCTTCGAGGACCAGATGCAGGCCTTCGGCATCGAGGTAGAGATCGAGGCGCTGGAGCGCAATCCCTACACCACACGCCAGAGCACCGGCGACTTCGAAGCCACCTCTTCGTGGGGCATGCTGCCGGTGAATGCCAACTCCGACCTCTGGCAGGCCCTGAATAACGTTCACGGCCGCAACCTGGCGCCAATCGGCACCGACGCGACCACGATGGGCAGCACCAACTCGGTGCGCTTCAAGGCCCCTGAGCTCGACGCGATCATCGACGAACTGGCGACGCTCTCACCCGATGATCCACGTGTGCCGGAGCTCGGCCAGGAGGCCATGAAGTACTGGGTGGAGAATATGCTCACCACGAACACCATCAGCTTCAAGAAGTTCACCTCCTTCGACGACACCTACTGGACCGGCTGGCCCACCAACGAGAACCCAACGCGCCAGCCGCTCTACTGGTTCATGGGCGGGCGCTTCACCTTCGCCGACCTGAAACCGAAGCAGTAGGCTGCTAGCAGCCCTGCCAGGTGCACCAGCGCGCCTGGCAGGGCTCCAGGAGGCACACGATGGATCTGCTCAAAACATACATCCTGCCTCGCTTGCTCCAGTGGCTGGTCGTGATTGTGATTGGCGTAACGATCACCTTTACCATCCCCCGGTTGCTTCCCGGCGATCCGGTGGAGCAGACACTGCGACGGGTGACCGCCAACACCGCCATCGACCCACGGGCCATGGAGAGCTTCCAGAATGCTATCCGCGATATGTATGGGCTCCAGGGCTCACCCGTCGAGCAATATTTCCGCTTCTGGGGCCGGTTGTTCCAGGGCGATCTCGGTCCCTCACTCGGCGCCTTTCCTACGCCCGTTACGACCATCATCGCCAACGGTCTGCCCTGGACGATAGGACTGCTCGGTACGTCCATCCTGATCTCGTGGACCCTGGGCATCCTGCTCGGCACCCTCGCCGCCTACTACCCAAACAAGCTCTGGTCGCAGACGCTCGACAAAATCCTGATTGTCATCTACCCGGTGCCTTACTTTATTCTCTCGCTGCTGCTCGTGATGGCCTTCGCCTACTATCTCCCGATCTTCCCACTGGTTGGTGGTGCCACCGGGCGGCCCGGCTTTACCCTGGCCTACATCGGCAGCATCCTGCGCCACGCCTTCCTCCCCGCACTCTCGCTGGTGTTGCTCGGCACCTCCTTCCGCTTCCTGATCGCCAAGGCCCTCGCCGGCCGGGTGATCGCTAGCAGCTATGTGAGTTACGCCGAGCTGGCCGCTGTGCCCACCCCCAGGATTATCGGGCGCTATGTGCTGCGCAATAGCCTGCTACCCCAGGTCACCGACCTGGCCCTCTCGCTCGGTGCGCTCTTCAACGGTGCCCTGATTACCGAGGTGGTCTTCTCATACCCCGGCATCGGTTTCCAGCTCTACACCGCCATCCTGCAGGCCGACTTCAACCTGATCATGGGCGTGACGATCTTCTCGATCATCGGCATTGCCACTGCGGTGTTGATCGCCGATCTGATCTATCCATTGCTTGACCCACGGGTACGCTACCAGTGAGTGCAGAACCGCGAATCCGACACCGGGGAGTGGCCGACCACACTGATCGTGCGGGATCAAACGGCCCCAGGGGCGTTTGCGCGGGATCGCGAGGCCGCGAAATCACCGTGGTGATCCCGTGGTGGGGCGGGGAGTTGAGTCGGTAGCGCCAGAGGCAGGCAATCATACCACCTCTTGCACAAGGTTTGATAGCAGGTTGCTGAAAAAGGCTCCGCTTATGACAGTCATCCGTGACATGTTCAGGTTCAGCCCCTCCTTTCGCTGGGGAGCGGGGATGCTCCTGCTGATCCTGGTGCTGGTAGCACTCTCTTTTGTCTCACCCTACGACCAGTTCGCCCGGCGCGAGGTGCCAAACAACCGCCCCCCCTCGCGGGAGTATGTCTTTGGCACCACTGCCCTCGGCCAGGATGTCTTCTGGCAGGCGACCTTTGCCATCCGCAACACGCTGATCATCGCCGGGATTGCGGTGCTGGTGAGCCGAGCGATCGCAGTGCTGATTGGCACCTTTGCGGGATATGTGGGCGGCCTCACCGACCGGGTGCTCTCAGCTTTTACTGATACATTTATTGTCATCCCGGTACTGCCGCTGATCATTCTGATCGCCACGATCCTCCAGGGTAACCTGGGCATGGTGCAACTCGGGGTGCTGCTCGGCCTGCTTGACTGGGCCTGGCCATCCAAGCGCTACCGCGCTCAGATCCTGGCTCTGCGCGAGGAGGAGTTCACCCAGACAGCCATCTTCTCGGGCATGGGCCGCTTGAAGATCATTTGGCACGAGCACTTTCCATTTCTCATCCCCTTCACGCTCGCCGACATGGTGAGCGGATTTCTCTACGCGATCGGCCTGGAGATCACCCTCGCCATTCTCGGCCTCTCGAATGTCTCGCTGCCCACGATTGGCACCATGATCTACTGGGCCAACTACTACCAGGCCCTGCTGGCCAACCGCTGGTGGTGGCTGCTTGCACCGATCGGGATCACGATCGTGGTCGTGGTAGCCTTCTACCTGGTCTCCAGCGCCCTCGCAGTCTTCCTCGACCCGCGAACGCGCCTGAAGAACCTGGCAGCGAAAGGGACAGGTGCCTGATGCATATCGTCGCCAATATTAACGATCTGCGCGCTTACTACATTACGGAAGCCTATGGTGTGCGACGCACGGTGAAGGCGGTGGATGGGCTGTCGATCGCCATCCGCCAGAATGAGATCTACGGCATCGCGGGCGAGTCGGGCTGCGGCAAGTCAACCCTGCTCAAGGTGCTACTCGGCATGCTCACCCCCCCGCTGACGATCGTAGGTGGCTCGGTCACCTACAACTTCGAGGGTGAACCGGTGGACATGGCCTCACTCAGCCAGGCCGAGCTGCGGGCCATGCGCTGGAAAGAGCTCTCCTACGTGCCGCAGGGCTCGATGCACGTGCTGAACCCGGTGCGCCGCATCCGCGATACCTTCCGCGATTTCATCGGCGCCCATGTGCGCGCCCCCAGGCGCGAGATCGACGAGCGGGTGCGAGCCTACCTCGTCGAGCTCGGGCTGCCCGACAAAGTACTCGGATCCTTTCCGCATCAGCTCTCTGGCGGCATGCGCCAGCGGGTCACGATCGCGCTAGCGACGATCCTTTCGCCACGCCTGATCGTGGCCGACGAGCCCACCACGGCCCTCGATGTGGTGGTACAGCGCGGAGTGATCCAGCTGCTCCAGGAGATCCGCGAGCGCGCAGGTAATACCATGGTTGTGGTAACTCACGACATGGGCGTGCATGCCAATCTCACCGACCGCGTGGCGGTGCTCTACGCCGGCCAGTTGATGGAGGAGGCCGACACGCCTACGATCTTCGCCCAACCCCGCCACCCCTACACCCAGCACCTCATCCGCTCGCTGCCAAAGATTGATGATCGCTCCGAGCGGGTGAGCATCCCCGGTCGCCCTCCGGCCCTCGACAACCCACCCGGCGGTTGCCGTTTCCACCCCCGTTGCCCCTACGCGATGGAGGTATGCAAAACCGAGGTGCCTCTGATCGAGCAGGTAGGCCCCAACCACCGTGTGGCTTGCTGGCTCATAAACGAGGAGCGTATGGGCCGGATTGCCGCACGCCTTGCAAATGCTGAACCTCGCCCACTGGCCACCGACACGCAGCTCACGCCCCAGCGACCATCACCCGGCGGTGCTCGGTCGGCTGGCGGCCCGGAAGGAGCGATACGATGACGACCTCCGAGGCGCTGCTGAAACTCGAACAGCTCTCCAGAGTCTTCACCGTTCGCCGTGGGCTGGCCACCTCTCGCTTCGTGGCCGTAGACGATGTGACGCTCGCGATCGCAGCCGACCGCCCCGAGATTCTGGCCGTGGTGGGCGAGAGCGGGAGCGGCAAGACAACCCTGGCCCGGATGATCCTCGGTCAGGTCGTGCCTTCCGCCGGGCACTTGCATTTCAAGGGCCGCGATATGACACGCCTCTCGGCCCGGGAGCGACGCATCTGGTTCATGAAAGAGGTTCAGCCGATCTTCCAGGATCCCTTCGCTGCCTTTAGCCCGCTCAAGAAGATTGAGAGCTACCTCTACGAAACAGCCTTAAACTTTGGCACTGCCACCAGGGCGACGGTGGATGCGCATATCGACCAGGCGCTGCACACGGTTGGCCTCTCACTGAAGGAGATCAAGGGCCGCTACCCGAACGAGCTCTCGGGTGGCCAGATGCAGCGTACCGCGATTGCCCGCGCCCTTACTACGAACCCCTCGCTGCTGGTGGCCGACGAGCCTGTTTCTATGCTCGATGCCTCGCTGCGCATGGCGATCGTTAACTCCTTCCGCGATCTGAAGCAGCAGCAGGGCGTGAGTGTTATCTACATTACCCATGATCTGGCCACTGCGTATTACGCCGCCGACCGTATTGCGGTGATGCTGCGAGGCTGGGTGGTAGAACTGGGCCCGGCCGAACAAGTCCTTGGCAACCCGCTCCATCCCTACACCCAGATCCTGAAAAGCTCGGTGCCCGAACCAGACCCGCGCATGCGCTGGACGGAGAAAGTGGCGCTCGCCCGCCAGGAACTGGATGAGTTCTCGGCCACCGGCTGCAAGTTCGCCACCCGCTGTCCCTTCGCGATGGATGTATGCTCACGCGTGGCACCCACGAATCTCGTGCCCGATGGGCGTATGGTCAAGTGTCACCTCTACGACCCAGCGATCCCTGCGGCACAGAAGCACCGTGCCGGCGGGGCAATTCCGCTTACGCCAGTAGCCAGCACAAAGGCCTCATGAACCTCTACCCCAGAAGTGTTGAGCCAGTGCTTAACCCCGAGCTCTTCCGTACGCCCAGCGCCGAGTACCGTGGGGCGCCCTTCTGGTCCTGGAACTGTGCGCTCACCGAACGCCGCCTGCTCCAACAGATCGATGTGCTCAAGACGATGGGCATGGGCGGCTTCCACATCCATTCTCGCACTGGCCTGGAGACGCCCTACATGGGCCCTGAGTGGCTTCGGCTGGTGCGGGCCTGCGCCGAACACGCCCGCCGCGAAGGGCTGCTCGCCTGGCTCTACGACGAGGATTGCTGGCCCTCCGGCTTTGGCGGTGGGCTGGTAACCGCCGAGCATCAGCACCGCGCGAAATATCTGCGCTTTACCCCCAGGCCCTACGGCGCCGCTGAGGCGCGTGGGCCCGAGCAAGCGGTGATTGGCCCTGCGCCCGCCACCCGCACCGAGCAAGGTTCATTACTCGCCAAGTATTATGTCAATCTTAAACAGGGGCGACTCGCAAGCTATGGCCGCCTTGGCGCGGGCGAGGCGCCGCCGGCGGGCACCACGGTATGGTACGCCTACGTGGAGACGGAGGCCACGAGTGCGCGCTACAACTACCAGAGCTACGTAGACACCCTGAGTCGCCCGGCGATTGAGCGCTTTATCCAAACGACCCACGAGCCCTACTACGAACTGCTGGGCGACGACTTTGGGGGGCTGGTGCCCGCGATTTTTACCGATGAGCCCCAGCTCACCCGCAAACAGGGCCTGGGCCGCGCCGACGAACCACGCGATTGCATTCTCCCCTGGACCGACGACCTCCCGGAAAGCTTCGCAGCCAGCTATGGCCAGCGCCTCGAAGATGTGCTGCCCGAGCTCTTCTGGGAGTTGCCTGGAGGGCAGGCCTCGCTGGCCCGCTACCGCTATCACGCCCACGTGACCGACCGCTTCGCCAGGACCTTCGCTGGCACTCTGTCTGCGTGGTGCGCCGACCACGGCATCGCCCTCACCGGCCACATGATGGAGGAACCGACTCTGGAGTCGCAGACGGCCGCGATCGGCGAGGCGATGCACTCCCTGGCCTTCTTCCAACTTCCCGGCATCGACATGCTCTGCGACCGCCGCGAGTACACCACCGCCAAGCAGGCCCAGAGTGTCGCCCGCCAGTATGGGCGTCCTGGCGTGCTCAGCGAGCTCTACGGCGTGACGAACTGGGACTACGACTTCGTGGGTCATAAGGCCCAGGGCGACTGGCAGGCGGCCCTCGGCGTGACCGTACGCGTCCATCACCTCACCTGGGTCTCCATGGGCGGCGAGGCCAAGCGCGATTACCCGGCATCGATCGGCGATCACGCCCCCTGGTGGCGTGAATACCGCCTGGTTGAGGACCACTTCGCCCGCCTGAACACCGCCCTTACCCGTGGCCATGGCCTCGCTCGTGTCGCTGTTGTGCATCCGATCGAGTCCTACTGGCTCTGCTACGGCCCCCTGGAGCATACCGCCGTCGAGCGTGAGGCGCGCGAGCGGGTCTTCGCTGGCCTGGCAGAGTGGCTGCTCCACGGCCTGATCGACTTCGATTATGTGGCGGAGTCGCTGCTGCCAACACAGGGGGCAGGGGACGCCCAGGGCGCGCTGTTTGTGGTGGGCGAGGCCAGCTATGACGCGGTGATTGTGCCAGGGATGCGCACGATCCGTGCGACGACGCTGGAGCGGCTGGAGCGCTTCCGTGAGGCCGGCGGACTGGTAATCTTCGCCGGTGAGGTGCCCTCCCTGGTGGATGCCGAGCCTTCGGCGCGGGCGCAGGAACTGGCCACCCGCTCTACATGGGTGCCGCTGGAACGCGAGGCGATCCTGGCGGCCGTGGAGCACCTGCGCGACATAGGTGCCCAACTCGCCGACGGTCGCCGCGCGGACTCACTGCTTCACCAGATCCGCGTGGACGGCACACGGCGCTATGTGTTCCTCTGCAACCTCGACCGCGAGCGGCCCCGCGAGGGCGTGCTGATCACCCTGCGGGGCGAATGGCAGACTACGCTGCTCGATACACTGACCGGCGAGACTCAGCTGCTGGCCTCCAGCCACCGCGATGGGAAGACTCTGCTGGAGTGGGACTTCACAGCGCACGGCCACCTACTGCTCGCCCTGGAGCCCGCGCCAGCCCATGCAGCAGGGCTGGAGGTGAAGGCCAGGCGCCCCGCCGCCCACGCCAGGCCCCGCCTCATCGAGGTCGGCCGCCTCACTGGCCCCGTGCCCGTGACGCTCTCCGAGCCCAATGTGCTGCTGCTCGACCAGGCCGAGTGGCGCCTGGGCGATGACGCGTGGCAGCCGGCCGAGGAACTGCTGCGCATCGACAACCTGGTGCGGGCCCGACTCGGCTACCCCATCCGCATCAACCGCATTGCCCAGCCCTGGGTGGAGCCTGAGGGGCCACCGGCCCAGAGCCTGAGCCTGCGCTTTGCCCTCCAGGTGGACGCGCCCGTGGAGGCGCCGCTACTCGCCGTGGAACGGCCCGGGGAGATGACGATTACCCTCGACGGCGCACCGGTGGCGGCCGAAGCCACAGGCTGGTACGTTGACGAGGCCATCCAGGCACTGCCCCTCCCGCGACTTGAGGCCGGGGCCCACGAGCTGGTGCTTACGCTGCCCTACCGGCGCAAGAGCTCGCTGGAGTACGGCTACCTCCTCGGCGACTTCGGCGTTGTGGTGGCAGGCAGCCGGGCACGGGTTGTCGCCCCGGTTCGCGAACTGGCCTTCGGCGACTGGACGAGCCAGGGGTTGCCGTTCTACGGCGGCAATGTCACCTATCACTGCACCGTGGAGGGGCGAGGTGCTCCGCTCACGCTGCGGGCCGCGAAGTTCCAGGCTCCGCTGCTTGCGGCGAACCTCGACGGGCGACGCCTGGGGCCAATCGCCTTCGCGCCCTTTGAGCTTGCGCTGGGCGCGCTGGCGCCGGGCGAGCATCGTCTCGACATCACCGCCTACGGCAGCCGGGTGAATACCTTCGGCTGCGTCCACAACGCCGATGAGCGCGCCTTCTGGTTCGGCCCCAACGCCTGGCGCACCACCGGCGACGACTGGAGCTACGAGTACCGACTCAAGCCAGCAGGGCTGCTGGCGGCACCGCGGCTGCTGCGCGAAGAGGAATAACCCCATGCAGGAAATAGCCGTTCACCCGGCGCCAGTCACCCCCGATGACTTTGCGCCCATACGCTGGCGCGGCCACTGGATCTGGGTGCCCGAGGAACCGATTGCGCCGAGCGGCTTCATGGCCGCGCGTAGTGATCCGCACGCCCCCGAGGCCCACGGTCTCTTCCGCAAGCCCTTTCACCTCGACAGCGTGCCCGAGCGGGCGCCGGCCCGCCTCAGCGCCGACTCGCGCTACCTGCTCTACGTCAACGGGCGGGAGGTGAGCCGTGGCCCCGTGCGCAGCCAGCCCCGCCGGCTGCACTACGACCTGGTTGACCTGGCCCCGTACCTGCGGCCCGGCGCGAACCTGATCGCGATCTATGTAAAGTACTACGGCACACCGAAGTCGTTCTGGATGCCCGCCACACCCAACCTCACCCTGGGCAAAACTGGGGTGCTGGTCTTCGAGGCCAACCTCGGCCCGGCGGGCTGGGTGGTGAGCGACGGCAGCTGGCGCGCCCGCAAGTGCGACGCCTGGGACAGCCTGGCCGCTAGTGAGGCCGACCCGCTCGGCGGTGGGGTGCCGATCGAGCTGTTCGACGCCCGGCGCTTCCCCCACGGCTGGCACATGGGCGGCTTCGACGACAGCAACTGGGGCGCAGCCCAGGTGGTGCCCGCCGTACACATCGGTGGCTTTGCCCGCACCCAGCCGCCCACCGACCCCTACGGGCCGCTCTTCCCGCGCCCGATCGCGCCCCTGGACGGCGAGCTCAGGACACCTGCGGCTATTCAGCGCGAGACCCTGGCAGGCACGGTAGACGTGTCGATCAATAACCCGGTGAAGCGCGTCGAGGCCGCGCTAACCCTGCCAGTCTCGCAGGCGGCCCAGGCCGCGCAGCTGCCGCTCACCATCGACATCCCCGCAGGCGGGGCCGCACGGCTGACCATGGACATGGGCCGGATCGTCTCTGGCCTGGTGGGGCTCGAGCTCGAGGCCCCCGCTGGCACGATGCTCGACCTCTCCTACGTGGAGGAGCCGATCAAAGGCCCTGGCCGCTTCGGCGCCCAGCACGCCGGCACGCGCTACATCGCGCGGGGTACCCACGATCGCTTCGAGCTCTTCGACTCCAATGGCTTCCGCTACGCCTACATCCTGGCTCACGGCACCACGGGGCAGATCACGCTGCGGGGCTTTGCGGTGCGCGAGCAGCTCTACCCGTGGCAGGACGGAACGGCCTTCAGGTGCGACGACGAGGAGCTGAACCGGATCTTCGCTGCGGGTGTGCGGACCGTGCAGCTCAACTCCCACGACGCCTTCATTGATTGCCCCACCCGCGAGCAGCGAGCCTGGGTAGGCGATGGTGTGGTGCATCAGATGGTACACCTGGCCACCAACGGCGATTGGCGCCTGGCCTGGCACTACCTCACCCTCGGCAACTCGCCCCGCTCCGACGGCATCCTCCCGATGAGCGTTGTAGGCGAGATCGAGGCCGGCGGCGCCTTCACCATCCCCGACTGGGCACTGAACTGGGTCCACGGCGTCTACAACCGCTACCGCTTCAGCGGCGACCGGGACGCCGTCAAGGCCCTGATGCCCACAGTGGAGCGGGTGCTGCGCTGGTACACCCCCTACCAGACGGCGGAAGGTGTGCTGAAGGATGTACCCGAGTGGAACCTGGTGGACTGGTCCAGCGTGCTGGTCAACGACACGAGTTCGATCCTCACGGCGCTCTGGGCGCGGGGGTTGCGCGAGTTTGCCGAGATGGCCGCCTGGCTGGAGGAGCGCAGCAGCCAGCGCTGGGCCGAGGGCCTCTACGAGCGAGCCAGGGCGGGCTTCGATGTCTTCTGGGACGAGGCGCGCGGCTCGTATGTGGACCACATCGTGGAAGGCGAGCGGCGGCCGGAGATGAGCCAACTGGCCGGCGCGCTGGCGATCGTCTCGGGCCTTGCGCCAGCAGAGCGCTGGGGCCGCATCGTGGCGACAATCACCGACCCGGCGCGGCTGGTGGTGCGCTCCTGGACCGGCGCAGAGGGCGACTACTCGCCAGAGAAGATGCAGAAGCAGTTCCAGGGGATCTACGAGATCGACTGGGACGCCGAGCGGGAGATCGTGATCGCCGAGCCCTTTATGAGCTACACCGTGCACGACGCCGTGGCCCAGGCCGGCAGGGCCGACATGCTCCCCAACCTGTACCGGCGATGGACGCAGTTCCTGACCAACGGCTACGACACCATCGGCGAGTGCTGGGGGTGGGGCACCCACGTCCACGGCTGGAGCTGCACGCCAACCCGCGATATGATCTTCTACACCCTGGGCATCACCCCGGCTGAGCCCGGCTACACGCTGGCCCGCGTGGCCCCACGTCTCGGCCCTCTCACCTGGGCGAAGGGCGCGGCCCCCACGGCTTACGGCCCGATCACGGTCGAAGTAGACGCCGAGCGAGTGCTGGTCGAGTCGCCCGTGCCGGTCGTGATTGAGCTCGCCGGGCAACCGTCGCAGAGGCTGGGCCCCGGGCGCCACGAGCTCACCCTCCGAGTGGACTGACCGGTGAAGGCCGGTGCGCGGCGCACCCTGTGGGGGCCGGCAGTGGTCCGCATGCCGGACACCACCTGACAGGGCTTTCCCCGCCCTGCGCCTTCGCACCGGAGCGCACCCTGCGGGGGCCAGCGGTGGTCCGCATGCCGGATACCATCTGACAAGGCTTTCCCCGCCCTGTTCCTGCACGCTGGATACACACAATGCACGCCGCCGAGGCGCATTCGAGAAAGAGCATGAGCGACCGTCTTCATGAAGTACTGCGCGGCGCAGAAGCTAACTACATCGCCCCTTTCCTCTGGCAGCGCGGCGAGCCCCCCGAGGTGATCGCCGAGGAACTGGCCCGCGTGGCCGAATCGGGCATCCGCGCCGTGTGCGTGGAGGCACGCCCTCACCCCGACTTCCTCGGCGCGCACTGGTGGCGCGACTTCGACCTGATCATGGCCGAGGCCCGCCGCCTCGGGATGCGCGTCTGGGTGCTCGACGACGACCACTTCCCTACCGGCCACGCCGCCGGACGCCTTGCCACGGCCCCGCTGGAACTGCGGCGGCTTTTCCTTCAGGAGTGCCACCTGGATCTGCTCGGGCCACAGTCGGGTGCCGCCGTGCCGCTTGCGCCCTGGCTGGTCCAGCCGATGCGCCGGAGCATACGCCACAGCACCCTGGTGGCGGCGGTAGCGGCCGCCCGGGAGGAGACAAGCGACCGGCTCACCGGCGAGTTGATCGACATCACCGAGCACATCGAGGATGGTGTACTGCGCTGGGACGCGCCAGCCGGCTTCTGGCGAATCTTCCTGCTCTTCGCCACCCCGGATGGCGGTAGCGAGCGCCACAAAGATTACGTCAACTATCTGTCGGCTCCCTCCGTGCGCGTTCTGATCGACACCGTGTACGAGTCCTTCTACGCCCGCTACAAGGACGATTTCGGGCAGACCTTCGCCGGCTTCTTCTCCGACGAGCCTGGCTTCTACAATGATCGCGAGGTGTTCGACTACGAGTCGAAGCTGGGCAAGGCCGGGCTCGATCTGCCGTGGTGCGCCGAGTTCCCCCAGCTGCTTGCGGCTGAGCTAGGCCCGGAGTGGCGCAGCTTCCTGCCGCTCCTGTGGCACGAGGGCGGGACGCGCACCCATGCCGTGCGCTTCGCCTATATGCAGGTGGTGAGCCGGCTCTACGCCGAGAACTTCACTGCCCAGATCGGCGACTGGTGCCGGGCCCGGGGCGTGGAGTACATCGGCCACGTGCTGGAGGACAATGGGGTCCACGCACGGCTGGGCTGCGGCGCGGGGCACTTCTTCCGCGCGCTTTGGGGCCAGGACATGGCCGGGATCGATGTGGTGCTCTGGCAGCTGGTGCCCGGCTTCGACAGCGGGCCCTTCGCGCAAGTGGCCGGCGACGCCGACGGCGCCTTCTTCCACTACGGCCTCGGCAAGCTGGCCTCCTCCCTCGCCCACCTCGACCCCAAGAAGCGCGGACGGGCCATGTGTGAGGTGTTCGGCGCTTACGGCTGGCGCGAGGGCCTGCGGCTGATGAAGTGGATGACTGACCACATGCTGGTGCGAGGCGTGAACTTTTTCGTGCCCCACGCCTTCTCTCAGGCCGAGTTCCCCGACCCTGACTGCCCGCCGCACATGTACGCCCGTGGCCAGAACCCGCAGTTCCGCTTCTACCGCGAGTTGAACCTCTACACTAACCGTGTGGCCCACCTACTCTCGGGCGGTCGCCATATCGCTCCGGCCGCCGTGCTCTACCACGCCGAGGCCGAGTGGTCCGGCGCCTGGATGCCCTTCCACACACCGGTGCGGGCACTGCTGCGCGACCAGATCGATTGCGACGTGCTGTCCGCCGACTTGCTCCTGGATGGCGTCGCCGTAACCGATGGACACCTCATGGCCGCCGATGAGCGCTACGGCTGCCTCGTGGTGCCCGCCAGCGAGGCGCTGCCCCGCGCGCTGCTGGCACGCCTGGCCGAACTGGCGGAGGCGGGCCTGCCGCTGCTGTTTGTGGAGCGCCTGCCGGAGCGGGCGAGCGAGGACGCAGCCCCCGAGCTGTGCGCGCGCCTGGCCACAGCCGGGCGGGTCATCGCCCTCGATAGCCTGGCGCAGACACTACGCGACCTCGGCTGCTACGAGATCACGGCGGCGGATGCGGTCCCCTCCTTGCGCTACTATCACGTACGGCACCCCGACTTTGACGTATTCATGCTGGTGAACGAGCACCCTCACACCTTGATCGCGACCACGCTGCATCTGCCGCTGACGGGCCGTCCGCTGGTGTACGACCCCTTCACCAACCGGCTGGTTGCAGCCCTGGCCGAGCGCGAGGGTGAGGGTCAGCGCATCGTGCTGCGGCTGAGCCCCTACGAGTCGCAGCTCCTGGTGATCGGCGCAGGAGCTCTGCCGGCGGCAGATGCGCCCGTAGAGCTTGCCCACGTGCAGACACTTGAAGGGCCCTGGGAGCTGGCGATCGCCAGCACGACCAGCTACCCGGCCTTCGAGCCACGGGAGTCGCTGGCCGAGCTGCGCGACATGAGCGCGCCCGACCTGCTGCCGGCCTTCTCCGGCACGTTCCGCTATGAGACGAGCTTCACCTGGGCGCAGGATGGGCCGGCGGTGATCGACCTGGGGGCGGTGCATGAAACGGCCGAGGTCTGGGTGAACGGTGCCCATGCTGGCGTGCGCATCTGCCCGCCCTACCGCTTCGCGGTTAGCGGCCTGCTGTGCCCCGGCACGAACAGGCTGCGTGTAGAGGTGACGAACACCCTGGTGAAGCAACACCCCGATTTCTTCTCGCGCTACGCCCCGCAGGAACCGAGCGGCCTGCAGGGTCCAGTGCGTCTGTTCGCTGGTAGAGTGTCGGTTCCACACTAGTGTCAGGAAGAGGCATGGCTACAGAACTTCAGATCACCCGGCTGCGCTGCGAGCATCTCGTCAACCCCATCGGTCTCGACATAGCGCACCCACGCCTGAGCTGGGTCATCGAGTCCGACCGGCGCGGGGCGCGGCAGAGCGCGTACCAGGTACTGGTAGCGAGCAGCCCCGAGGCCCTCGCGGCCGAACAGGGCGACCGCTGGGATAGCGGTAAGGTTGTGTCGGACCAGTCGCTCGGTGTCGTCTATGGCGGCCCGGCCCTCGCGAGCGGTGAGCGCGTCTGGTGGACGGTACGAGTGTGGGACGGCGACGGGCAGCCCTCGGCCTACAGCGAACCAGCTTTCTGGGAGGCCGGGCTACTCGATCGGGCCGAGTGGCGAGGCGAGTGGGTTGGCGGGCTGATCGTCGGCGGGCCCTTCACAACCAGTCCCGCGCCCTTCCTACGCACCAGGTTCAACGTGAGCAAGCCCGTGGCGCGCGCGCGCCTCTACGCCACCGCCCTCGGCGTCTACGAGCCCCACCTGAACGGCGCCGTAGTCGGTGCCGACGTGCTCGCCCCGGGCTGGACCGACTACCACACCCGCGTGCAGTACCAGGTGTACGATGTCACCGGTCAACTGCGCCAGGGCGAGAATGTACTGGGCGCCATCCTTGGCGATGGATGGTACGCCGGGCATGTGGGCTGGCTGGAGCGCCAGCGCTATGGCGACCGACCGAAGTTCCTGGCTCAGATCGTGGTGCACTACACAGACGGCAGCAGCGAGACAATCGCTACTGGCCCTGGCTGGAAGGGCGCCTATGGGCCCATCCTGGCCTCCGACATCATCATGGGTGAGAGCTACGACGCCCGCCGTGAGCTCACCGGGTGGGATGCCCCCGGCTATGATGATGGAAAGTGGCTGGCCGTGGAAACCTTTCCCGACCCCGGCATCATCCTGAGCGCCATGCGCGGCCCGACGGTGCAGCGCATCAGCGAGATCCGGCCCGTGGCCGAGCCCCGCGAGCTCAAGGAAGGCCATGGCTCGAAGTGGATCTTCGACATGGGCCAGAACATGGTCGGGCGGCTACGCATCCGCGTGAGTGGCGATGCCGGCAGCACGATCACCCTGCGCCACGCCGAGATGCTCAACCCCGACGGCACGCTCTACCTCACCAACCTGCGCACCACGAAACAGGAGGACCACTACACCCTCAAGGGCACGGGCGAAGAGATCTGGGAGCCACGCTTCACCTTCCACGGTTTCCAGTACGTGGAACTGAGCGGCCTCACCGGCACGCCCACCCGCGACACGATCACCGGTGTGGTACTCCACTCAGCCATGGATCAAACAGGCAGCTTCACCTGCTCCGACCCACTGATCAGCCAGTTGCAGCACAATATCGAGTGGGGCCAGCGCGGCAACTTCGTTGATGTACCCACCGACTGTCCGCAGCGCAATGAGCGCCTTGGCTGGACAGGTGACGCCCAGGTCTTTGTTGCCACCGCCGCCTTCAACTTCGACGTGGCCGGGTTCTTCACCAAGTGGCTGCGCGATGTGGAGGACGAGCAATCGCCCCAGGGCGCCTACCCAATGGTGGTGCCGAACCCGGTTGTGCGCAAGAACGGTCGCTCCACATGGCCCGCTGCCACAATCGACGGTGGCCCGGCATGGGCCGATGCCGGGGTGATTTGCCCCTGGACGATCTACCTCGCCTACGGCGACACCGCCATCCTCGCCGAGCGCTACGACTCCATGCGCCGCTACGTGGAGTTCCTCAACGAGACGAGCCGCGATGGCCTGCGCTGCTACGCCGGCTACGAGGGCTGGCACGGCTTCGGCGATTGGCTCGCCCTCGATGGCTCAAGCGATCGCTTCGGCAACACCTCCAAGGAGCTCCTCGGCACGGCCTTCTTCGCCTACAGCACCAGGCTGCTTGGGCGGATTGCCCGCATCCTCGGCAAGACCGAAGACGCGGAACGCTACGAGGCCCGTTTCCAGACCATCCGCAACGCCTTCCAGGAGCGCTTCGTCACTCGCCGTGGCCTGATCGGCGGCGCTACCCAGACTTCCTACGTGCTGGCGCTTCACTTCGACCTGCTGCCCGATGAACTACGCCCCGTAGCGCTGGAAGAGTTGGTGCGCGACATCGAGCACCGTGGTGACCACCTCTCCACCGGGTTCGTCGGAACGCCCTACATCAACCGGGTACTGAGCGACAATGGCCGCACCGATGTGGCTTACCGGCTACTTCGCCAGACCACCTGGCCTTCCTGGCTCTACTCGGTGACTCAGGGGGCAACGACGATCTGGGAGCGCTGGGACGGCTGGACCCACGACCGGGGCTTCCAGGACCCCTCGATGAACTCCTTCAACCACTACGCCTATGGCGCGATCGGCGCGTGGCTTTACGCGGTGGTGGCCGGTATCGATACGGACCCCGCACGGCCAGGCTATAAGCACATCATCATGCGCCCCCAGCCTGGCGGCGAGCTGACGAGCGCCAGCGCGGAGCTCCGCTCGCCCTACGGCCTGATCCGCAGTGCCTGGACGCTCAAGGATGAGGCCTTCGAGTGGGAGATCATCGTGCCGGCGAATACCACCGCCACAGTCTATGTACCGACCGTCGATGGCGCTGAGGTGCATGAGGGCGAGACTCCTGCCGCAGAGGCAGAGGGAGTACGCCTGCTACGCCGCGAGCGCGGCGCTGCGGTGTACGAGGTAGTGGCAGGGCATTACTGCTTCAGTACGCGCCAGGAGGTACGTCGCTAAACCGTTGCGCTGGTACCGCGCTCCTGCACGCTGGGTGTTCCGTGCGGACAATGCCACTCTCTTGTTCCTGCCAGGAACACGAGCAGCAGGTAATACCAGGCATCGAGAGGCAATGCGCCGCCTCCCGATGCCTGGCGTCTCGCCGTTCTACGCCCTACGGAATGTAGACCCTCACGCCGGGGAAGATCAGGTCGGGGTTGGGGCCGAGCACATTCCGATTGGCGTGGTAGATCTCCGGCCAGAACACCTCGGTGCCATAGGCGCGCTGCGCCATCCAGCGCAGGTAGTCCTGGGGCTGGATGGTGTAGTAGCTGCGCTGGGCGATCGGTCCACGCGCGGGCAACGCGGTAGGGGCACTGGGGCGCGGAGTTACACTCGGGAGGACGAGCCGCTGGCCAGGGTAGATCCGGTTGGGGTTGGCGCCGATCACGGCATAGTTCGCTTCCCAGATCGCCGGGGCATAGCGCGCGCTCCCGTAGTAGCGAAACGCAATCGCGGTGAGCGTGTCGCCGACGCGCACGATGTAGGCCGTCGCGGCAGGGCGTGTCGGGCTAGCGGGCCGGCTGACGCCACCGGCGGGGCGACCCGCCGAGGGCACCGCGCCGGGTTGCCCGCCGAAGGGCACCCCATCCTGGTAGCCTGGAGGCTGCACGTAGCCGGGAGGGGCCGGCGGCTGGGCCTGGGCGATCTCGCGGGTGGG
>SFCB01000130.1 GCA_004367505.1 Chloroflexi bacterium OHK40 | reverse complement strand
TCATATTGGTGGCTTCGCCGCCAATATGAACAGGCACGTTCCCCCTTTGGCCGCCGGCGGTTCGCTGGAACGATCAAGTTGCAGAGCCGCCGGTGGCGCACAATGGAAACGTCTTTGGAAACGCGCTCCCTTACACTTCATTGTGGCTGCAATGAGGCTTCACGTTCTTTATCATCTCTCGAAGGCCGTTGCGGTATTGGAGTGTCTGTTTTGCGAGTAAGGAGGAGTTCAGTGAGCAAGGTAGGTTACGCCCGTCCAGAGGCCCTGGTGAGCACACAATGGGCGATCGAGCACCTGAGCGACCCGCAGGTGCGCTTTGTCGAGGTGGATGTCGACACAACCGCCTACGACAGCGGCCACCTTCCAGGGGCCGTCGGCTGGAATTGGAAGGTCGACACGCAGCACCAGATCCTCCGTGACATCCCCACCCTCGAGGCGTTCGAGGCCTTGATGTCGCGCTCGGGGATCGCCTCCGATACGACCGTTGTGCTGTATGGCGACAACCACAACTGGTTTGCCGCCTACGCCTTCTGGCTGCTAAAAGTCTACAACCATGCCGATGTTCGCCTGGTCAATGGCGGGCGCAAGAAGCTTCTCGACGAGCAGCACGTCCTCACTACTGAGGCGCCCGCCGTGGCGCCGACGACCTACAAGGTGACAGCCGTTCACCATGAGCTGCGCGCGTTACGGCAGGATGTGCTTGAGCACCTCGGCGCCGCCCGGGCTGCGCTCGTCGACGTGCGCTCGCCCGACGAGTTTGCCGGTCGGCTGCTCGCGCCCGCCCATCTCCCGCAGGAGGGTTCGCAGCGCGGTGGGCACATTCCCGGCGCCGCAAACATCGTCTGGTCGCGGGCGATGAACGACGATGGCACCTTCAAGTCTGTAGATGAGCTACGGGCGCTCTACGCTGAGTACGGGATCACCCCGGACAAGAATATCATCGCCTACTGCCGGATCGGCGAGCGCTCTAGCCATACCTGGTTTGTCCTCACGTACCTATTGGGCTACCCGCAGGTGCGCAACTACGACGGATCCTGGACAGAGTGGGGCAGCTCGATCGGCGTGCCCGTCGAGCTAGGCTAGTCCGGCTCGCCAGCTCCTACCCCCGTGGCCTCTAATTTAGAGCACTGGTAGGCATTTTCGCGTTCTGATAGGGTGCGGCCTGGCCAAGCCCCATCAGAACGCGCTACCTCGCGGGCCTCGGCGTGCACAGCCGCCTATGACGTTTACCAGCCCTGGCCGTAGCCGGAGTAACTCTGTTCAAACCTCTCCCCGAGTGATACATTTCACATAAACAGTGGCCCATGCGTGAGGTGCACACCGCCGCGATGCAAGCCGGCCCCTGGACGGACGCGGCGCGCTGCGTTCCTCCGGTTTTCACCTATCAGGCCTGCCCTTTCAGGTGGATGAAGCCAACAATGCCCGACTGGATCTACCAGACGCTGTTCCGGTCGCTACTCTTCCGCATTGGCGCGCTCCAGCGCCTGGGCGCGCATCGGGCTGGCCCGGGGCTGATCGGGCTGATGGGCCAGACTCGGCCTTCGCCGAGCCTGTCGCGCACGCTGCTCGGCCTGCGCTTTTCGGCCCCGGTGATGATCGGGGCGGAGCTGCCCGGGAACGAGCGGGCACTGGCCGCGCTGAGCTGCTCGGGGTTGGAGCAGTGGAATTCGGGCCGGTAGCGCTGGCGGCGTCTGCCGCGTCGCCTGCCGTTGAGCGGCTGGTGGAGCAGGGGGCTATGCTGGTACGCGGGTCGCCGTTCGCCTTGCCCACCGCCCGGAGGCGAGCGCGGAGGAGGCCGCTGCCGATCTGGCATTCCTCTGCGCCCCTGCCGAGGAGCTGCGCCAGGCCAACGCTCGGCTGGCGGTACTGGTCGCCCACAACCGGGCCGGTTTTGGTGGGGTACTGCTCTCGAACGAGCTTGGCGTGCTGCTGCTCGGGCTGGGGGGGATCCGCCGGGGGGGCGCGCTGGGTCTGGTGGACGCTGCTGCTGGCCGGGAGCCCGAGCTTCGCCACCGCGCCTGGCGTCCGTTGGACCATCGGGTATGTGGACCGATGGCACCTCGCGCCTGGTCTGCTCGGGCTTGTGCTCTTTGTCGTTACGCTGCTGCTGCTGGCCCCGTATCTCCTCTGCCGCCCCGCTTGCCGATCAGGCCGTGGCCGCTCGAGCCACCTCAGTGGAACGGCGCACTGAGAACCGGCAAATGGCGCCCGACGCGGTGCCAGCTTCACAACGCGGGGAACTGGTATATAATTCAGCAAACACATAAGCGCCACATACTCTGTGGCACTGCTAGGGGAGCCAGACGAGTCTGGCTGAGAGTGCGGCCCGATCGATGCCGCTGACCCTCCGAACCTGACCTGGGTCATACCAGCGTAGGGAAGCGACTGGCGATGCGCTACGCCGCTGATCCCTACGATCAGCGGCGTTTTGCATGCCTGAGGAAGGAAGCCCCCAATGATGAACCGTTCTTCTCCCGATTACGCGGTGTATGTGATCAGCGACCGGCGTACGGCAGGGGGGCGTCCGCTCCTCGATGTTGTGCGCGCCGCGATTCGTGGCGGGGCAACCATGGTGCAGCTGCGGGAGAAAGCGGCCTCGGCTCGGGAACTGCTGGCTCTGGGCCAGGCGCTCCTGACCGTGACCCGCCCCGCCGGTGTGCCGCTCATCGTCAATGACCGCCTGGATGTGGCGCTGGCGCTGGGTGCCGAGGGCGTGCATCTCGGGCAGGATGATCTGCCCGCCCACCTCGCGCGTCCACTGCTGGGCCCCGACCGTCTGCTCGGGGTTTCGGTCGAGACCGTGGCCCAGGCTCGCCAGGCGGCGCGGGACGGCGCCGACTATCTCGGCGTCGCCGATCTGTTCGGCACGCGGTCCAAGCCCGACACGCACCCGCCCATCGGCCTTGCCGGTCTGGCCGCAATTGCGGAGGCGGTTCGTTTGCCCCTGGTTGGGGTTGGCGGTATCACGCTGGACAATGCAGCGTCGGTGATCGATGCCGGTGCCGTGGGCGTTGCGGTGATCTCCGCCGTGATCGGCGCGCCCGACCCCGAAGAGGCTGCGCGGCGCCTGCGCCGTATTGTCGTTGAAAGGAGGAGCACGCGATGAATCTGTTCGGAGATCGTGTTGCTGCGGCGCTGGCGCGCGTTCGCGCCGAGAAGCCGCTCGTCCACCACATCACCAACCTGGTGGTGATGAATGATACCGCCAATGTGACACTCCACGTCGGCGCTTCGCCGGTGATGGCCCACGCCGCTGAGGAGGTCGCCGAGATGACTGGCCTCGCGGGGGCGCTGGTGCTCAACCCCGGCACCCTGACCCCCGAGTTGGTAGATGCGATGCTGATCGCCGGCCGTCAGGCGAATGCCAACGGTACGCCGGTGGTGCTCGATCCGGTGGGCGTCGGTGCAACCACCTTGCGTACACGCGCCAACACCCGGCTGCTCGACGAGCTCCAGATCGCCGTGCTGCGGGGCAATAGCGCCGAGATCGGCGTGCTCAGCGGAGCAGGCGGGGTGGTGCGCGGCGTCGAGAGCGCCGAGGGCGTGAACGACCCGCGCGCGGTGGCCCAGCGCCTCGCGCGCGAGCGACGGACCGTGGTCGCGATCACCGGCCAGCGCGACGTTGTCGCTGACGGCACGCGGGTGCTGGGCGTTGACAATGGTCATCACTGGCTGACGACGCTCACCGGCACGGGCTGCATGGCCACGACGGTGATCGCCGCCTTCGCCGCCGTCGAGCCGGACTATCTACTGGCCGCTGCGGGGGCGTTGGCGAGCTATGGCCTTGCCGCCGAGCTGGCGGCCGCTCAGGCGCGCGGCCCGGCCAGCTTCAAAGTTGCGTTCTTCGACCAGCTCTATCAGCTAACCCCCGAGCAGGTGGCGAGCGGGGTTCGGATCGTCGAGCTGTGAGGGAGGGTGCAATGCAGCTTGCGGAACTCGGGGAGTTCGCGCTGATTGAGCGGCTACGGCAGATCGTGGCGGTCGAGCGACCCGACATTGTCGTCGGCATCGGCGACGATGTGGCGGTCCTGGCAGCGCAAGGCGACACGTTGCTGCTGGCAACGGTTGACAGCCAGGTCGAAGGGGTCCATTTCCTCCGCCAGCGTACTCCTCCGGCGCAGCTCGGCCAGCGCGCGCTGGCGGTCAATCTCAGCGACATCGCGGCGATGGGCGGCAGCGCGGAGTACGGGCTGATCTCGCTCGGTTTGCCTGCCAGCCTGGAGTTGAGCTGGGTTGAGGAGCTCTACCGGGGCCTGCGCGCCGAGGCCGATCGCTGGGGCGTAGCGCTGGTTGGCGGCAACGTGGCCCGTTCGTCCGGCGCGATCTGGATCGACATCACGCTGCTGGGCCGAGCGCGGCGCGACGAGCTCTTGCGGCGATCGGGCGCGCGCCCTGGCGACCTGGTCTGTGTGACTGGAAAGCTGGGCGACTCGGCGGCGGGCCTGCGCCTGCTGCACGATCCCGCGCTGGCGGAGGTCGTTGGTGATGGCGAGGCGCTGGTGGCGCGGCACCTTGCCCCGACCCCACGGCTGGCGGAGGCCGCTGTGATCGCCCGGAGCCGTCAGGCCACCGCGATGATCGACTTGAGCGACGGCCTGAGCAGCGACATCGGCCACATCTGCACCCGGAGCGTCGTCGGCGTCCGGCTCTGGGCTGAGCGCCTGCCGATCACGGCGGACGCGCGGGCGATTGCGGGTGCCACGGGTGTGGCGCCCTGGCGACTGGCGTTGTCTGGTGGTGAGGATTACGAGCTGTGCTTCACCGTGCCACCCGCCGTGGCCGACGGCCTCGCCGCCGCCGTGCTCCGTGAGACCGGCACGCCTGTGACGATTATCGGTGAGGTGCTGACCGCTGCGGAGGGCCGCAGCGTACGGCTGCCCGATGGAACGGAGACGCCGCTGGAGGCGCGTGGATGGGAACACTTCCCAGCGGCAATGTGACACAGGAGCACTTGCTATGCGCAAAGCGCTGACCATCGCCGGCTCCGACTCAGGTGGGGGCGCCGGGATCCAGGCCGATCTGAAGACCTTTATGGCCCACGGCGTCTACGGGGCCAGCGCGATTACCGCGATCACGGCCCAGAATACCCTGGGTGTGCGCGCGGTGGAACTGCTCGATCCGGCACTCGTGACGGCGCAGATTGGGGCCGTTCTGGACGATATCGGCGCCGATGCGGTCAAGACTGGCATGCTGGGCTCGTCCGCGATCATCGAGGCGGTGGCGGCGACCCTGCGGCGCGCCAACGTGCCCGCTCTGGTGGTGGACCCGGTGATGGTGGCCAAGAGCGGCGACCGCCTGCTGGCCGCCGACGCGATCGCCACCCTGTGCCGAGCATTGCTTCCGCTGGCGCTGGTGGTAACCCCCAATCTGCCTGAAGCATCCGTGCTGCTCGAACGCTCGGTGACGCAGGAGTCCGATCTGGCCCCAGCGGCGCGCGCGTTGCACACCCTCGGCCCGCGCTATGTTCTGCTGAAGGGCGGCCATCTGCCCGGCGACGCTGTCGATCTGCTGTATGACGGGGAGCGGTTTGTGGAACTGCGCGCCGCGCGGATACCCACGCGGCACACCCACGGGACGGGCTGCACCTATGCGGCGGCGATCACGGCGCTGCTGGCGCGCGGCCTGGTAGTCGAGCAGGCGGTGCGGGAGGCGCGCGCCTACCTCCTGGGCGCGATTGCGGCGGCGGAGGCGATCGGGGGCGGGCACGGCCCGGTGAACCATCTATTCCGGGGGCTACCGCCGGTTGCCAGGGCTGGCTGAGGCGGAGCGAGGAGCCCGCCCTTGCGCAAGACAGACGCGCAACGGGCCCGATTATCTCTTGAGTTGCGCGGCCACGCCAGCGGTGGCTCGGGGGGTGGCATACTCGCGGCTGCGGGTGAGCAGGAGCCGGACGGCGAGCACGTGCGCGACGGTGAAGGCTGGTACGGCAAAGGTGGGAATAAACCAACCCGGCCCCAGCGCTTCCTGGGCGGCGATGTCGGCGCGCACCCCCAGGGCAAAGGCGTTCACAAAGTCGAGCAGGCCCACAATGCTGAACAGCCAGACGAGCAGCAGCGCGCCGCGCCAGCGAGCGCGGAGGGCCGCGAGCGCCAGGAAGGCCAGCCCCACCGTGAGCAGGTCACCGTAGGCCCCCTGGGCGGCGAAGTCTGCCGGTAGCGCCCCGCCGACCACGCTGGGCACGAGGAAGACCAGGCCGATCGTGCGCAGAGTGTGAAAGAGCAGCAGCGGGGTCAGCGCGGCCACCAGGTCGAGCCGCTCCAGCCAGGGCAGCACGTACCAGCGCGCGGCCAGGCCGTAGGTGACCAGGCTCAACGCGACCTGCAGGGCAAAGATCTGGGTCGGGGTCATGGCGGGCCTCCTTGCGAGATGGGAGCGATAGACAGCTTTCCGGACGTATTCGTGTGCTCCGGCCAGCTTCCGTACGCGGTAGGTTCAACGGGAAGCGGCATCAATCAGTAGACACGACCTGCGACGATGGCGCGGGGCGCCGGGTGGCGGGCAGGCCCAGGCAGATCATGCTGACGCTCAGCCCGGCCCCGGCCATCAGGGCGAAGATCGGGGCGAAGGTCACGGCCTCGCTGGGCGCCTGGCCGAGGAGCAGCACGGTGAGCGCCACGCCGAGCACGCTGGCGAACTGGCGCAGCGCCTGGAAGACCCCGCTGCCGCTGGCGAGCTTCCCCGCCGGCAGCCGTTGCACCGCGACGCTACTCAGCAACGGGATGATCAGCGCCACGCCCAGACCGGTGAGCAGTTGCGCCGGTAGCCAGCGGGCCACGTACTGCGGCTGCGGCCCTACCCCGACCAGCAAGAGCAGCGCGCCCGCAGCGTAGAGCAGCCCACCCGGGATGAGCAGGGCGCGCTGGCCGATGCGGGTGGCCAGCCGTCCCGCCAGGGGTGCGCCCAGCACCACCATCAGCGGCCCCGGCGTGATCGCCAGCCCGGCCTGGAGCAGGCCAAAGCCCCAGATCCGCGTCAGGAACTGCACCGAGCCGAAGAACATCGCGGTGAAGGCCACCCCGAACAGCACATTGGCCAGGTTCGCCAGCCGGAAACCACGCTCCGCGAACAGCCCCGGGTCGAGCACCGGATTGGCCACCGCCCGCGAGCGCCGCAGAAAGGCGCCGAGCAGGAGCGCGCCCCCGAGCAGCGCACCGAGGGTTGCCAGCGCACTCCAGCCCCAGATCTCGCTCTGCACCAGCCCCAGCGTGAGCAGCCCCGCCCCCAGGCTGAGCAACGCCGCGCCTGGCAGGTCGGGCCAGGTCGCCGCGGCCGGGTCGCGCGATTCGCTGAGCCAGCGCCGGCCGAGGCCAATGGCCAGCAGGCCGATCGGCAGGTTGAGGAAGAAGATCCCCGGCCAGCCGAAGACCTGCACCACCCAGGCGCCCAGCGGTGGGCCAGCGACCACCGCCAGCGCCCCGACCGCGCCCCAGAGCGATACCGCCAGGGTGCGCTGCGCGATCGGGAAGGCTGCCAGCACCAGTGCCAGGGCCGCCGGTGAGAGCAGCGCTCCGCCTACGGCCTGGAGCGCCCGCAGGCCGATCAGCCAGCCCACGCTCGGAGCTAGCCCGCAGAGCAGCGAGGCGAGCGTGAACAGCCCGGCGCCGAGCAGGAACATCCGCCGGCGGCCGAGCCGGTCGGCCAGGCTTCCGGCCGGCACCAGCAGCGTGCCGTAGACAATCGTGTAGGCGTTCAACACCCAGGAAAGCTCCGCGCTGGAGACGGCGGCGAAGCTGCGCTGGATGGCCGGGAAGGCGATCAGCAAGACGAGGCTGTCGAGCATCACGGCGAAGACCGCGAGGCTGGTGAGCGCGAACACCAGCCATGGCGAGCGTTGGCGGACGGTGGCGGAGATCATCAACAACCCTTTCCAGGGGCGGCTGGGACAGCGCGGAGACGCCACCCTTCCGGCGGCATCGCGTGCCCACGCCGGGGTCGCACGGCTTCCGGCGTGCCGCCCCACAGGCCGCCGGAGGGGCCGGAGCAAGCCAGCGCGGGCCGGCTTCGCCGGGCGCTAGCTCCCATCGCGGCCGGTAGCGAGGCGGTGCAGGGCGATCACGCTCAACGCACCGGTGAGTGGCACACCGAAGAGCGGGATGAGCGCGAGAGGGAAGCTCTTGAGCTCGCCCATCAGCGGGTTACCGAGCAGGCTGAAGCTGAAACCGGTGCCCACGGCGACGACAAAGTCGGCGAAGCTGAAGAGGTGAAAGGCCAGCAGGCTCGGGCGCCGCCATCGGGGCCGTGGCATCAGCCAGAACACCACCGGGATGGCGGCAAGGCCAGCGATCAGGTCGCCCCAGCCAGCGTTGTGCACGAAGGTTGCCGGCAGCAGACCCTGGGCGCCGTACCAGAAAAAGAGCAACGCAGCCGGAACACGCCAGACATTGAAGAGGGTCAGCCAGCGCATATCGAGCTGCTGGGCCAAATGTCGCGTGCCCGGCAGGAAGGCGTAGGCCGCCAGCAGCCCGCTGATGGCGAGGGCGATCGGCAGCGGCAGCAGCTGCGTAGGCAGGGCGGCGAGCAGACCGCTACGGGCGAGCAGGGTGACGAGCAGCCCCCAGGTGAGTAGCCCGAGCAACCAGGCCCGATACGGCGCATAGGAGGCGGGCGTGAGCGGGGCGGTTTCTTGGCGTAACACGGTGAACTCCTTTCAGCGCGGGCAGTGTGATGGGCCGAAGCGACCGAATGGTCGCTTTTTTGGGCACAGGAACCCGATCAGGGGAAGGACCAGCCGGGCAGGCCCCACGAGCACGGCCCACCCCGCAACGGGCTTACGAACGCGGCAGAATCAGCGCGCGGCTCAGCCGCCTGGAGCATCAAGCGCGGGCTGGCGGACAGCGCTCTCGATATGCTGGCGCAGATGCTCGTAGGCGTACTCTAGCGGGGCCGGATCACCGAGCAGCCGGGTGAGCATCACCGCGCCCTCCATGGTGGCGATCAGGAACAGCGCCAGGCGTGCCCCGTCCACCTCGGGGCGGATCTCGTGGCGCGCGATCCCGTCTCGCACCGTCGACTCAATCAGCGCGCGCCACTCCTCGATCACCGCCCCGGCGCGGGCGCGGAGCAGGGGGTTGGTATCGTCGCTCTCGACGGCCGTGTTGAGCACCGGGCAGCCCCCGTGCAGAGGCGGGCGCCGGGCATAGCCACGAAACACCTCCAGAAAGGCCACCAGGCGATCGGCGGCGTGGGCCTTCCCGGCGAGCCCCTCGGCGAAGCGCCGGCGCACCTGGCTGGCGGCGTAGTCAAAGGCGGCAAGGGCGAGTTGCTCCTTACTGGCAAAGTGGCGGTAGATTCCCCCCTTCTCCAGGCCAGTGGCTTCCATGATGGCGCTCATAGAGGTACCAGCGTAGCCGTGGACGTTGAACAGCGCCGCCGCCTGCGCCGCCACGCGCTCGCGGGTCTCCTCGCCCTTGCCCATCCGAACCTCCTACAAAAAGACCGATCGGTCTCAAGTATATATCCCGTGCGCCGCGTTGTCAAGCCGGTGATCAGCGGTGGAGGTGCCGGATGGGCCTGCACCCCCGTGAGTTGTGGCAATCTGCTCTTCCAGCGCCGGGTTCCCGCGTGGGCGGTGGGGCTGGGCTCCCGCGTGGGCGGGGGTGAGGGCCTACAGAGCGTCCCAACGCGGAGCATCCCGTTTCATCTCGCCGTCGGATCATGAGGAGACGGTGGCGACAAGGGCCTCGAAGCTCACGATCGCGGCATCCCAGTCGCCTGAGTCCCGGGGTGTGTAGATTGTCTGGGGGACCGAGGCTCCTGCGGCGTGTCGCCCCGCTGCCAGATCGGGCAGGTGGCCCGTTGCCACGGCCTGGACGATGAGATTCCCCAGGGCGGTGCCCTCGGCCGGCCCGGCGATGACCGGGCGCTTGCAGGCGTCGGCGGTGAGCTGGCAGAGGAGCGCGTTCTGGCTGCCCCCGCCCACCACGCGCACGGTCTCGATGCGCCGGTCGGTCAGCCCTTCCAGCGCCTCGATTACCCAGCGATACTTGAGTGCCAGGCTCTCCAGGCAGCAGCGCACCGTCGCCCCTACATCCTCGGGCTCGGGCTGGCGCGTGCGGCGGCAGTAGGCGCGGATCGTCGCGGGCATGTCGCCCACGTGAAGGAACTCCGGCGCGTCCGGGTCAACCAGGGAGCGGAGCGGGGTGGCGGCCTCGGCCAGGGCCACGAGCTCGGGCCAGCGGTAGTCCCGCCCTTCCTCGCGCCAGCGGCGCTGGCACTCCTGGAGCAGCCAGAGCCCGCCGACGTTCTTCAGGAAGCGGATGGTTCCGCCTACGCCGCCCTCGTTGGTGAAGTTCAGCCGCCGCGCCTGCTCGCTCAGCACCGGCTCGGCTAGCTCCACCCCTACCAGGCTCCAGGTGCCGCTGCTGATGTAGGCGCTGCGCTCGTCGAGGCCGGGCACCGCCGCGACGGCGCTGGCCGTGTCGTGGGTGCCCACGGCGATCACCGGTACCTCGTGGCGCAGCCCGAGGGCTGCGGCCAGGCCGGGCTGCACGGCGCCAAGGATCGTCCCCGGCGCGACGATGGGTGGCAGGATGTGGGTCGGGAGGCTCAGCCGCTCCAGCAGATCGGTTGCCCAGCGCCGCGCGTGAGCATCGAGGAACATCGTGGTTGTGGCGTTCGTGTACTCGGCCACTTTGCGGCCCGTCAGCCAGTAGTGGAACAGATCGGGCATGAGCAGCAGGGTTGCGGCAGCGGCGAGTTGCGGGTCGCTGGCGCGGGCCGCGGCTGCCAGTTGGTAGAGGGTGTTGAGCGGCAGCCGCTGGATGCCAGTCAGGGCATAGAGCTCCGCCGGCGGGATGTGGGCATCGACCCAGGCGGGCACGCCTTCGGTGCGTCGGTCGCGGTAGTGGTAAGGGTTGCCGAGCAGCCGGCCCTCGGCGTCGAGCAGCCCGTAGTCCACCGCCCAGGTGTCGATGCCGATCCCGGCGAGGGGCGCCGCTTCGCGGGCGGTGTACGCCGCGATGCCGGCCTGGATCTCGTGCCAGAGCCGCCCGGCATCCCAGTGGAGTGCGCCGCCCTCCTCTACGGGCCCGTTCGGGAAGCGGTGCAACTCTTCAAGGGCGAAGCGCTCGCCCGCCCAGCGACCAAGGATCACGCGCCCGCTCGCGGCGCCGATATCGACAGCGATGAAGTTGGTCGTCTCGCTCATAGCCACTCCAGGGAAGGCGCGGAGATTCTCGCGCGGCTCGTCGTCGGTGAGGCCCGCGCCGCGCCCGCCGTGGGCCTGGTCCAGCATCGCGTAGGTGGCCGCCGGCTCAACTCGGCGGCGCGGGTGCCCAGGATCGCAGCGCGGGCCATCGCACACGTGGTGCCTGTACTGGCTACGTTGGCCACCGTTGTGCAGGGCGAGCCGGGTAACCAGGCCAGTATCATTGGGGCGGTTCGAGATCGTCTCCGGCTCCTGGCGCAGCCGCCGCCGGTTCATACAGGCCTGATCGGGGAAGCCGGTGGCGCCACGCGCATCCCGTCGGGCTCAGCGCAGGAAGGCTTCGTGCAGCCCGCCATCCACGGTGAGCACCTGGCCGGTAGTCTGGCACAGCCGGTTGGTGAGCAGCAGGAAGATCGCCTCGGCCTGGTCGGCGGGAGTGATCGGACGTTTGAGCAGCGTCCGATCAGCGTAGAACCGGGCCAGCTTCGCGGTCAGTTCCTCGGTGGGCTCGCTCTCGCTGTAGGGGATCGCGTATTTCGCGAGCGAGGCAATCACCCGCTCGCGGGGGAACATGCCGCTCCCCTGCACCACCGTTGCTGGCGCCACGCCATTGACGCGCACAAGGGGTGCCAGCTCGACAGCCAGCTCGCGGACGAGGTGATTGGCGGCCGCCTTGCTCGTATCGTAGGCCAGCGAGCCCTTCTTCGGCACCACGGCATTCACCGAAGTGGTGAGCACCAGGTTGGCTGGTAGCCCCTGTTCTCGCCAGAGCCGCGCCGCCTCGTCGGCCACCAGGTAGAGGCCGGTCACGTTGATCGCAAAGGTCAGGGCCCACTGCTCGTCGGGGATGCGTCCGGCGGTGTCCGGGGCAACAAAGATCCCCGCCGTCACGGCCACAGCGTCCAGGCCACCATAGGCCAGGGTCGCCTGATCGAGCATGGCCCGCACACTCGCGCGCCGGGTCATGTCGCCTTCCAGGCCGATCGCCGGGCCGCAGCCCGAGATGCCCGTACCAGCCACACCGATGCCCAGGCCGTGCTGCCTGGTGATCAACTCGGCTGTGGCGGCGGCCGCCGCGCCGTCTTTATCCACGCAGACCACCTGGGCGCCCTCGTTCGCCAGCCTGAGCGCCACCTCGCGACCGATCCCGCTGCCGCTCCCCACCACGGCAATCACCTGGCGCGCCAGCTCTTGCTCGGGAGGCATGCGCCGCAGCTTGGCCTCCTCTAGCTGCCAGTACTCGATGTCGAAGGCCTCCTGGAGCGGCAGCGCCGTGTAGCGGTCGATCGCCTCGGCGCCCCGCATCACCTCCACCGCACAGGTGTAGAACTCGGCCGTCACCCGTGATTCGCTCTTGTCCTTGCCCCAGGCGACCATGCCCAGGCCAGGGATGAGAATGACCGTCGGGTTCGGGTCACGCATGGCGGGGGAGTCGGCATGCCGGTGGGCCTGGTAGTACGCCGCGTAATCCTGGCGGTACTGTTCCAGCCCGGCGGCAAGCTTGCGCTTCAGCCCCTCCAGATCCCCGGTCCGTGGGTTCCAGTCAACGTACAGCGGCTTGATCTTGGTGCGCAAGAAGTGGTCGGGGCAACTCGTCCCGAGAGCGGCGAGGCGCTCGGCATCGTGGCTGTTGACGAAGCGCAGCAGCGCCGCATCGTCGTGCACGGTGCCAACGAAGCGCCGCTCCTGGCTCACCTGCCCGCGCAGCCAGGGCAGGATGGCCGCCAGCGTGGCGCGGCGCTCGCCCTCCGCAAGGCTCTGGTACTTCGGGCCGCCGAAGGTCCGCTCGCCCTTGTCGTGAGCCGCGATGAAGCGGGCGGCCCGCTCAATCAACTCCAGCGTCAGCTCGTAGCACGCCCTGTCGTCGTCTGCCCAGTTGATCAGCCCATGGCCGCCGAGGATCACCCCCTTCGCCTGCGGGTTGTCCCGCACGATCGCCTGGAGCTTGAGGCCCAGGTCGAAGCCGGGGCGCTGCCAGGGCGTCCAGACCACTTCGTCGCCGTAGATCGCACGGGTGAGCTGCTCGGCGTTTTGCGCGGCGGCGATCGCGATCACGGCATTGGGGTGCATGTGGTCAACGTATCGGTACGGCACGAAGGCGTGGAGCGGGGTGTCGATCGACGAGGGGCGCGGATTCAGGTTAAAGGTGGCGTGGGCGTAAAGGCCAACCAGCGCGTCCTCGATTGCCGTTTTCGGGCCGCGCTCGGGGGCGCGCTGGTAGTGGGCCTGGAGGCCGTGCAGCTTCTCCAGATAGAGCGAGGCGAAGTGCTCGCGCCGGGCGGTGCGCAGGTCGCCGCCCGAGCCCTTGACCCAGAGCACCTCGACGGGCGCACCGCTCAGCGGGTCGCGCTCGATCAGCTTCGCGGAGGTGTTGCCGCCGCCAGTATTGGTAATGCGCTGATCGCCACCGAGGAGATTGGAGCGATAGACGAGCCGCGCCACCGGGTCGAGCGTCGCGGCATAGGAGTCGTCCCAGCCGTAGGTGACGTACTGAAAACGGGATTCAGGTGCCATAGTGAAGATCCTTGTGCGGCGGATGAGCAACCCCGTGTCCAGCATCGCACGTGGGCCACTGTCAGCAACTGGTCGTTCCCAGATCGCACGCCGCCGTCCGTGGGTTGCCGTTCTGAGGTTCCGTAGAGAAGCGGCGCGCTGCGTCGTGACCGGGTGCGCAGGGTGTTGACGCTCATGACGCCGCGCTGTGATCGGAAGGTTCTCACGTGGCGCGGTGATGGCGTTTCGGTGCTTCTACCGCTGTGCCAACACCTTCGCCTCGTAGCTACGGATCGCATCGAGGAAGGCCATGCCAACCGGAGCATCGTGGCGGAGGCAGAACTGATCCCACACCGCGCCCCATGGCAGGCCCTTGAGCTCCTCCATCAGAGCCAGGCGGCCGGTATTGTCACCGGTGCGCTCGAGCTCGCGGAGCCGGGCGGTTGGCTCAAGCAGGGCGAGGAGCAGGGCGCGCTGGGCGTTGCGGGCGCCGATCACCCAGGCGGCTACCCGGTTGATGCTGGCATCGAAAAAGTCGAGGCCGATATGGGTACGGCCAAGGAAGTCGCCCCGGACCAACTCCTGCATGATCGCCTGGAGCTCGTCGGTCAGGGTCACCACATGGTCGCTGTCCCAGCGCACGCCACGGCTGACGTGGAGCAGCAACTCATCGATGTAGAGCAGCACGGCGGAGAGCTTATCGGAGATCACCTCGGTGGGGTGGAAGTGGCCAGCGTCGAGGCAGAGCAGCGTGCCCGGGCGGCTCATGGCATAGCCCATGTAGAACTCGTGGGAGCCTACGGTATAGCTCTCGACGCCGATCCCGAAGAGCTTGGCCTCCACGGCGTCGCGGTTCCAGGCCGGATCGAGGGGCTCGGCCAGTACGGCATCCAGGCTCGCGCGCAGGCGCTGGCGGGGGGCGAGGCGGTCGGCCGGGGTGTCCTTCGAGCCGTCGGGCACCCAGATGTTGGTGATGCAGGGCGTGCCAAGCACGCGGCCGAAGTGGGCGCCGATGCGCCTGCTGGCGATGCAGTGCTCGATCCAGAACTGGCGCACGGCCGGGTCGGGGTGGGCGAGGGTGTACCCATCGGCGGCGAGGGGGTGGGAGAAGCAGGTGGGATTGAAGTCGAGGCCGTGGCCCTGCGCCTTTGCCCAGTCGAGCCAGGCGGCAAAGTGCTCGGGGCCCAGTTCGTTGCGCGCTACCCGTGCGCCGCCCGTTTCGGCGTAGATGGCGTGGAGGTTGAGGCGATGGCTCCCGGGGATGAGCCGGAAGGCCAGGTCGAGGTCGCTGCGGAGCTCATCGCCATTACGGGCCTTGCCGGGATAGTTGCCCGTGGCGGCGATGCCCCCTCCCAGCGCGCCGCCGGGGTTCTCGAAGCCGCCGACGTCGTCGCCCTGCCAGCAGTGCAGGCTCAGGCTCACCCGGGAGAGTCGCTCCAGTGCTGCCTCGGTGTCGACGCCAAGGGCGGCGTAGCGCTCGCAGGCGTGCTCATAGGCCGCCTCGGCGGCTCCAGCGTGGGATGCCATCGGTCTTCCTCCTGCCTGGTGCTGGCCCCGCCTGCGGCCCGCGCGACGGTATGGCGGTAGTGAATGCTGAATAAGCGAAGCTTATTTGTTTCTTTTACATTTCGTTTTGCACACTATAGCACGTTCACTCACAATGTCAAGCGAATCGAAAGCGGAACGAATGGCGCATGGCTGGCCTGGTGCGGTCTCGGAGCGCAGGGTTCGAAGCGCCTTCCCACGGCGCGCACCACACGAGCGCCCGCCAGCAGCGGGATGCTGGCGGGCGCTCGTGCGATCCAGGGGAACACGACCAACTCGGAGCTCTGACCGTGGATCTCACTGATGGCCGACGATGGGATGCGGCACATACGGCGCTTCCAGGAAGGCAACCTCCTCCTGGCTCAGCTTCACCGCTAGGGCGCCGACTGCATCGTCGAGGTGGGCGATCGTTGTCGCCCCGATTATCGGGGCGACGACCGGCTGCTTCTGGAGCAGCCAGGCGAGCGCAATGTGGACACGTGGCACCCCGTGCCGCTCCGCGAGCTCCGCGACCCGCTCTACCACCAGCCGGTCGGTCTCGGCGGTCGCATCATACTTGCTCCTGGCGATCTGGTCGGTCTCGGAGCGTCGTGTGCGCTGGGACGCCCAATCACGGGTAAGCCTGCCCGATGCGAGCGGGCTGTAGGGGATCACCCCGATGCCCTCCGCCCGGCACAGTGGCAGCATCTCGCGCTCCTCCTCACGATAGATCAGGTTCAGGTGGTTCTGCATCGAGACGAAGCGCGTCCAGCCGTGCCGCTCGGCGACGTGCAAGGCCTTCTGGAACTGCCAGGCCCACATGGCCGAGGCGCCGATGTAGCGGGCCTTCCCCGCCTTCACCACGTCGTGCAGTGCCTCCATCGTCTCCTCGATCGGGGTACCGTAGTCCCACCGGTGGATCTGGTAGAGATCAACGTAGTCGGTCTGTAGCCTGCGCAGGCTATGGTCAATCTCACTCAGGATGGCCTTGCGTGAGAGCCCACCGCCATTGGGTCCTTCACGCATCTTGCCGTGGACCTTCGTGGCGATGACGACCTCATCGCGTCTGGCGTAATCTCGCAATGCACGTCCGAGGATCTCCTCACTCACCCCGAGCGAGTAGATGTTGGCCGTATCGAAGAAATTGATGCCAAGCTCCAGGGCATGCTTGATGACCGGGCGGCTATCGTCCTCGTTGAGCACCCAGGTGTGTACCCAGCGTGTCGCGTCGCCAAACCCCATGCAGCCGAGGCAGAAGCGCGACACCTCCAGGCCTGTGTTCCCCAGTTTGCGATACTCCATCTCACTACCTTTGCTCTTTCAGCGAGCCTGATACTGCTCGTCACTGACGTGTTCCATCCAGTGGACGGCCTGGCCATCAAGGGCCTCCTGAATGGCGATATGGGTCATCGCGGTGGTCGCGGTGGCGCCGTGCCAGTGCTTTTCACCGGGCGCGAACCAGACCACATCGCCGGGCCGGAGTTCCTCGATCGGGCCGCCCCAACGCTGGGCCAGACCGCAGCCTGCGGTCACGATCAAGATCTGCCCAAGCGGGTGGGTGTGCCATGCCGTTCTGGCACCGGGCTCGAAGGTCACGCTGGCGCCACGCGCGCGTGCGGGTTCGGGCGCCTCAAAGAGCGGATCGATCCGGACGGCGCCGGTGAAGTACTCCGCCGGCCCTTTGCCGGACGGTCGCGAGCCACAACGTGTGATCTCCATGGCGCATTGTCCCTCCTGATGAGGCCAGGGCATGCCAGGCTCTCGGGCAAGGGGCGGGCTGACCTGCCCCGCATCCCTCCTTCCTATGCCCCAGCCGGCTGCGGATGGTTGGCGCGCGTGAGAACGCCAGCCACGTGCGGCGTTCCGCTTCCTGGCGCGCGGTGCTCGCGCTAGGTCGGGCGCTTTGCTTCGCTCAATCGCTTCACCACGGCCGGGTCACGGTGGTCAAAAAAGCTGCTGGTTCTGGTGTCCAGCGTCGCGATTGCCGCCATGTCTTCCTGGCTCAGGGTCACGTCGAAAACGTTAAGATTCTCCGCAATACGCTCAGGACGGACCGACTTGGGGATGGCCACGACGCCGCGCTGGGTAAGCCAGCGCAGAATAATCTGTGCTACCGTCTTCTGGTACCTGGCGGCAATTGAGCGCAGCAACGCATGCTCGAAGATATTGTGCTTGCCCTCCGCGAACGGCCCCCAGGATTCGATCTGTACCCCGTGTTCCTGCATGAACTGCTGGGCCTCAACCTGCTGGTGGAAGGGGTGGGTCTCGATCTGGTTTACTGCGGGGACCACCTGGTTGTGAATGATCAGGTCCATCAGGCGGTCGGGCTGAAAGTTGCTCACCCCGATCGCGCGCACCCGGCCCTCGCGGTAGAGCTCCTCCATGGCGCGCCATGCGCCGTACACATCGCCAAAGGGCTGGTGGATCAGGTAGAGGTCCAGGTAGTCAAGCTGGAGCCGCTCCAGCGAGCGCTCGAACGCCTTCCGGGCACGCTCGTAGCCGGCATCCTGGATCCAGAGCTTGGTCGTGACGAAGATCTCCTCGCGAGGCACGCCGGAGCGCCTGATCGCCTTGCCGACTGCGGCCTCATTGCCGTACGCAGCAGCGGTGTCGATCAAACGGTAGCCCGTCTGGAGCGCCGTAGCGACGCTGCGCTCGCATTCGTCGAGGTCGGGGATTTGAAATACGCCGAAGCCGAGCAGGGGCATTACCACCCCGTTGTTCAAGGTAACCGATGGGTACATGCTACGATCTCCTTCAGGCCCATAGGCTGGGCGCTGCTCCCTGACTGGGGGGCCAGGTGTATGTGCGAAGAATCCAGGTTGTTCGTATCACGTGAAAGCAACTCTTTTGCATAAGCTTATTGTATGCGCCGCAAGGCATATCCTGGTACACTGATTCTCCAGAATTGTTATACAATCCTGTAAGTTTGCATCGTGAGCACTGGAGGAATGAGGAGTGGCGACCATGCCGTCCATGCGCGGCAGCCAGGCATCAACCGGAGCGCAGTGGGCCCAACTCATCCGTGAGGAGTTGGTCGAGCGCCTTATGCGGGCGCTTCCCACGGATGGCGCCATCGAGCCGTTGGATGGGCTACGGGTGCGCCGGGAGTCTGCGCCGACGGGGCTCGGGCACGGGGTATCGGAGCCGTGCTTCTGTGTGATCGCCCAGGGCAGCAAAGAGGTGTTGCTGGGCACCAACCGCTACTCTTACGATCCGCTGCACTACCTGATCGCCACGGCCACATTGCCCATTGCCAGCCGGGTTACTGAGGCATCAGCAGAGCAGCCTTACGTGAGCGTCATTCTCAAGCTTACCCCGGCCCTGGTTGGCTCTGTTATGGTTGAGGCTGCCCAGCCCGCGCCACGTGGGGCAACTGCGGTTACCGCCATCGATGTGAGCGCGCTGGACGTGGGCCTGCTGGACGCAGTGGTGCGGCTGGTGCGGCTGCTGGACTCTCCGGGGGACGCACGCTTCCTCGCGCCAATGGTAAAGCGGGAGATCGTCTACCGTCTGCTCCGCAGCGAGCAGGGTGGACGGCTAGCGCAGATCGCCGCGATGGGTGGCGCGGCCCATCGGATCACGGAGGCGATCGAGCGCTTCCGAACGGCGTATAACCAGCCGCTGCGGGTGGAGGAGGTGGCGCGCGCGCTGGGGATGAGCGTGTCGGGATTCCACCATCACTTCCGCGCGCTCACGGCGATGAGCCCGTTGCAGTTCCAGAAGCACCTGCGGCTCCAGGAAGCGCGCCGTTTGATGCTGAGCGAGGGCCTCGACGCGGCAAGTGCGGGCTACCGGGTGGGCTATGCTAACCCCTCGCATTTCACCCGCGAGTACAAGCGCCTCTTTGGCGCGCCACCAAGGCACGATGTGGAGCAACTGCGGGGAAGGGTGCGCACAAACGTCGGGATCTGAGTTGTCCCGGTGCCCGCTCCTTGTGCGCGCCGGCCCTGGCTGGGAGCGCGGGCGTTTCCGCGCTGGTGGGGTCGGCTACGCGCCTGGTGCATACGAGCGACGCTAGCGATTTGCGGCCCCGACTCGCGCGGGCATTGCGGTAGTGGAGCTCTGCCGCGCGGGGAGGAGACCGAAGGCACGCGCAACATCCACCGCCTCGCGCCGGCTGTTCACCCCGAGCTTGCCGTAGATCGTGCTGGTATGCTTCCGCACCGTATTGGGCGCAATGGTGAGCTGTTCGGCGATCTCCTTGTCCGACAACCGCTCCGCCAGCAGGGTGAGCACCTCGCGCTCGCGGTAGGTGAGCGTCTCAGGCATAGGCCAGGCGGGAACGGCTACCGGACCGGCTTCGACCGGCGGCACCGTGGGGGCCAGCGCCGCCAACACGTGCGCCACCAGGGCTGATCGCTTTCCCCGCGCGACGAGGGCCTGGAGCAACGGGAGCAGGGCCGGCCCACGGTCTACGAACGACCGAAGATAGCCGTGAGGTCAGCGCAGACGCGCTCCGGCACAGCGAGGCTGAGGAGAGCCTGCTGAACCGGCAGGGGCTGGCGCTCACAGACCTCTTCGGCAAGGTACTCGGCGATGGCGTCAGAGCCGTGGCTCACGGAGGGCGCGCGGGGGGCATCACGCCATGCGAGGGCGCCGAGCTGGAGCGCGATCGGCCAGCCCTCGGTCTCCTCGTGCAGGGCGGCCACGAGGGCGCGATCGACCGTCGGGCCAAGCAGCGAGCCCACAACCGCCTGCGCCTCATCGTAGGTGAAGCGCAGTTCAGCCGCGCGCAGCTCGGCGAGCTGTTGCTCGGCCCGCAGGCGCGCCAGCGTGAGGGGCGGGTCGGCCCTGCTGAGGATCACCAGGCGGCAGGCTGGCGGAAGGTGGCGCAGGAGGTAGGCAACGGCCTGGTGGATGGGCTCAGCCGTTACCCAGTGATAATCGTCGAGCACGAGGGTCAGGCCGTCTGGCAGGGCACTCAGATCCACGAGCAGTGCCTGCAGGAAGACATAGAGCGGCGGCGGCTCATGGGCGGTGAGCAGCGGCTGGAGCATGGTGAGCGCCTGGGGGAGCACCCGCGTGATGGCGCCCGCGACATAGGCCAGAAAGCGGAGCGGCTCCTGGTCGTGCTCGTCCAGGTTCAGCCAGGCGACTGGCCCGGGCAACGTGGTGAGCCACTGCGTCACCAGGGTCGACTTTCCAAAGCCTGCGGGGGCAACAAGCAGAGTCAAGCGCGCCTGGGGGCCATTCAGGCAGGCCATCAGGCGCTCGCGCTCGACCCAGAGGGGATTGAGTTGGGGCGGCGTCAGCTTCGCGGGGACGAGCAGCGCCGGTGCTGATGGGAGAGCCACACGAGCCTCCGTTAGTCAGGCGCACCTGGACATCAGGCGGCGCTGTCTCCTCCAGGCCATTATAGAGGATTCCCACCGTTCTCGTCCTGGCTGGCACCGACGCCGGGAGGCCCACCGAGCACTGCCTGCGAGGGGGTGGGCGGTAGGGGGACGCAGCACGCGGCGTCCCCACGGCGCTACGGCAGTGGCACTTTGGGGTCCCTACCCCCTACTACGCGTGAACGGGCACACGCCGCCGGCCTGCGGGAGGCCACCTCACATCTCTACCCCGCCGGGAGTGTCACGATGACCGTTGTTCCCCGGCCGGGACGACTCGAGACCGTGATCCGGCCGCCCATCGCCTCTACCAGCCCATGAGCGATGGACAGACCCAGACCCGCATGCTCACTGGCTCGTCCCCGCGCCGAGTCGGCCCGGTAGAAGCGCTCGAAGATGTGCGGTAGGTGTTCCGGCGCGATCCCGCAGCCCGTATCCTCCACCTGCAATCGCACTGTACGCCCACTCGGCACTGCCGCGAGGGTTACCTGGCCCTGAGCGGGCGTGTGCCGCAGCGCATTATCCAGCAGGATGAGCAGCACCTGGCGGATGCGTTCCACATCACCAAGTGCCCGGCCATCCACATGGCCCAGGCGTACCTCGACACCGCGCTGCGCCCCGATGCGTGCCACCTCGCGCTGGAGCGCTGTCAGGAGCGGCGCGAGCTCAACTGGCTGCCGGTCGAGGGGGAAGTGCCCACTGTCGATTCGCGAGAGTGTCAGCAAGTCGTCCACGAGCCGACGCATATGGTCGGCCTCACCGAGTACATCGGCGAGCAGCTCCCGGCGGTCGCTGTCGTTTGTCGGAAGCCCGCGCAGCGCCATCTCGGCACTTGCCCGGAGCAGGGTAAGCGGCGCGCGCAGTTCGTGGCTCGCACTGGCGATAAAGCGTTGCTGCCGCTCCCATCCTTCCTGGGCTGGCCGCAGCGCGCGGCCGGCAAGCCACCAGCTTGCCCCACCGATGAGTACCAGGCTGCCCATCCCGAGCTCGAGCAGCCCGCTGAGCAGTTGGGCCAGTACGCGCTCCTGATCGCCCAGCTCCCGACCCAGCTGGAGCGCCGCCGGGCCATCAGGGCGGGTCAGCCGGTACGTCAGGAGCCGCACCCGCCGCCCGTCAACCGTCTCCACGGTGCGAAGATCGCTCCCGGTGCGCAGCGTCGCGCTCAGGGCGTCGAGGTCCGGCTCCAGCGTCGCACCATCATCAGGCCGGAAGAGGACCCGGCCGCTCCTGTCGAGTGGGAGGACGATGATAGCGGCCAGTTCGGCCGCGTCTGGGATGCTTGTCGTAGCAGGAGGCGCCTCGTGACGCTCATGCTCGTCGTTGTCCTCTTCCTCCTCCTCGACCACCTCGGCACGCCGTGGGCGTGCGAGCAAGCCGGCCTCGGCGCGCAGGAGCGACCAGTCGCGGTCGGCGTGGGCAAGCTCCGGCGGAAGGGGGGCTGCCAGCGCGTGGAACTCATGGGCCATCTTGTGCTGCAGCGCCAGGTCGGTGACCCCGGCGAAGTAGCGCGCCACGATCGCATACGTTCCGCCGCCAACCAGGGCGAGCAAGGCCAGCGCGGCCAGCGTGTAGAGCAGCGACAGGCGCAGGCGCAGGCCCCTAAACATGGGTTGTCTCCAGCCGGTAGCCAACGCCGCGCACCGTCACGATCGGGTCGCGCTCGCCAGGCCCGTTCAGCTTCCGGCGCAGATACGAAATGTACACATCGACCATCTGGGGCTGCACGTCGCGCTCATAGGACCAGACGTAGTCGAGGATCTGTTGGCGGCTGAGCGTCTTATCGGCATTGCGCAGCAGATATTCAAGTAGCTGCCACTCAGTTGGCGTCAGCTCCAGCGGCCGGTTACCCCGGCGGGCCGTGTAGTTGCGCAGATCCAGTACCAGGTTGCCTGCTCGGAGCTCGCTCGTCTCATCCGGACGCAGGGTGAATCGTCGACTCAAAGCGCGAACGCGCGCCAGCAACTCCTCAAAGGCGAAGGGCTTCACCAGATAGTCATCGGCGCCGCTGGCGAACCCAGCGAGCTTGTCCTCGACCTGTCCCCGAGCGGTGAGCAACAGCAGCGCCGTGGGTAGCCGGGCGGCGCGTACCGCCCGGCAGATGCTCGGCCCATCACGTCCGGGGAGCATCCAGTCCACGATCGCCACCTCGTAGATGCCGCGCAGGGCTAGTTCCTGGCCCGTTTCACCGTCGTAGGCGACATCGACCTGGAGATGCGCTTCTTCCAGAACGCGCGCCAGCAGCCGCGCCAGGCGCTGGTCGTCCTCTATCAGTAATACGCGCATAGGGCCTCCTCGCCCATAGCATACACCGTGATCATTGGAACAAGATTGGAACATTCAGCACCCGTTCCAAGCACTTTTTAAACCAGGCGCGCTAGGCTGGATCCGTACAACAAGCTACTGCCGATGAGGAGGATCCGATGACCCAGCGCATGATGCTGATCACAGCGGCGGCCCTCACCGCCTTCATCCTGGTGGTGGCCGGCGCGCTTGCCGGGCGCCTGACCAGCAAGGCGCCGATGGCGATTGCACCTGACCAGCCCTCGTCAGCGACCGACATGAGCTCGGCGACGAGCTTCGCGGAGCGGGAGGCAGCCTACCAGACGGCGATCGCTGAAGCGAATCGGCGGCTGGAGCAGGCAAACCAGCAACTTGCTCAGCAGCGGAGCGCGGCAACGCCATCTGCCCTGAGCGATGCGGTCATCTCAGCGGCGCAGGCGCAGACGATCGCGCTCCAGACAGCTCCGGGGGCGACGCTCCTACGCCCTGCCGAGCTTGTGCGCTACCAGGGCGTTCTGGCCTACGAAGTCGTCCTCGACCAGGGCACACGCTACATCGATGCTGAGCGCGCGACCCTGCTCGCCAGTGAGACGCGCAGCGACCAGATCAGCGCTGCTCAGGCGGTAGAGGCGGCCCGAGCCTACCGTGGTGGTGGCGAGGTGCGCGAGGTGGAGCAGGAGCGCGAGCATGGCGCCCTGGTGTACGAGGTCAAGTTTGCGGACGGCGGGAAGGTATACATCGATGCCGCCAGCGGCCAGGTCGTGTACGCGCAGCTTGGCTCCTCGGAGCACCGCACGGATGAGACCGAGGGCAACCATGACGACGAGGATGAGTAAGCGCGCTGCGGTTGTGGGTACAGGGCGTGGCCATGAGCGAGCTGGCATCTGCCCATTCCGAACCGCGCGCAAGAAGGAAACCCCATGGCACGCCGAACCAAAACGGCCAGCAGCTCCATCCAGGGCCTCAAGGCCGTCATCACCACCGCCGCTGTTGCCGCTACCATCGGCGGCTGGGCAGCCCTGGCACATCATCGAACACCGGCCAGCAGCGCCACCGCAACGCCTACGTCCCGGGCCGCCATCAATCCAGCGCCGCTTCCAACCCTCGTGCCGCTCATGCTCCCCACGGCAAACACGGCAGTTGCACCTGAGCGTGAGGCCGCGCTCCCTGCCTTGCGCGATGTGCAGCCTCAACCTCCCATCGTTGAACGCCCGGCTCCCGTGACCATCACACGTTCATCGCGTTGAGGGATACCCCATGGAGAGGATCGCATTTCGGGCGATGGGCTGTCAAATGCTCGCTGTGGTCGATAGCGCCGGGCCTGCCGTACGCGCCATCCTCGCTGAAGTGCCCGGCTGGTTCGCCACCTGGGAGCAATGCTTGAGTCGCTTCCGCCCCGACAGTGAGCTGTCGCGGATCAATCACCGCGCACGCTCCGGATGGATAACCGTCAGCCCGACGCTGTGGGCGGCGCTGGAGACAGCCCTGGAGGCGGCGCGCGCAAGCGATGGCCTCGTCACACCAACGGTGCTTGCTGCCCTGGAGCGTGCCGGCTATGACTGGGATTTTGCCGTGCTCGATCGAGAGCCAGAACCCAGGCGTGGGAGCGCCGCGCGCGGAGGGCGTTCTGATACGCTCCAGCCATCCGCAGACGGCGCAACCCTTTCGAGCGATGCGCTCAATGGAACTGCAACCAGCGTTCGGCCGCCTGCGCGGGCACGCAGCGTGCGGCGTCGACGAGGCTCCGAACGAGCAACATGGTGTCACGGCGTGGATAACTCAGTCCCGGCGCGCCGGTCAGCGGACACTGTGCGCGACTGGCGAGCGATCCGGCTGGATCCTGGCCGCCGGCGGATTGCCTTGCCAGCGGGGGCCGGCCTGGACCTTGGTGGCAGCGCCAAGGGTTGGGCCGCCGATCGGGCCGCTCGGAAGCTCGCCGCCTATGGGCCGGCGCTCGTCGATGCCGGCGGCGACATCGCCGTAACCGGCCCGCGCGCAGATGGTAGTCCGTGGCCGGTGGGAGTGGCAGACCCCCTTCATCCGGGGGCCGAGCTCGACCTCCTGCTGCTGAGTGCTGGCGGGGTCGCAACTTCGGGTCGCGATCTGCGACGCTGGCATCACGGAGGCGTCGAGCAGCACCACCTGATCGACCCCCGGACAGGCCAACCAGCAACCACCGATCTCCTCGCGGCGACCATCGTGGGGCCAGATGTCCAGGAGGCGGAGATGGCCGCGAAGGTTGTAATGCTCCTGGGCCGGGATGGCGGCCTGCACTGGCTTGCCGCCAGGCCACAGCTTGCGGGCTTGCTCGTTACCGCTGCCGGCCGTGTCATCCGAACCGCAACCCTGGCGCCCTATCGCTGGCGTGAGCCGGCAAACGCAGGAGTCTTGCCATGAGCGATGAACGTGCTGCCCGCCTCGCAGCCATCCGGGCCGCGAACACGGCCAGAGCGCCCAAGGCTGTGTCCTCAGCGCCAGTTGACCCTCAGCCACCCGTCCTGGCGCCCCAGGCTCTGGCGGTGCTCCTGTTGGGTGCGGCAGGCGGCGCACTGCTGGCCGCCGCAGCGCTTCCTGCCCTGCTACCCGGGCTCACCGCCTCGCTCCTGGGTGCCGAACCGTCGGCCTACTGGCTGCTGGCGCGTAGCAGCGCCATGGTTGCCTATGCGCTGCTCTGGCTTGCGATGCTCTCTGGCCTGCTGATGAGCAACCGGCTTGCCCGTGTCTGGCCGGGTGGGCCCACGGCGTTTGCATTACATCAGCACACCAGCCTGTTGGGGCTCGCATTCTCCCTGTTTCACGCGCTCATCCTGCTCGGCGACCGCTTCGTCGCCGCGACACTTGCTCAGATCCTCGTACCCTTTGCCTACAGCGGCTATGCGCCGCTGTGGGTGGGCCTCGGGCAGGTGGCCCTCTACGGGCTAGTGCTGGTTGGTCTCAGCTTCTATGTGCGGAGCCACCTGGGACAGCGGCTCTGGCGCCTCGTGCATCTGCTCAGCTTTGTGGTCTTCGCGCTGGCCCTGGCTCACGGGGTGATGAGTGGCAGCGACAGTGTAACCAGGCCGGCCCAGGTGCTGTACTGGTCGAGCGGTGGGAGCGTTCTTTTTCTCACCGTCTACCGGGTGTTGATGGCCGCGCGCGGGCACTCGTAGCTTCCACTCCTGGTCGGGGTGTGGAGCTCTGCCCCGTTACGTCGCCGAGCGTTCCTGGCGGAGGCTCCCCCGCAGCCGTAACCCGCGCACTAGCCCCCAGCATACCAGCCCGGCAAGCCCGGCCACGGCGCCGTAGGCCAGGGCGTCGCCGATGTGCCCGTAGAGGGTGGGGATACGCGCTACCGGCACGCTCGCCACCAGTGTGGCCCCGCCCGTCTGCCAGAAGTCGCTCTGCCCCAGCAGCCGCCCGTAGGGATCGGCTGCGATCGCGAGCCCATTGCTGGCAGGGCGCAGCAGGCTGAACCCGTTCTCGATCGCCCGGGTACGGGCCATATCGGCATGGGTCCGGGCCACCTCGGGCCAGGTGTTCGCCGGCGCGAAGAGCATGTCCACGCCCTGCTCACTCGCCTGCCGGATGTAGGCGTGATGGTCCATATCGAAGCAGATCGCCGCGCCGATGCGCCCGAAAGGCGTATCGAGCGTGGGCAGTTCGGCCGGGCCGAGCACACTGGCCGCCGCCTCGCCGCCGGGCACGGGGAAGGCCTTGAGGTACTCGAAGCCCACCTCGCCCTCGGGCGTCACCAGCACGATCTTGTTCTCCAGCGGCCGCTCGGCCCCGGGCGTCAGCACCCCCAGCGCCATACCCAGGTAGACGCTCCGCTCGCGTGCCAGGGCCTGCCCGCGCGCAATCAGCGCGGCCTCATCGTCCTTCAGCACCGCGGCGTTCCCCTCGGCCCAGAAGACGATCTGCGCGCCAGCCGCGGCCTCGTTCGCGCTCCGCTCCAGCAGCCGCGCGTTACTGGCCTCGAAGAGCGCTCGCGCCGCCGCGAGCTCCTCGGCGCCAGCCTCCCCGGCAATCACCCGCTCCACAAGCGCGTCTTCGGCCTCGCTCTGATTGATCAGCGCTGGTCGCTCTGCCGGGATAGCGGCCACCCGCACGGTGGCGCCGGGTGGCGGTGTGGCCAGGCGAGTGTAGCCATAGCCGAGGGCCAGGGCAACCAGCGCCCCGTAGAATAACGCCGGGCCGCGCACGCGCCGCCAGCTCCAGCCCTGCTCCCACGCCCAGCACACCAGGGCAGCTGGCCAGGTCATCAGGAAGATCAGGCCCCAGATGCCGGTGAGCGCGATCAGCTGGCTCAATGGCAGGTTACTCGCCTGAGTGTAGGCCGTGCTGCCCCAGGTGCCCCACTCACCCTGAGCGTTCAGGAACTCCAGGCTCATAACGGCCAGCGGAAAGACCAGCGTAGCCGCCAGGCCCGGCAGCCGTGGCGCCAGCAGCCGGTCGAGCAGATAGGGCAGGAGCCCCACCACCGCAGTGACCGCGATGAAGATCGGGTAGCCCACTCCCGGAATGGGCACTGCACCGCGCAGGATCACGGCGAGCGTGGCCGCCGCCACGGGCAGGGCCGCCGCAAAGCCCCTGAGCACAGGTTGCGTGCGCAGGAAGCGTAGCGTGAAGATCGGCGCCACCCAGGCCAGGCCCGGCACCAGCCAGGCGCCAAAGGTAAAGAGCCCGAGTACGCCGCTGAGCCCCAGCCAGAGCCAGCTGCGGCGGTCCCGGATTGGATAGATCTGACGCTCCACAGTCGTCCTCCTCGCTGTTTGTTTCACCGTGTTGCGAGGATACAGCGCCTGGCACCACGCGGGCAGTGAAGAAGGGGGGATGCGGAGGTAGAGATCGCCGTGGTTCCAGGATGACGTTCGGTAGAGAACATGAAGTTGAACATATGTTCTGATACAATGCGCGGTATGAGCATGCGCCGCGCGCTGCATCCGTCCCGGCGATGGACAGCCTGGCGCTCAGGGGGGCGCCAGGGAGCAACAGGCATTGCTGGAGCGGATCGGTAGCCTGCCCATCATCCAGAGCCAGCGGGACCGGCTTGTACCGCTGCTGGCGAAGGCGGTGCGGTAGCCAATCGGGCGACTAACCAGACGCCGGGGCGGGCGCCGGGCCACTAACCGGGGCCGGGCGGGTGCACACCATACGTCACACCCGGTCCCCCGCTGCGAGGAACCCCAGGGCCGCAATCACATAGACCCTGGCGGCCCGGGCGACCTCATCGAGGTCGATGTATTCGTCGGGCTGGTGGGGCAGCCACTTATCGCCGGGGCCATAGACAACCACGGGCACCCCACGCTCACGGGCGATGATCGTGCCGTCGGTAGAGCCAGGCACGCCGCCGAGGGGCGGCGGCGCGCCGTAGACGGCGGCGTGAGCCCCGGCCACAGCCCGAACGAGCGGGTGGGCCGGGTCGATCTCGGTGGCGGGCCGGTCGTCGACCACCTCGACCTCGAAGCGGTAGGCGGGGTGAGTGGCGCGAACCGCGTCCCCAAGGGCGGTGATGCGGGCGATCAGCGCCTCGTGTTGCACCGGAGGCGCGGTGCGGATGTCGAGGAACGCATCACACTCGTCGGGCAGGCAGTTGATCTGTGATGCGTCGCCGCTGACGGGGGCCCGGGCGACGGTTGGGCTGATGAAGCACGGCCCGAGGAGCGGATGGGCGTCGTGCTCGCGCTGCAGCGCCGCCTCCAGATCCAGCACCTGGCCGAGCCAGCGCACCATGCCAGCGAGGGCATTCACCCCGGTGCGTGGCATAGCGCCATGGGCGATACGGCCGAAGGAGCGCAGCCGCAGCCGCAGCGAGCCCTTCTGGGCCACGCACAGCTCGCCGCCCTCCGGCTCGCAGACAATACAGCCGGCGGCTCCGTCGGCGTAGCCTCGGTCAACCAGCTGCTTGATACCGAGCATCAGGCCTTCTTCGTCCACCGGCACCAGCAGCCGCAGCCTGCCCCGGAAAGGTGCGCCGGCCAGTTGCAGGGCGCGCGCAGCGAAGAGCATCGCCGTCAGCCCGCCCTTCATATCGACGGCGCCACGGCCGTAGAGGCGCCGGCCCACCACACGCCCGGAGAAGGGCTCGTCGCTCCAGGCAGCCGGATCGCCGGGCGTCACCACGTCGGTATGGCCCTCCAGGAGTAGCAGCGGCCCCGCGCCGTCGGCGCCCGGCAGATCGGCGATGACATTCGGTCGCCCCGGGGCCACCTCCTCCCAGCGTGGCGCGAATCCCCAGCCCTCCAGCAGCTCGAAGACCAGGCGGGCGGCTGCGGCCTCATTGGCGCCGGGCACCCCGGGGAGGTAGACGCTCGGTGTGCGCACTAGCTGCTGGAGGAAGGCCTCCAGCGCCGGAATATCCAGCCTGGCCAGGGCGCGGTCGGTCGGATTGGTCATCGCAGCTCGTTTACGGCAGGCCCATCCGCCCGGCGGCGAACATCGCCCCGGCGAGGGCTACGGTGGCCAGTAGCGCGAACCAATCGGCGGAGCCCATGCGCAGCACCCGCCGCTTGGTGCGGCCCTGGCCGCCCCGGTAGCAGCGCGCGTTCATCGCAGTGGTCAGCTTCTCGGCGCGGTCGAAGGCGCTGACGAAGAGCGGCACCAGCAGCGCGCCAAGCTTGCGCGCCCGCACGATCGGCCCGCCCGTGTCCAGGCGCTCGCCCCGGGCCGCCTGCGCTTTCACCAGCCGCTCCAGCTCGGCCACCAGCAGCGGCACGAAGCGCAGCGCGATCACAAAGGTCATCACCAGCTCGTTCACCGGCAGCCCCAGGCGTTTGAGCGGCCCGAAGAGCGTGTCAATGCCATCGGCCAGCTCCACAAGCGAGGTGGTGAAGAGCAGCATGGAGACGAGGTGGTACAAGAGCACCACCCGGATCATCAGCAGCAGACCCTGGAGCAGGCCCTCCAGCGAGAGGGAGAGCACCCACCACTGCCAGTAGATCGTGACCGGCGTAGGGTAGAAGAGCACCTGGAAGCTGATCACGATCAGCAGCGTATTGACTAGCAAGCGCATCCCGCGCAGGGTGTAGCCCAGGGGCACCCGTGAAAGGACCTGCACCAGGGCGGCGACGAGCAGGCCGATCGCCAGCGCTGTGAAGCTGCGGCTGAGCACCAGGGCGACCATCAGCAGGCCCGTCGCCACCAGCTTGACCCGGGGGTCAAGCCGGTGCAAGGGCGACTCCAGGCTCAGGTACTGGCCGAAGGTGATGTTGCGGGAGAACTCGATGGCCATGGCTCCGCCGGGGGTGGCAGCCCGAGCTGCTCGGCCAGAGCATGCTCGAGCTCGTCGAGGGTGAGCACCGCAGTTGGAAGCGTCGGAAAGTGGGGGCGCAGCGCGAGGGCGATCCGGGCTGGCTCGCTCAGGTCGAGGCCCATGGCATAGAGCTCATCGGCGCGACGCAGCAGTTCACGCAGTGGCCCGGCCATGGTGGCCTGGCCCTCGTGCAGCACAATCGCCGGGTCGGCAAGCTCGGCGAGCTCATCGATCGAGTTGCCGACAATAATGACGGTCAGGTCGTCGCGGCGGCTCAGATTGCCGATCAGCCGGGCGAGCTCGCTGCGGCCCCGGGGGTCCAGCCCTGCCACCGGCTCGTCGAGGATCAGCACCCGGGGTTGGGCCGCCAGGGCGCCGGCGATCGCGACCCGCCGCTTCTGGCCGCCGCTCAAAGCGTAGACATAACGTAACCGAAAGGTCTCGTAGTCCAGGCCCACTGCCGTCAGGGCCTGCTCAACGAGGGCCCGCGACTCAGCGGGGGCCAGGCCACGGCGTCGTGGCACGAAGGCCACATCCTTGCCGACTGTCTCCTCGATCAGCTGGGTTTCCGGCTGCTGGAAGACGATACTCACGGCCCGCGCAAGGGCCTCGCTATCGAAGGTCGGGTCGCGCACATCGGTGCCGGCGAAGCGCAATTGGCCCGGTTCAGGGCGACGCAGGCCGGCGAAGAAGTCGATCAGCGTGCTCTTCCCGGCCTGGGTACCACCAAGAATCGCGACCGTCTCGCCCTCGTAGATGGCGCAGCTGAGGCCCCGCAGCGCGGGCTGGGCCAGCGGCGTGCCCTCCATGTAGGTGAACTGGAGGTCTATCGCCTCGATCAGCGGAGCCGACCGAGGGGGAGGGGAGTCGACATCGGCATTGTGTTCGAGCCCCGCGAGGCGCTCCTCCTCCCCCACGCGCTCGCTCGCCCGCCCCCCGTAACCGGCGAGGGCCGTAGCGAGCTCCTCGGGGGAGAGCACGGTCTCGGGAAGCTCGACCCCCCGGGCCCGCAGGCGCCGGCCGAGCTCGGTCACCCGGGGCACCTCGAGGCCGATCGCGCGGAGCTCATCACCACGAGCGAAGACCTCGCGGGGCGGACCGTCCATGAGGATCTGGCCGGCATCGAGCACGATCAGGCGATCGAAACCAACCACCTCGTGCATGAAGTGGGTGATATGGAGCACCGCCAGGCCCTGGCGGTCGCGCAGTTCGTGGGCCAGGCGCACCACCTGGCGTGCCATGGCCGGCGGCAGCATGGTAGTGGGCTCATCGAGGATGAGATAGCTCGGGCGCATAGCGAGCACCCCGGCGATCGCCACGCGCTGCTTCTCGCCGCCAGAGAGCTCACTGATCTGCTTATGGCGCAGAGCCTCAAGGCCCAGAGCCGCGAGGCTCTCGCTCACCCGCGCCTCGATCTCGGCCCGGGGAAGGCCAAGGTTCTCCGGGCCGAAGGCCACATCATCGACCACGACATTGGTGATCAGCTGGTCGTCGGGGCGCTGGAAGACCATGCCGACCCGGCGGCGGATCTCCCAGAGATGCTCCTCGGTAGCGGCCACCCCGTCCACGCTGAAGCTCCCGCTGGTGGGCGTGAGGATGCCAGCGAGCAGCCTGGCGAGCGTACTCTTGCCGCTCCCATTCTGGCCGAGTACCGCCACCAGTTCGCCGGGAGCCACGGTAAAGCTCACCCCGCGCAGCGCAGGGATCGCGTCCGGCTTGCCGGCATTGTAGGCAAAAGCGAGGTTCGTAACCGAGAGCACGTTAGAAATACGACTTCTCGCGCGGCCCGCTCTCCTCGGCGGTGGTCCGGCCGGAGCGGGCCAGGCTCACGCCGCGCACGATCAGCGGCGTGATAATCGCGGCAAGGATCAGCTCAACCGTCGCCTGCGGGAGGATGAAGGGAATAACCGAGGCCGGGAGCAGGCCGAGCAGGATGATCATCCCGAGCACGCCGACGGTATTGGTCAGGGTACCGGCCGCACCGGCGATCACGGCGGCGGCATCGCGGTTGCTGCGGGTGAGCGCGCGGTAGACAAGCCAGGCCACCGGACCGATCAGCAGGCGCGGAACGACGGAGACGAGCGGATTGACGAAGAGCCCGGTCGTATCCTGGATCAGGCTGAACACACCGAAGATCAGGCCGACGATCAAGCCAACGACGGGACCCTCGAGCACCGCGCCTACGATCACCGGCAGGTGCATAATCGTCGCGGCGCCAGTGGCGTTGGGCACCGGGATAAAGCCGAGGCGGGTGACGGCGAGCGCCACAGCGATGGCGCCGAGCATCCCGGCGGTGGCGATCCGGCGCGTACTGAGGGCCGCGCCGGGGGGGGCGTAGTCGCGCAGGAGCCCGAAGGCGCCAAAGCCGACAGCGATCGAGGCGGCCATGGCGAGCCACAGACCGATGCCATAAGAGCCGAGGGGCCAGCCATTGGCGCCGAGGATCGCCGCGATCGTCGCGGTGTTGTTCAGCAGCAGGTAGAAGAGCGCCACGATCAGGAAGGCGAGCAGTCCGAGACCGGCGATCACCCAGCCAACCGTGCGCTGGCGCACGAAGGCGAGCCCGGCGATCACCAGACCGAGCACGGGGACGAGGTAGAGCAGCGGGTAGATGCTACTGTTGATCGCCGCAAGAAAGGCGTTCGTCCCCCCGTCCGGCATTGCCGTGTTGACCGGACCGAGCGCTTCAAGGGCCGCCGGGTTCTGGGCTATGGCGAGGGCACTGGGGCTGCCAGCGCTCGTATTGGCCCAGGGCAAGAAAAACGACACCACCAGCAGCAACGCCCCGGCGAGAACCGTGTACTGGCTCCGCGACAACCCGGCCATGTCCTGGGACTTCGTCGTGACGGCCATTGGTCTCTCCTTCCCGACAACTGGAATGCACGGTGCGCGTCACCGGCGATCCCGGTGTAGCGCCGGACTGCCGCGTTCGCGGCCCTTCGTGATTTGCAGCCCTCCGCGTTCGTCGTTCACACCACTGCCGCGATCGACTCGCCGAGGATCTGCACGATGCGGTCGATCGTCTCCACCGGGGTGACGAGGGGCGGGGCGAGGCAGATCGTATCGCCGACGATGCGCGTATAGAGGCCGCGCTTGATCAGTTCCTTCTGCACCCGTGGGCCGACGTTGGCGGAGGCCGGGAATGCCTCCCGGGTCGCCTTATCGGCCACGAGCTCGACGGCCGCCATCATCCCCAGGCCGCGCACATTGCCCACGGAGGGCAGTTCCTCCAGTTCCTGGAGCGCCCGGTTCATATAGGCGCCCACTTCGGCGGCCCGCTCCACCAGGCCCTCCCGCTCGATAATCGCGAGGTTCGCGAGCGCCACCGCGCAGGAGGTGGGGTGGCCGGAGTAGGTATAAGCATGCATCCAGCGCTGCTCAGGCGGCACGCGCTCGATCGCATCGCGGATCCGATCGCTCACACCAATCCCGCCGAGGGGCACATAGCCCGACGTAATCCCCTTGGCGAACTGCGCGATATCGGGCTCAACCCCGTAGTGCTCCAGGCCGAACCAGCGACCGGTACGCCCGAAGCCGGTGATCACCTCGTCGGCGATCAGCAGCACCTCGTACTGATCACAGATCTCGCGCACACGCCGGAAATAATCCTCCTGGGGCGGGATGACCCCGCCAGCGCCCTGCACCGGCTCAGCGATAAAGCCGGCCACCGTCTCGGGGCCCTCGCGCAGGATCGCCTCTTCCAGCAGATTGGCGGCGGCTACCCCATCGCTCACCTCAGGCGTCTTATTCACAAAGCGGTAGGGGTAAGGCGACTCGATGTGCACGAAGCCAGGCGTGCGTGGCTCGAACATGGGCCAGTAGGCCGGCAGGCCCGTGGCGGCCATGGCCGCCATCGTCACCCCGTGGTAGCCCTTCATGCGCGAGATGAACTTCCACTTCTCGGGCTTACCCACGGCCTTCCAGTAAAAGCGCGCCGTCTTGAACGACGTCTCGGTGCTCTCGGCACCGCCGCTTGTAAAGAAGAAGGTGTTGATCGAGGGGTAAAAAAGCTCCGCCAGCTTCTCCGCCAGGCGGATCGCGGGCGGGTTGGTAGAGCCCGCGTAGGCCGAGTAGAAAGCCAGTTCCTTCATCTGCTCGTAGGCGGCCCGGGCCAACTCTTCCCGACCGTGGCCCACGTGCACGTTCCACAGGCCGCTCAGGCCATCGATAAACTCGCGGCCGCTCATGTCCTTGACGATCGCCCCACGGCCCTCCACCCAGACCTTCGGCTCCTGGTGGGCGCTGGGGTGGTAGAGCGGGTGGAGTAGGTGCTCCTGATCCGCCTGGACGAGTTCTGTCTCGATCGACACAAGGGCCTCCAGTAGGGCAACGTGCCCCGCGTACGGCGCTGATGGCGGCTCTGCGCTTCCTTCGTGTTGCGGTAGACGAGATTTTAACACTTCCACCCGGCCTTCGCAAGCTGGTTGACGCTCCCCGCTCCCCTCGGCTACAATGGCCCCACCGACGACCGGCCCGGGAAAGATTGTCAGCCGCGAAGGGGGAAGCATGGCCTACTCGCTCGAAGGCCGCCTGCTCGAGGTCTGCGATTGTGGGGTGCTCTGCCCGTGCTGGATCGGCGAGGATCCGGACAACGGCAGCTGTGACTCGGCCCTGGCCTACCGCATCGACCGGGGCGTGATCGAGGGGGTGGACGTTTCCGGCCTGACCTTCGCCGTGGCGGCCCACATTCCTGGCAACGTGCTGCACGGTGGCTACCGCGTGGTGCGCTATATCGACGATCGGGCCAGCGATGAGCAGTTCGCGGCGATCCTGCGGGCTTTTCGCGGCGATCTCGGCGGCCCCCTTGCCGACGGCGCCCGCCTTGTGGGTGAGGTTGTCGCTGTCAAGCGCGCCCGGATCACCTTCACTGTAGAGGGTGGCCGGGGGGTGCTGCGGGTTGACGACGTGGTGGACGTGGCGATGGCGCCCTACACCGGCCCCGACGGCAGCGTCACCACCCTGAACAACTCGATCTTTTCGACCATCCCCGGCTCGCCGGCCTATGTGGCGAAGGCTGAGCACTATACCGCGAGCGTGCCCGAGTTGGGCTGGCAGATCGATCTCAAGGGCCGCAACGCCATCCAGGGCCACTTCCGGCTTGAGCATGCGAGCAAAAACCAGTAACCAGAGAACGGCACGTGGATGTTGTGCTGACGCGCTCATGTTCTCCGCAGACGGCTCGACCTTTTCGCGATATGCGTTGAGAGTGGGTGGCCCACTCCAGGACGGCGATGCTCCACGCACTCAATCGGTCTCATCGAGTTGCCGCGCTGCTGGCCGCAGGAGGCGCCGCGCTGGCTCTGGGAATGGCCGGTGTGGTCGCTCAGGGTCACGTTGTAGCGGCAGGTTCCGCCACACCGATCGGCTTGCTCTGCCAGGTGGTCGGCCCGCCGTTGCCCGTGGTGGCTGCGGCCCTCGCCCCGGCGGCCCTGGCGGTGATGGCTCCGTGCCTGCTCCAGCTCACCACCGTGCTGGTAGCCGCCACGGCCGGGCTCGCCGTGAGCGCGGGGCGCGCGCTCCTGCGGCCCGGGCTCACCTTCGCCGCCGGCTTCCTCGGGGTCTATGCTGTGGCCGCGCTCGTCCTTGGCCTTGCAGGGCAGGCCCTGGCCGCCTGGTCCTTCGCGTTGCAGGCGGTTGGGGGCGCGCTCATCGCGGCCCTCGGGCTCGCCGTGCTGCGGGTGCTGCCCCGGCGGGCGCTTCCGGGCTGTCGCGGCCCGCGCTGGCTCATCCTCACAGGCCGGGCCTCGCTGCGGCGCCCCTTCGGCGCCGGGGCCGCCTTCGCCGTCTATTGCGCGGGCTGCTGCGGCCCCTACCTCGCCGGTGTGGCCGCGCTCGGCGCCAGCACCAGCTCAGCCCTCGCCGGTGCCGCCCTGGTCTTCGGCTTTGCTCTGGCCATGGGCGTGCTGCTCCTCCTGCCGCTGCTCGCTGTGGGCGCCAGCCGCCGCCTGCAGGTCACCCTCGCCGCCCACGCCCCCGTAGTGGCCCTTGTCGCCGGCGCCATCCTCATCGCAGCGGGCGCCGCCCTGGCGCTGGAGCCTCTGCTGGTGCTCGCGCTGGCGCGCTAGCGCAACGGTGGTACCATCAGCGCGGAGATGCCTGGAACCCGGCAGGTTGTGCGCCCAGCCCACGGCGGCAGCACGGCGGTGCGTGGGCCTCCCACACCCCTGGCGGCTCACGCTGCGGGCGAGCGCTCGGCGAAGCCGGCCCGCGCCAGCTTGATCCGGCCCCGCTGGCGGCCTGCGGGGCGGCTCGCCAGGGGTCGGCTGCACGCCTGAGGCACATGAGCGACGCGAGCGCAAAGAACCGAACACCAGGAACTGGAGCGTCGCGCGGATGGCACTCGGACGCGCTTCAGCCATCCACGGATGGCTCACCCGTTCGCGATCGAAGGGCCAGGGATTCTGCGGCGCGGGGCTCAGCGCAAGCCAGCTAGAAAGGCGAACCACAGTGACTACCAAGCTCACCATTCCCGAGGTACAGTCCTGGAAGGGCCAGCGCACCTTCACGATGCTCACCGCCTACGACGCACCGATGGCACGCCTGGTGGACGAGGCCGGCATCGACGTGATCCTGGTGGGCGACTCGCTGGGCATGGTGATGCTCGGGTACGCGGGCACCGCCCCGGTGACGATGGATGAGATGCTGCACCACGCTCGGGCCGTGGGCCGCACGGCCCGGCGGGCGCTGCTGGTCGGCGATCTGCCCTTCATGTCCTATCAGGCCGACACGGCCGAGGCCATCCGCAACGCGGGCCGGCATATCAAGGAGGCCGGCATGGACTGCGTGAAGCTGGAGGGGACGGCCAGGCAGGCCCCGATCGCCCGCGCCATCGTCGATGCTGGGATCGCGGTGATTGGCCATATCGGCCTGACCCCTCAGACGGCTGCCAGTCTCGGTGGGATGACGGTGGTTGGCGGGAAGGATCTGGCGGCCGCCCGGCGTCTGCTCGACGATGCCCTCGCCATGGAGCAGGCCGGCTGCTGGGCCGTCCTGCTGGAGGCGGTACCCGCGCCCCTGGCGGCACTGATCACCCGGCGCCTCAGCGTGCCGACGATTGGCATCGGTGCCGGCCCGGACGTAGATGGCCAGGTGCTGGTGACCCACGAGATGCTCGGGCTCTTCCCCGGCTTCGGCTTGCCCTTTGGCCGCCGCTACGCCGATGCGGGCGCGCTTATGCGCCAGGGGATCGCTCAGTTCGCCGAGGACGTGCGCTCGGGCGCCTTCCCAGGCCCCGAGAATAGCTTCCCGCTCGACGAGCAGATCCTGCGCGCGCTGGGGGACACTACGGACCGGCCGGGACACGGAGCGGGGTGATGCCGTGAGGATCGCCATCATTGGTGCGGGCGCCATCGGCGGCGTGATCGGCTTCTACCTCGCCAACGTAGCCGACGTGGTTCTGGTCGATCCCTGGGCCGAGCACGTCGCCGCGATCAACGCTGCCGGCCTGCGCTGCGAGCGGGAGGGCGCCACCATCGCGCGCCCGGTGCGCGCCACGACGGTCCCGGCCGATGCCGGCCCGTGCGACGTCGCGATCGTCCTGGTGAAGGCGGCGCGCACACCCTGGGCCGCCGAGGCTGCCGGCGCGCTGCTCGCCCCCGGCGGGGTGGCCTACACCCTCCAGAACGGCCTCGGCAACCGCGAGGTGCTGGCCGCAACCCTCGGCGAATACCGGGCTGGCCAGGGCGTTACCTCGCTCGGGGGCACCCTGCTAGGGCCAGGCCACGTGCGCCACGCGGGGATAGGCCCGACCATGCTTGGGGCCGCGCCTGATCGGGCACGGGCCGAGGCGCTGGCCACCTGCTTCGCTGCCGGCGGGCTCCCGGCCAACGTGAGCGACGATCTGGAGTCTCTGGTATGGGGCAAGCTCGTTGTGAACGTGGGCATCAACGCGCTCACGGCCCTGCTGCGTGTGCCGAACGGCGCGCTGCTCGGGGCGCCTGCGGCGCGTTCCGTGCTGGCTGGTGCGGTTGAGGAAGCCGCAGCGGTAGCCGCAGCTCGCGGGGTGCGCCTCCCCTACGCCGACCCGGTGGCACACGTTGAGGGCGTGGCGCGGGCCACCGCCGCGAATCGCTCCTCGACCCTGCAGGATGTGCTGCGCGGCGGCGCCACCGAGATCGCAACGATCAACGGCGCGGTGGTTCGCGAGGGCGCCCGGCTCGGGGTGCCTACACCGCTCAACAGCGCCCTCGCGGCCCTGGTGGCTGCTCTGGAGCAAACAGCCGCCGAACGGATCAGCTAACGGAGCTCAGCGATTGGCCTCCTCACGCATCAGCGCCCAGAGCGCCTCAACATCCGCCTGCGCAGTCGTCTCGGCACCGATACTCACCCGGCACATCCAGCGCCCATCGAGCAGCGCCGGGGTAAGGTAGGCCGCGCCCGAGGCGTTGATCCGCCCGACCCACCCCAGCGTATGCCGGTCGAGCTCCTCACCTTCCAGACCCTGCGGCTCGTGGCGCACACAGACCGTCTGCAAATGCACCGGGTTGAGGCGCACCCAGCCCGCAGCAGCATCCACTTCGCTGGCGAGCCAGCGCGCCAGGGCCATGTCGCGGCGCAGGCGGGCGCGCAGGGCAGCGGCGCCCTCCAGCCGCAGCAGGAACCAGAGCTTGAGTGCCCGGAAGCGACGCCCGAGCGGAATACCCCAATCGCGGTAGTTGGTTACCGCGCTGTCGGCCGCCGTCTGGAGGTAACTGGGGTTCGTTGACATCACCGTGATCAGATGCTGGGCATCGCGCACGTAGAAGATCGAGCAGTCGAAGACGGCGCCGAGCCACTTGTGCGGATTGAGCACCAGACTATCGGCGCCCTCAATCCCGGCCCACATCCAGCGGCACTCGGGCAGGATCATGGCCGAGCCGGCCATGGCCGTATCGACGTGCAGCCAGAGCCCATGCTCGCGGCAGATCGCCGCGATAGGCTCCAGCGGGTCTACGGCGGTAGTCGCCGTCGTTCCCACCGTCGCCACCACGGCACAAGGGCGGCGCCCGGCGGCCAGATCGGCGGCCACGGCCTCGGCCAGCATATCGGTGCGCATAGCGTGGTCGGCATCGGTGGCGATGGCCCGCAGATTGGCCCGGCCAAAGCCAGCCAGCAGCGTGGCCTTCTCTACCGAGCTATGGCTCTGGGCCGAGCAGTACAGGGTGAGGGGCAACTCCTCGGCTTGCAGGCCGCCACGGGCCTGGCCGTAGCTCGTACTGCGCTCGCGGGCGCAGAGCAAGGCCACCAGCGTAGAGGTGCTCGCGGTATCCTGGATGACGCCGCACCAGGCCTCGGAGAGGCCGCAGAGCTGACGCATCCAGCCGGCCATCTGCTCCTCCAGCTCGGTGAGGGCCGGGCTCGACTGCCAGTTCAGGCCGAGCTGCCCGAGTCCCGAGCTCACCAGGTCGCCCAGCACCGAGGCGAGGGCGGCGTTGGCGGGGAAGTAGCCGAAGAAGCGCGGGTGCTGCCAGTGGGAAAGTCCGGGCGCGATAATCCGCTCCAGATCGGCCAGCACAGCCTCGAAGGGCTCAGGTAGCTCCGGGGCCTCGGCGGGCAGAGCGGAGCGGATCGCGCCGGGCGTAACCTGCGACCAGACCGGGAGCCCGGCCACACCTTCGCGATAGGCGGCCACCCAGTCGATCAGCGCGTGGCCGATCCGGCGAAACTCATCGGGTTGCATCGGGGTGCTCCTCGCTAGCAGTGCTTGCTGTTATGATACCGCAGAGACGCCCCCGGGGTGTGATTGGCCCCCGGGGTGTGATTGGCCCTCGGGGTGTGGGTGGCCCCCGGGGTGTGATTGGCCCCCGGGGTGTGATTGGCCCCCGTGGGGTGTGATTGGCCCCGGGGTGTGGGTGGCCCCCGTGGGGTGTGATTGGCCCCCGTGGGGTGTGATTGGCCCCCGTGGGGTGTGATTGGCCCCGGGGTGTGGGTGGTTCCCGTGGGGCGTGATTGGCCCCCGGGGTGTGGGTGGCCCCCGTGGGGTGTGATTGGCCCCCGTGGGGTGTGATTGGCCCCCGTGGGGTGTGATTGGCCCC
>SFCB01000043.1 GCA_004367505.1 Chloroflexi bacterium OHK40 | reverse complement strand
TTCGCGCCCGACCTGGTGGTGCTCGCGGGTTTTATGCGCGTGCTTACTCCCATCTTCCTCGACCAGTTCCCCGGGCGAGTGATCAACCAGCACCCGGCCCTGCTGCCCGACGACGGCGGCGACACCTACACCACCAGCGCGGGCATCACCATCCCCGCCCTTCGTGGCGCCCACGTCGTCCGCGATGCGCTGACGCTCGGTCTGTCCATCACCGGCTGCACCGTGCACCGCGTAACGCCCCGGGTGGATGACGGGCCGGTACTCGCCCGGGCCGAAGTGCCCATCCTCCCCGACGACACGGTAGAACGCCTGCACGAGCGGATCAAGGCTGAAGAGCGCCGGTTGATCGTCGCCGTGGTGCGCCGGCTGGCCACCGGAGCGGGCTAATTGCTTCCCAGCTGCTTGCGCGGGCCTGCCCCGGCTTTTGCGTGGGGAGGGCCTTCTGACACAACCGCCGCCTGATGCATAGCGATCGCGGCCGGGGGAGCGCATGCGGGGCTTGACAAGCGGGGCAATTCTGCTATGATGGAAGAGCTTCCACATGGAAACTCTTCCATAGAGCCGACGGCAGAGAGGCAACCATGGGCAACGCCACGATCTACGACGTCGCGAAGGCGGCCGGAGTCGGGATCGGTACCGTCTCCCGCGTGCTCAACGCCTCGGAGCGGGTGAACCCGGAGACCCGCGCCCGAGTACTCGCCGCGATCGACGAACTGGGCTTTGTGCCGAAGTTCGAAGCCCTCGCCCGCGCGCGCAAGCAGATCGGGCGCATCGGCGTGCTTACGCCCTACTTCACCGCCGACTCCTTCGTCGACCGCCTGCGAGGGATCGCAGCGGCCCTTAGCGCGCTCCCCTATGAACTCGTGGTCTACGACGTGGCCTCCGAGGCCCAGCGGGACGGCTACCTCACCAACCTAGCGCTCACCCACCGGGTGGACGGGCTGATCGTCATCGGGCTACCCTTCGACACTGCGGCGGCTCTGCGCCTGCTCACCCACAACCTGCCCACCGTGGTCATCCTGCCCGCGAGCGACAGGGTTCACCCTGCTCTGACGCGGATCACCCACGACGATGCCCAAGGCGGCACGATGGCGGCCACCTATCTGCTCGAGCGAGGCCATCGCCGGATCGGCTTTGTGGGCGACCTCAATCCTGCCACGTTTACAGGCACCGCCGGTGACCACAAGCTCGACCGTTTTCGCCAGACGCTCGCCAGAGCTGGCGTGGCCCTGCCGGATGCCTATGTCGGGCTTGGGCCTTTCGGCATGGAGCCGGCTCGCCAGCTGGCGCACCAGTTGCTGAGCCTGCCGGAACCACCAACCGCAATCTTTGCGAGCAGCGATACGCAGGCCCTCGGGGTGATCCGCGCCGCCCGAGATCGGGGCCTCCACGTACCATCCGACCTGGCCGTGATGGGCTTCGATGACATCGACCACGCCGAGGCATTCGGGCTGACGACGATCAGCCAGCAGCTCAAGGAGTCGGGCCGGCTGGCGGTGGAGCTGCTGCTCGCCCACCTGGCCGATGAGGCCCGCCCTGCCCAGCAGGTTGACCTGCCCTTCGCGCTGATTCAGCGCGCTACCGCCTGAGCCTGCCGAGCCCCTGGTCGAGCGGGCGAGAACCGAGAACCCGGAACACCCACCACGCACCAGCATTTCAACACCTGAAGCAGCCCCTTTCAGGTGATGAAGCGCGCCGGGTGTCGCCGTGTAGCAGTTTGCGGTTCTGCAGTTTGCGCGGCCTGTGGGCGCCGCACACCGGGTATCGTTGGTGTCTTATGGAAGAGTTTCCATGTTTATTGTTACTCTTCCGACACGTTCCCCACGGGCGGCGCGTCCGCGCCCCGGCAGGGCGACCCCATTCCCAGCATCAATACCGACGCGCGGCGCCGGACCACGCGATCGCAAGCGATCCTCCGGCGCACAGCGACGACCGATGGCTGCCAGCCGCCAGGCTCACTGGCTCACCATGCCGAAGGAGGTGATCATCGCGCAGGGTCCAGTTATCTGTTCTTCGTGGCATGAAGTAACCTGTTGTTACTCGTGAGGAGGACCGGAACATGGAACGCAAACGCTTCTGGACCGTACCATTGCTCGTCCTGGTCGCCTTTACGATTGCCGCCTGTGGTGGCGCAGCGACTCCGAACCCCACGGCGGCACCGGAGGCCGCGTCCACGGCCAGCGCCCCTACAGCCGCCCCCGACACCACAGCCCCCACGGCGGCCGCAACGGCTGGCCTGCCCAGCGGCTCCGCCGAGGGCACAACCGACTATAGCCAGATTGGCCCCGAGCTCGTCAACGCCTTTGCTGGAGCGTATCGCGGCACCACCGTGACCTTTAACTCCAACTGCTTCAACGATCCGGGGTGTGTCAGCACCTTCCGGGAGTTCCAGGAGCGTACCGGAATCACCGTCAACCTGATCCCGCCGGGCGACCCGGCAGCTCTGGTCGTCAAGATCGAGAGCAACACGGTCGAGGATATTGTCGATCTTACGAATCCCGGCTTCCTCAGCTCCTACGCCGAGACCGGCAAGATCGTCGACCTGAACAAGGTGGTGAACCCGGAGTGGCTGAAGGCGAACTTCGCCCAGGGGTTCCTCGACACGGCCACCGTTGAGGGGCCGGAGGGCCCGATGCTCGGCGGGATCTTCACCTACATCAACTTTAAGAGCGCCGTCTGGTATCCGAAGCAGGCCTTTGAGGAGGCGGGCTACACGATTCCGACCACCTGGGCTGAGCAGCAGGCCCTGATGGACGAGATTGTCGCCGACGGCGATACCCCGTGGTGCATCGGGATCGAGAGCGGCGGTGCGACGGGGTGGCCAGCCACCGACTGGCTTGAGGATATCATGCTCCGCACTACCTCACCCGAGAACTACGATCGCTGGACGCGCGGTGAGCTGCCATTCACCTCGCCTGAGTTCCGGAATGCCCTCAGCATCCTCACCGATATCTGGTTCAACGACGCCTACGTCTATGGTGGCCGCCAGGCGATCCCTGCCACCAACTTCCTCGAGGCCCCCAACCCGATGTTCGAGGATCCGCCCCGCTGCTGGTTGCACCGCCAGGCGAATTTTATTACCATCCAATCCTTCGAGAAGAACAACCCGGGTCTGGTCTCGGGCGTCGATTACGACTTCTACTACCTGCCACCCATCGACGAGCAATACGGGAAGCCCGTGCTCTACGCCGGCGATATGTTCGCGATGTTCAACGATCGCCCCGAAGTCCGGGCAGTCTTGCAGTACACGACCACCTACGAGTGGATCAGGCCCTGGATCCTGGCCGGCGGCGAGGCCATCTCCCCACACCGCAATAGCGCGCTGGAAGACTACACCACCGATGTCTACCGCAGCATGGCTGAGACCATCCTTACCGCCGACACTGTCCGCTTCGATGGCTCCGACCTGATGCCCGCCGAGGTTGGCGCCGGCAGCTTCTGGAAGGGGATGACCGACTATGTGAGTGGGAGCGCCGACCTCGAGCAGGCGCTGACGACGATGCAGAACGGGTGGGCGAACGTTAAGCCGTAGGAAACCGGCCACGCGCCGGGTCGGCATGCGGTGGGGGGCCACCGCTACCGCACGCCATCAGCCCGGCGCGCACGCCAGACACAGCCCGTCGCCGATCGGCACGAACACCAGCCCGGAACTGCTGCAGAGCCCGGCGAAGGCCCGCTGCATCGCCGGGCCCCGCATGTCTGGCCAGCGCAACATTGCAGCAGCCGCGCAAGGAGAATCGGGTGATGACGATGAAGTGGTGGCAGCGGAGCGTGTTCTACCAGATCTACCCCCGGAGCTTCGCCGATCAGAATGGCGATGGGATCGGCGACTTCGCCGGCATGGCGGCAAAACTCGACTACCTGCACAGGCTCGGCGTGGATGCGATCTGGCTCTCACCACACTTTCCCTCACCCTTCCTCGACTGTGGCTACGACATCAGCGATTATACCGGCGTCGCTCCCGAGTATGGCACGATCGAGGAGTTCAGCCACTTCCTCCAGCAGGCCCACACGCGGGGTATCCGCGTGATCCTCGACCTCGTGCTCAACCACACCTCCGACCAGCACCCCTGGTTCCGGGAGTCCCGCTCTAGCCGCGACAACCCCAGGCGGGATTGGTACATCTGGCGCGATGGGCGGGACGGTGGACCACCGAATAACTGGGCGGCGATCTTTGGCGGCTCAGCCTGGCAACTCGATCCTACCACCGGCCAGTACTACTACCACGCTTTTCTCCCTGAGCAGCCCGACCTGAACTGGCGCAACCCGGAGGTTAAGGCCGCGCTATGGAGCGTGGTGCGCTTCTGGCTGGACCTGGGCGTCGATGGCTTTCGCCTCGACGCCATCGCCACGATCTTTGAGCACCCCGAGCTCCCCGATCATACTCTGGCAGTCTCCCCCGATGCGATCGTCGATGCCAACGAGCTCCCCTGGGACGACTACTGGCAGCTCCTGCACTTCCAGCTGCACCAGCCGGGCCTGCACGAGCTCATGCAGGAACTTCGCGCTCTGGTTGACAGCTACCCCGGCGACCGGGTACTGATCGGTGAGGACGAGCAGGTGGCCTTCCACGGGTCGGGCGACGACGAGTTGCACCTGGTTTTTAACTTTCCACTCATGCGCACTGAGCGGCTCACGCCCGCCCACATCCGTGCCAACCAGGCGCAGCGCCTGGCTGAACTGCCCCCGGGGGCCTGGCCCTGCAATACCCTGGGCAACCACGATTCGCCGCGGGTGTGGAGCCGCTACGGCGACGGCACGCACGATGCGGCGCTGGCCCGCCTGCACCTGGCGCTGCTCCTCACCCTGAAGGGCACGCCCGTGCTCTATTACGGCGAAGAGATCGGTATGGCCAACCTTGAGCTGAGCGATCCAGGCCAACTGCGCGATACGACGGCGATCCGCCGGTACCGGATGCTAACCGAGCGCGAAGGAGTGGCGCCGCAGGCAGCCATGGGCCTGGTTGCAGCGAGCACCCGCGACCGCTGCCGGAGCCCAATGCAGTGGAACAGCACCCCGAACGCTGGCTTCTGCCCACCCGAAGCGCACCCCTGGCTACCGGTCCACCCGAATCACCGACTGGGCGTTTCTGTTGCTGACCAGGAGGGCGACCCTGGCTCACTGCTGAGCTTCTACCGGCATCTGCTCGGGCTGCGCCGCGCGACGCCGGCCCTCGTCTCGGGTGATTACCAGCTGCTTGATCCAGAGAGCGAGGCCTACCTGGCCTTTACGCGCCGCGATCCGGCCTCCGGCCAGACATGCCTGGTGCTGCTGAACTTTACACCCGCACAACTCACGCCAGGAATTGATCCGGGCGCGCTACGGGGCCGGCTGCTCTTTTCCAGCACCGGGAGGCCCGATCACGAGCTCACACTGCACGATCTGACACTCACACCCTTTGAGGTGCTCATCGCCGAGCTTCTGGAAGCAGAACCGAGAACCCGGAACTGAGGGCCGGCGAGCCATCCATCCCATCGTCACGATGGGCCGCCGGGGGGCCATCCCATCGGCACGATGGGCCGCCGGGGGGCCATCCCATCGGCACGATGGGCCGCCGGGGTGTCCATCCCATCGTCGCGATGGGCCG
>SFCB01000029.1 GCA_004367505.1 Chloroflexi bacterium OHK40 | reverse complement strand
CATCACACTCCTTGGCTTGTGAGGTCCTATGCACCCTCATTTTGCCATTGTGATGCGCTTTTCGCCAATCCTATCTCGGTGTTACGTACCCCTGTAAGGCAACTCCGCCCCTCTGTCGCGGCGCAGGCCAGGTCAGGCGGTGAGTGTTACCTGCGCGCCCTACGCAGCAGCTGGTTCTTCAAGCGCGAGACGGGTTGCCAGTGGGAGATGCTGCCGTGCTCGTCTCTGCCCAGGTGTGCGGTCTACTTCTCCGTTCAGAAGTGGTCCATAAACGGCAGTTGGGCCACGATCACCGGCGCATTCCGCCGGCGGGTCCGGGTCGCGGTTGGGCGGTGTGTACGCCGCGCCGACGGTGTGGGGTTCGACACCGAGCGTGCCTAGAGCCGTTGTGCTGGCGGGCCGGAATGGGGCTTCGATGGCGCTAACCAGGTCGATGGGCGCCAGCGGCAGGTCTCACCGACGCTCCGGTCGGGCCGGTGATGGCGATCATTCACGTGGCGCGCCGCGCGGACGACCATCCCCCGCCTGACGCCGAAAGCTAGGGCTCCCTCGCCTCGATCCGCTGGCTCGGCCGGCGATGTGCTGATGCCGGATACACCATGCGGCCCGCGCGTCTGGAAGATCGGAGAGCCGCTACGTGCCTGAACTTCTTGATGTAGCAAGCTTATCCAGGTTGTGACTTCGGTGGCCTGCACGCCCCCACGGGAGCGCCCGCGCGAGGTGGGGATGGGGGCGGGACGCCCGCGCGCCCAGGGCGAGCCGCCCGAATGGATTGTTGCAACGTCCTGGCCCTCACCCTCGCTATCGCGGGGGCAGGCCCCCAACCCTCTCCCCCAGAACGGAAGAGGAGAGCGGAAGGCTTCCCGATGAGGACTCTCCCCTTGTGGGAGCGGTGCCGGGGATGAGGGGGAAAGGGCGACGGTGCAGCAGCCCTGTAGCTGCCCGACCCGTAGGAGATTGTTCTATTGAGCAATAGCGATAATGGTGCGGTCGTCTATCACCCCACCGTGCTACAATGTTGCATGGCGGTACAATCGAAGCGAGGTGTTGATGGGGCAGCCGATCCTCCCGAACTACCCGAACCATGCTACGGAAGTTGCGCTCACGGCGCGCGACGGTCGGCGGGTGCGGGTACGCCATATGCGCCGGGAGGATGCCGCGTTGCTCGAGCGCATGTTCTACCGGCTTTCGTCGGAGACCCGCTACCGGCGCTTTTTTGTGCCGCTGGACAATATCGAGGAGGAGCGGGTGCATCGCGAGGCCCGGCGCCTGGCGCAGATCGACCCGGCCCGCGAGACGGCGCTGATTGCGGTGGTGGATGAGCAGGGTCAGGAGGAGGCCGTGGCGGTAGCGCGCTATACCTGCCTCGCTGAGCGCGCCGATAGCTGTGAGGCCTCGCTGGTGATCCGCGACGACTACCAGGGTGTGGGGCTCGGACGACAGCTCTTTGACCTGCTGGTGCAGGTGGCCCTTGCCCACGGTCTGCGCCATATGATTCTGCTTACCCACGCCGACAATGTGCCGATGATCGCGATTGTGCAGGGCCTGGGGATGCCTTACAAGGGCCGCTTTAGCGCCGGGCTCTACGAGATCGACCTGCAGCTCACCGAGGTCGCCCGGCCTTTCTTCCCTTTCACGGCGCCCGAGGACTGATACCATTTCAGCCGTCCAGCGAAATGCGTACACACCGCCCGATGAAAACCGGCTCCTGTACGGCCCCCGTGCGCTGCGGTCCGATCGGCTATAGAGTGTAGATGTTGGATTGCAGAGTGTCGCGCAAGGCGTTTGGGTGCGCTCTGCGGCGACACTGCATGCGCAGTCTTCATCTGGAATTGATATGAGCCGATCGCCGGCTGCTCGCGCGCGTGCCAGGGCATGCGTGTGGGAACCTGGCACCGTGTTCAGGTGCATGGCGCGCCGGTTCTACAGGATGGCACAGCACGCGGCGGCTCGGCTGCGGTTCTGCGGACGGGCGCCAGTTGCTGTGCCTCGGATCCGCGCGTGTGCCAGGGGGCGCCAGTTGGGGTACAATGGTCCGTGGCGACCAGCTACCTGTAACCGGCACGTTTCAATTGATACCTGACTGCTATGGCTCGGCGACAATCGATGCTTCCGATGCTCGTGGGCGGGGCCCTTAGCGTCCTCGGCGGGGCACTCGGCGCGGCCTGGTACGTGAGCACCCGGGTGAGCCCGGTGCCCCGGCGGACGTATCTGGATGAGTACACGTTCACGCCCTGGGAACTCGGCGTTCCCTACGAGGTGGTTGGCTTTCAGAGCGCCGATGGTCTGCGCCTGAGTGGCTGGTGGCTGCCCCAGGAGCAGCCCCGTGGGGTGGTGATCTGCTGCCACGGCCACGGCGGCGCCAAGGACGAGATGCTCGGAATCGGTAGCGCGTGCTGGCGCGCCGGCTTCGCGGTGCTGCTGTTCGATTTCCGTGGCCGTGGCGAATCGGACCCATGGCCGCAGACGTTGATCAGCCGTGAGGTGGACGATCTGCGGGCTGCCCTGGCCTTCGCGCGGGCCCGCGCTCCACAGGCCCGCGTGGGTGTGGTCGGTTTCTCGATGGGCGCGGCCGTCTCGCTGCTCACCGCCGCCGCCGCCCCGGATATCGCCGCCGTTGTCGCCGATAGTAGCTTCACCGCCGGCCGCGATGTGGTGGCCCACGGGGTGCGGAGCGTGCTGCGCATGCCGCCTGAGTTGCTCGTGCTCGCGGCTGATGAGCTCGTCCACCGCCGCCACGGCTATCGCTTCAGCATGGCCCGCCCGATCGATGCGGTACCCCGCATTGCCCCCCGCCCCCTGTTGATCATTCACGGTACCGCCGATACGATCGTGCCCGTCGAGCATGCTCGGCGTCTCTACGCCGCCGCCGGTGAGCCCCGCGAGCTCTGGCTGGTGGAGGGCGCCGGGCACTGTGGGGCCTACTTTGCCGACCGGCCGGCCTACTGTCGGCGCGTCACGGAGTTCTTCCACCAGTACCTGGGCAGCCTGGAGTGAGATTCGACATTCTCACCCTTTTCCCCGGCATGTTCGCCGGGCCGCTCACCGAGAGCATCCTCAAGCGGGCCCGGCAGGCCGGCCGGATCGCCGTGCACCTGCACAATATCCGCGATTGGGCTACCGACCGCCATCGCACGACCGACGATGCACCCTACGGCGGCGGCGCCGGTATGGTGATGAAGGCCGAGCCCCTCGCGGCCGCTATCCGGGGGGTGCTGGCGGACGAATACGGCGGTGGGGACGCCACCTCCGATCCGATCGCCTCCCCGGCCTCGCGCACGCCCGTGATCCTGCTCACCCCCGACGGCGAGCTCTTCAACCAGGCGATCGCCCAGGAACTTGCCCGTGAGCCCCGCATCCTGCTCGTCTGTGGGCACTACGAGGGTGTCGATGAGCGGGTGCGCGAGGCGCTGATTACCCGCGAGTTGAGTATCGGCGACTATGTGCTCACCGGCGGCGAGTTGGCCGCGATGGTTGTCGTCGATGCCGTAGCCCGCCTGGTGCCCGGCGTGATCGACGCGGAGTCGGTGGCTGAGGAGAGCCACGGCGATGGTCTGCTTGAGTACCCCCACTATACCCGTCCCGCTCTCTGGGAGGGCCGCCCCGTCCCGTCGGTGCTCGTCTCCGGCCACCACGGCGAGGTGGCGCGCTGGCGCCGCCACGAGCGTCTGCGCCGCACGCTGGCCCGCCGGCCCGATCTGCTGGCCCGCGCCTACGCTCGGGGTACCCTCACCCGTGACGATCTGCGTCTCCTCGCCGAGCTCGGCTGGCAGCCCTCTAACGGTGAGTGAAACGGTTGAGCCTGTCATGTTGTTCGCGTAGCGCTCGGCAATGCGCTTTAAGCGCACTGCGCGTCGTGATAGCGCCGTTCCTGGGAGCCCGTTGGGGCACCAGCCCTGCGTCGAGCGCCTCTCGCCGCACCCTGGCCCCAACGCCGCTGCTGTCACGCGGGCCGGGCCTAGCGCCTGGAAACCTTGTCTGAGGAGCGTACCGATGCCACGGAGCGTCTCTGTGACCCGTGATGGGGTGTTGATCGACGGACGCCTGATCTATCTGCTCTCGGGCTGTATCCACTACTTCCGCTACCCCCGGGCCGAGTGGGAGCGCCAGCTGGAACTGGCCGCCTGGGCCGGCCTGAACACGATCGATACGGTCATCCCCTGGAACCGTCACGAGCCTAGCCCCGGTGCCTTCGACTTCGCGGAAGAGGCCGACCTGGGTGCCTTCCTCGATCTCTGCCAGCGCTTCGGCTTCTACGCGATCGTGCGGCCTGGCCCCTACATCTGCGCCGAGTGGGAGAATGGCGGTATGCCCGCCTGGCTCACCGCCCAGCCCGGGATCCAGCTCCGCGTTGACCACCCGGCCTACCTCGAGGCAACCCTGCGCTGGTTCGACACGCTGATGCCGGTGATCGTGCCACGGCAGCTTACACGCGGCGGCCCGGTGATCCTCTGCCAGATCGAGAATGAGCACTGGGCCTCTGGCCGCTACGGCCACGACCAGCATCAGCGCACCCTGGATCGCGCTGCGGTTGAGCGGGGCATCGAGGTGCCTCAGTACACCTGCATGGGCGCCATGCCCGGCCGCCCGGAGTTCCGCAACGGCTGGAGCGGGCTGCCCGAGAAACTGCGCCAGACCCGGGCGCTCTGGCCCGAGAACCCGCTGATCATCAGCGAGCTCTGGAGCGGCTGGTTCGATAGCTGGGGGGCTAGCCGCCATACCCACAAGACCGCCGAGAAGCTCGACGTGACCCTCCACCAGCTCACTGCGGCGGGCTGCTCCGGCTTTTCGCACTGGATGTGGGCCGGCGGCACCAACTTTGGCTACTGGGGCGGGCGCACGGTCGGCGGCGATCTGATCCACATGACCACCAGCTACGACTACCACGCTCCGGTGAGTGAGTATGGCGAGCCGCGGCCCAAGGCCAGCGTGGCGCGGCGCCATCACCTCTTCCTCGGCTCCCTCGGTGCCCGTCTGGCTCCGGTGCTTGCCGACGCCGTGCCGGGTGGCCCCAGGGTGATCGGCCCGCCCGTGGTGAAGGGCCGGAGCGACGGCGGCGGCTCCTTCCAGACGGTGCAGGCTGGCGCCGGTGCGCCTCCAGCCTGGCGCGATTTTACGGCCACCTACCTCCACAACCCCACCGCCGAGGGGATCACCTTCCAGCTCTTTGTGCGCCAGCCCTCGCGCCACCTGGCAGTTGAGGTTGAGCCGCAGAGCATCCGGCCCGTCTTCACCAATCTGCCCCTGGACGAGGATCGGGGCCTGGTGCTCCGCTACCACACGGGCCGCATTCTCGGCTTCTGGCAGGGCGATACGGGCGACACCCTGGTGATCTACGGCCTCCCCGGCGAGGTGGGTGAGCTTGAGCTGGCGGCCCCGGGAGGCTGGGAGCATGCTGATGAGCCGCCGACCAGCTTCTCGGCAGTGGAGGTGGCGGGCGAGGCGCTCTGGCTACGCTACTGGCTCGCCGAGGGTAGCCCGGCCCTCATGCTGCGCGCTGGCGGCCGCCCGCTCACGCTGCAGCTGCTCACGACCGGTGAGCTGGACTCCTATGACCCGCGCGGGATCACGGTGCCCGAGCTCCCGGCTGAGGCGCGCCCGCCGCGAACAACCCCGCTCACGCTGGTGCGCCACGGCGTTGCCGAGCTTCAGCGTGATACAGGCTGGGAGCCGATCGCGGCGCCGCTGGCCCTGGAGCGCCTCGGGTGCGACTACGGCTATGGCTGGTACCGCGCCGAGCTTGAGCTCGACACGCCGCTGGAGGAGCAACTGATCGCTCCGGCGCTGAGCGATCGGGCCGTGGTGCTCGCCGACGGCGCGCCCATCGGCACGCTCGGCGTTGATCCCTCCGGACCCCGCTTTGTGCTGCCGCTGCACCTCGGGGCGGGCCGGCACAGCTTGTTGCTCCTGGCCGACAACCTGGGTCGCTTCAACTATGGCTCCGGCCTCGGCGAGCTCAAGGGCCTCACCGATACCCTCTACCTCGGCGGGATCCAGCACGACCTGACCGGCGGCTGGACGGCGCTCTGGCAGGAGGCCGTCTTCGCTGGCGAGGCCCTCGCCCACGCCCACCCCGCTGCCGTGCGTCCCGATGCCGCCGAGGTGGACCTGGCAAACTTCGCCTTCGAGGGGCCATCGGTCTGGCTGCTGCGTACCTTCCAGGCTCATGCGGGGCGGCGCTACCAGATCTACCTGACGGGTGATCGCAACCCTGGCGCGCTATTCGTGAACGGGGTTGCCGTGGAACGTTTCAGCCGCCACAAGAGCGGCGGCTTGATCCGCCACGAGATCACCGCCCACGTGCGGCCCGGCGAAAACCAGCTGGCGCTGAACATCCAGGGTTACGCCGGGCTACCGTGGCGCGCGTACCTGCTTGAGTACGACCCGGCGCGACCGCTTCCGGCCCGCTGGAGCTTCCGCGCGGGCGTCACGCCCGGTGTGCCGTCGGCCAGCGGCAACGGCGAGCCGGCCTTCTACCGGGCAACCTTCGGGCGGATTGCCGAGGGGCGGCCAGGCCACGGGCTGCGGCTGCGGATCGACGGGGCCAGCAAGGGCCAGATCTGGCTCAACGGCCATAACATTGGCCGCTTCTGGAACGTCGGGCCGCAGGAGGCCTACAAGCTGCCGCTCTCCTGGCAGCGCGACGAGAACGAGTTGCTGATCTTCGTCGAGGGCGGGCGCGCGCCCACCGCCGAGCTACGGCATGGCTGAGCTAGCGCCGCTCCGCCATCTCGCGCCAGAGGCTTCGGAAGCTCGCCGCCGGATCGTGCCAGTGGCGCTCGGGATCGAGTGGCAGCGTGGGCGGGCCTGCCGGTGCCGGCAGAAGGCCAGCGCGCAGGCGTCGCGCGAAGGTCTGCACGGCGGCGGCGGCAGGCTTCTCGCGCCCATCGGCGCTCACCAGGCCCGCCGTGCGCGCCCACCAGGAGCGGTCGGCGGGCGGCACGCGCCACAGGTCGGGGGCGATGTCGCGGTAGGCGGCCAGCCAGGCGCCGCCGGCCCCTTCCCGGTGCAGGGTGGCGAGGGCCTCCTCCAGCAGCGCTGCCTGCTGCTCCTCGTCGCTCAGGGTCATCGTTGCGGCGCGACCGAAGGCCTCGCTCGCCACTACGCCACTCGCGCCCGCCACGGCGGTGGGCGCGCCGATATCGGCCACGATCACCGCTATGGGGCGGCCGAGCGCGGCGTGCAGCAGCCCGGCCACGATCGCGTGTAGAATGGCGATCGGGCTGGCATCTCCTGGTCTCCCGCCCGCAAGCGGAGGGAGGGGCGCCACCGAGACAGCGGGTGTCCCGTCAGCCGCAACGATCTCGTCGGGGCGCAGGCTGTCGCGCCGGCTAAGGCCCACGGGGCTGATAGCGCCGACGACGGCCCGGGCCCCGAGGGCGCGAGCACGACCCGCCAGATCGGCCCACCAGCTAGCGGCGAGACGGGCGGAAGCTGGCCGGCGGACCCGCTCCAGATCAGCGCCGATCAGCCAGGTGGCTGCGGCCGGGTGGGCCGCGAGGTTGCCGATCGCCTCGTCGAGCAGGCGGCGCTGCGCCTCCAGGATCTCCGGCTCACGGTACAGATCGCGGGCCGGCTCCCGGCGGTAGTGCTCGCCGGCCAGGATCGCCGGCTGGTCGTCGGGCACCACCAGCACTGGCGGCCCAAGGCGCCGGGCACGGCGCGTGTCGCTGGGAAGCCGGTAGCCCACGGCCCAGGCGGGCAGGTGCAGGGCGCCGCCGAGGCTCCCGCCGAGGACCCCGATCACCGCCCGGAGGCCCAGGTCGGCCGCGCGGTCGAGGGCCCGCTCCAGGCCCCGCAGGGCGGCAACATTCACACGGTCGCCGGGCTGGGCCTCGGCCCAGCGGAGCTCGAGGCGCAGCGTGTTGAAGCCGAGCTCAGCGATGTGGCCCAGCTCGTCGCGGAGCGCGCCAGGGTCGGCCTCCGACCAGCTGCAGAGGATCTGCTCCGCCATTGCCCGGCGCCGGGGCCAGTAGGTGACCCCAAGTGAGAAGGATTGCTCGCTCATAGCCAGTGTCACGATGGCAAGGAGGCAGCGCGCCGCATCCACGACGGAGAACCACAACCATCGTTCGGTCGCAAGGATGAGGAATGCAGCGCGCTGCGTCCATACGCGGTGCCGAACATCGATTGTGGTTCCGATCACGATGAAGGCCAGTTATGTCCAAGTATACCAGGAAAGTTGGCCCGCCCCCACCTGCGCGTGGGCTAACCTCCGCGCAGCCCGTCCGCCGGATCGAGCTTGCGGTGCCCGCCGGGCTGGAGCCCCTGGCTCGCCGCGAGCTGCGGCGCCTTGGCCGTGAGGCGCGAGTAGACGCCGCGCCGGCGCCGGGGGTGATCGGGCTGGCCTACAGCGGGGAGCTGCGGCGCCTGCTTGGCTTGCGCCTTGTCACTTCGGCGGCGCTGCTGCGCTCCTTTGCGGTGCCCCGCCCCCGGGCGCTCCTGGGTGATGAGCATCTGCGGGCCGCGCTGGCGCTCTGCGAGACTGCGATCGGCCTCCACCCGCCGGGGAGCTTCCGCACCCTCTTCCTCAGCGCGGCGGGCGCCGACACGGCAGTGCTGCGCCGGCTCAAGGCGGAACTCGCCGGACGGCTCGGCCTTGAGCCCGGGGCCGATGACGGCGACCTGTTGCTGCGGCTGCGCCGGGGGGCCAGCGGCGCGGGCTGGGAGCTACTCGCGCGGCTCTCGCCACGGCCCCTGGCCACGCGGGCCTGGCGCGTATGCAACCGTGAGGGCGCGCTCAACGGCTCGGTGGCCTGCGCGATGGCCACCCTCAGCGGCCCCGACGCGGGCGATACCTACCTGAACATCGGCTGCGGCTCGGGCACGTTGCTCATAGAGCGCTTGCAGCTCGCCCCGGCGCGGCGAGCACTGGGGTGCGACACAAGCCCCGAGGCGCTCGACTGCGCGCGGGCCAACCTGGAGGCAGCCGGGCTGGCGGGCCGCTGTGAGCTTCATCAGTGGGATGCCCGGGCGCTGCCACTGCCTGGCCAGTCGGTGGATGTGATCGTGGGCGACCTGCCCTTCGGCCACCTGGTGGGCTCACACGTCGAGAACCTGGCGCTCTACCCGGCGCTGCTGGCCGAAGGCGCGCGTGTGGCCAGACCCGGCGCCCGCTGCGTCCTGCTCACCCACGAGGTGCGCCTGATGGAGCGCCTGCTCGCCCACAGCGACCTCTGGCGAGTCGAGGCGATTACACGGGTCGATCTGGGCGGGCTCTTCCCGCGCATCTTCCAGCTACGGCGGCGGTAAGGCGGCGCGCTCGTCCGGTACCAGACGACCCCTCAAGGCGCCGCATTCTGAGAGCGCCAGCGGAGAGTGCTAGCGCTCTTTCTCGCCGCCCTGCAGCTCAATCTGCGCGGCCCGGGTGCGTTCAGTGATGTCGCGCACGGCGGCCAGGAGCGTGTCGAGGGTCCCGAGCTCCCGGCGCTCCAGTTCGAGGATGCGGCTCTGCTGAGCCTGCTGGGCAGTATCAAAGCGAGCGGTACTGCGGGCCAGGCGCTGCTCGAGCTCGCGCAGGTAACCATCGATCCGCTCCAACCAGGCAGTCAGCTGGCGTAGATGCTGCTCATCGGCCTCCTGCAGCCCGCCGATCTTCTCATCGGCCTGCTGGCGCACCTCCTCCAGGCGCTCCTGGTTCATCAGGAAGCGCTCGGACGAGATCCGCTCGATGCGCTTGATCTCGGCGGCGAGCTCGGGGAGCCGGGCGGCCAGGCTGGCCAGTTCGCGCGGGAGCGTCTCGCTGAAGAGGTCGATGTGCTGGCGGATCTCGTCGAGCCGGGCGAGGCGTGAGGCATGCTCGTCAAGCACGCTCCGCACATCGGCGACGAGTTGCTGGGCCTCGACGGTCTGGCGGCGCAGGCTCTGCTTCTCGATCTGCAGCTCATCGCTCACCCGGCGGGCCTCCTGCATCGTGGCGCTATCGGCCTCGCGCAGGCGGTCGAGCTGCAACAGCACCTGGCGCTGGCGGTCATCGAGCTCCTTGAGTTGGGCCTGGGCGGCCGCGATCTGGCGCTCCAGGTGCTCGATCCGGCCAAACCATCCAGTCACGTAGTCGCGGTCCTGCTTACGGGCCTCAGCCACCTGCTGGATCTGCGACTGCATATCGCGGATGGGGCGTACGCCCTCCTCGATCTTCACCAGGGCCCCGGCCATCTCCTTGCGCAGCGCCACCACGTCGCGGCGCACGGCCTCGCCTGCGAGGGCCACCTCCTCGCTATGCCGTTCGAAGAGCGCCTGAACCTGGGCCACACTGGCCTCTGTCTTGCGGACCTGCTCCATGGCCCAGTTGTACTTGTTCGTCTGATCCTTCAGCAGGCGGCGGAGCTCATCGATCTGGCCCTGGAGGTAGACGATCTGCGACTGCTCGTGAGCGCGCAGGCGCTCCTCTTCGTACCTGGCGGTGAGATCGGGGTTGGTCATAGCACAATCCTGGGTTTGGGAAGGAGTGGCGGCCACGGGGCCACTTCGACAGAACAGGGTTCGTTACGGGGTCTGGCTCAGCGCGGCGAGCGCGGCCGGTAAAGTGATCGCGCCGGTGTAGAGCGCCTTGCCAATGATCGCGGCCTCGGCGCCGAGGGATTTCAGGCGCAGGAGATGTTCCACGGCGGCGATACCGCCGCTCGCGATCACGGCGGGCCCCTCCGGACGCACGAGTTCGGCCAGAGCCGCGAAGTTAGGCTCAGTGAGCGTCCCGTCGCGGCTGATGTCGGTGTAGATCACGCGGCGTACGCCGACGGCCGCCATGTGGCGCACCAGGTCCACGGCGCGCACGTCGGCCGTCTCGGTCCACCCGGCGGTGGCCACCTGGCCGTTGCGAGCATCGACGCCTACCGCCAGCTGTTCCCCGAAGCGGGCGGCCAGACGCGCGACCAGTTCAGCCTGCTCCACCGCCGCCGTGCCGAGAATCACGCGCTCGACGCCGAGGGCCAAAGCGGCCGCCACATCCTCCTCGCGACGCAGCCCGCCGCCAAGCTGCACGGGCACACCGACGGCCCGCACGATCGCCAGCACCGCGTCGGTGTTGGTGGGCCTCCCACTACGGGCCCCGTCCAGGTCCACCACGTGGAGTCGTGTCGCGCCCTGCTCCACCCAGCGCCGTGCGGTCGCCACCGGATCGTCGCTATAGACCGTGCTCTGGGCGAAGTCGCCCTGGTAAAGCCGGACGCAGCGGCCATCTTGGAGATCGATTGCGGGGATCAGTTCCATAAAGAAAAAGATACACCATCTACTGCCGATAACGTCAGATCTGGAGGGACTGGTGCTGATGCGGATGGGTCCGATTGCCAGCATGACCCATCGCGTAGCTGACAAAATTGGCGAGGAGCCGTAGCCCCCATTTCCCCGACTTCTCGGGGTGGAACTGCACCGCAGCGAGGTTGTCGCGGATCATGACACTCGGGAAGGGGGTCCCATAAGTCGTAGTACCGGCCACCAGTGCCGGGTCGGCCACATCGCAGAAGTAGGAATGCACAAAGTAGAAGTCACTGCCGTCGGGAATATCGGCGAGCAGGGGGTGGCCGGCGTGCGCCGGGGCGAAGCGCACCTGATTCCAGCCGATCTGCGGTACCTTACCGGCGCTTGCGGGCAGGCGCCGCACCGTACCGGCGACGATGTCGAGGCAGGGGTGCAACCCGAACTCCTCGCTGGCCGAGAGTAGGACCTGCATACCCACGCAGATCCCGAGGAAGGGGCGCCCTGCGGCCACCACCTCGGGCAGCACCTCGGCGATGCCCAGTTCCCGCAGGCTGCGCATCGTATCGGCGGTGGCGCCCACCCCGGGCAGTACCACGGCCGGGGCCGCCCGGATCACCGCCGGGTCGTCGGTGACGACTAGGTCGGCGCCGACGTGACGCAGGGCCCGCACGACGTTCGGCAAGTTGCCGGCGCCGTAGTTAATCACCGCCATCGGCATGAGCAGCTCCCTCCTGGACGAGTAGCGGGTGCCTGGCCCGCAGGGCCTGGATCACGCGGTCGATCTCGGACTCCGGCTCCGTCACCGCCACCTCACCGATCGGATCGGGCCCCGGCGGGCGTCCCATCAACTGGCGCAGAGAGGCCACCACACAGGCGCCGAGTGCGTCGAGGTTGTAGCCGCCCTCGAGGACCAGCACCAGCTTGCCGCCGCAGAGCTCCCCGGCCAGATCGATCAGGCACCCGGTGAGGTGGGCGTAGCCGCTCACCGAGAGCACCATCGGGCCGAGCGGATCGCTCCAGTGGGCGTCGTAGCCAGCGGAGACGAGCACAAGCTCGGGGCGGAAACGGCGCAAGGCGGGAGTGATCACCTCGGCGAAGACGCGGGCGTAGCCCCGGTTGCCCGTGCCGTAGGGCAGCGGGACGTTGAGGGTCGCCCCGGGGGCGCTGGTGGGGCTGCCCATCTCAGCGATCGCCCCGGTGCCTGGGTAGAATGGTGCGGCATGGGTCGAGCAGAAGAGCACACGCGGCTCGGCGTAGAAGATCTCCTGGGTGCCGTTCCCGTGGTGTACATCGTAATCGACGATCGCGATCCGCTTCAGCCCCAGGTGGTCGAGCGCGAAACGGGCGGCCACGGCAATGTTGTTCAGCAGGCAGAAGCCCATCGCCCGCCCGGATGTCGCGTGGTGACCTGGCGGGCGCACCAGGGCGAAGGCGTTGCGGGCCTGGCCGCCCACCACCGCCTCAACCGCACTGATGGCCGCTCCCGCCGCGAGCGTGGCAACCTCCCACGACTCGGCCGTCACGTAGGTGTCGCTGTCGAACTGGCCTCCGCCGTAGCTGGCCGTCTGGCGGAGCAGCCGTAGCAGGTGCGCGCTGTGGACGGCCTCCAGTGCCTCGGGTGATGCCGGGCGTGGCACGAGGTGGTGCAGGTCGTGGTGAAGGCCGCTGGCATCGAGAGCGCGGCGCACGGCCTGCAAACGCGCTGCCTGTTCCACGTGCCCGTACCAGGTGTGGGCATCGAAGCGTTCGTCGGTCAGGATCACCGTTTCGCCCATAGGCCCCTCTCGCCATGCGCCATGCTGAGCATTGTACCGCAGGTTGCGCCGGGCCGGCGAAATACCCGGCGGAGCAGCAGCCCTGCTGCTCCGTCGCCCGTTCCCCCGCACCTCCGGCCCCGCTCCCCTTGTGGGAGCGGGGAGAATTCGCATCGGGGATCCTTCCGTCCCCTGCTCCCGTTCTGGGTTCAGGGGCGGACAGCACGCACGTTCGTATAGCGATATGCCGCATTCTGACGGGCTGCGTTCCCCTCTCCCGCATGCGAGAGAGGGGGGCAGAGGGTGAGGGCCTGCAGCGCGTCCCAACACGGAGCATCTCGTTTCAGTCCGCCAGTTCTGTCATCCCTGCTCCCGTTCTGGGGGTGGGGGTTGGGAGCCTGCCCCCGCGTACGCGGGGAGCCTGCCCCCGCGCAAGCGGGGGTGAGGGCCAGGACGTTGCAACAGCCTGCACATACGGATCCCGTGCCGCAGCAGGCGCCCGTGCGTCGAGTACAATAGACGGTATGCGCGACGACGACCTGCAGACTTTGCTCACCCGGCGGCTTCCGCCTGACCTGCTGGCGCGCCCGCCGGAGATCCGGCACTACCCCGACGAGTTGGTGCTGGTGCTCCAGCTCGATGCTGCCACGCCCGAGGAGGCCCCCGCCCTGATTGCCCGCCGGCGCGCGGAGAGCAGAGCGATCCGCATCGAGCTTGCCCGTGAGCTGGAGCGGGCCACCGGTCTGCCCGTGGCCTGGGGCATGCGCGCCGGTAGCCTGGAGACGCTCTTCACCACCCGTACCGCTCCGGTGATGACCCGGCTCGGACGCGCCGAGCGCGAGGTGCTCGACACCCTCGTGGCGGCCGGCGTGGCCGACACGCGCAGTAGCGCCCTGGCCTACACCGTGCGGGCCTTCGCCGCCGAGCATGGCGAGTGGCTGGCCGAGGTGCGCCAGGCGATCGCCGAGGTGCAGCGGGTACGCGCGCGACTCCACATCCACCCACGTAAGGGCCCGCCGCCGGGGGTGGCTGAGGGAGATGAGGGCGCAGATCATACAACCGCCGGGTAGCCCGCCCACGCGAAGCCTCAGGGAGCTACCTGCCCTGTCCGGCACTTGCCCTCGCATCCACCCGACCGGGGTGCGCCATTTGACAAGCCTGCGCGGCTAGGGTACGCTTACGACAATCGGGGCGTGGCTCAGCCTGGTAGAGCACCGCGTTTGGGACGCGGGGGTCGTGGGTTCAAATCCCTCCGCCCCGACCAGAGCCCGGGAGCGTGGCGTGAGACGCCGGCCGCCAGCGCGCGCAGCGCCGGCGCCGGCGTCTTTGTGCCCGCCAGGAGAAGGAGACGCGGGGCCTGAGAACCCCCGCCGTGGAGGCCGGTATGCCAACCATTCTGCTCGTCGAAGATGAGACTACCCTCGCCGAGACGTTGCGCTACAACCTGGAGCGCGAGGGCTACACCGTGCTCCTGGCCGCCGATGGTGTCCAGGGCCTGGAGCTCGCTCGCCGTGACCAGCCCGACCTGATCGTGCTCGACATTATGCTCCCCCGGCTGGATGGCTTCTCCGTCTGCCGCATCCTGCGCCAGGAGAGCGATGTGCCGATCATTATGCTCACGGCCCGGCAGGACGAGGTGGATCGCATCGCCGGTCTGGAGCTCGGCGCCGATGACTATATCAGCAAGCCCTTCAGCCTCGGCGAGTTTCTGGCCCGTGTGCGCGCGATCATGCGCCGCACCGAGCGCCAGCCCCGGCTTGCCGGGCGTGAGGTGCTCGAAGCTGGCGCCCTCAAGGTCGATACGAGCAGCCGCCGCGCCTGGCGCGATGGGGCCGAGCTCACGCTCCCGCAGAAGGAGTTCGACCTGCTCACATGCCTTATTCGCAACCGCGGTATTGCCCTCTCGCGCGATTTACTGCTCGAGCGGGTGTGGGGGCTGGACTTTATCGGCGATAGCCGCACCGTCGATGTGCATATCCGCTGGTTGCGCGAGAAGATCGAGCCCGACCCCGCTCGCCCACGCTACATCCAGACGGTGCGCGGGGTTGGTTACCGCTTCGAGGCCCCCGAGCTATGAGCCCGCTACTCGCGACCCTGGCCCTGGCCCTTGTTGCCAGCTTCGCCCTGAACGCCTGGCTGCTGGCAGCGCGCTTGCGCTCGCCTGTGCCGGT
>SFCB01000117.1 GCA_004367505.1 Chloroflexi bacterium OHK40 | reverse complement strand
GAAACATCGACCTTGATCGCCAGCACGGGCGTTCGGATGGAGTATAGCGCACTTTTTCATCACGGCAGTGTGCGGCGAAGCCGCATGGGGGTCTAATACGGATTAGTAGCGCTCACAATCCGGCCTATACTGGTGCTGAGTGAGCACCGTGTTCGTGCTGGAGGTGTTTCATGGAGAAAGAGATCCTGCTCGCGCTGTGGTCGTACGATAGCTGGGCGAACGAGCGCATCTTCAAGCCTGCCGCGGCCCTGCCGCCCGAAGCGCTGCACCAGCCCCTCGCCTCGGGTCACGATACTCTGATCGGCAAGCTCTGGCACATCGTCGGGGCGGCCTAAACCTGGCGAGTGCGTGCCGAGACCGGCCAGAATCCCGTTGAGACAAGCGACTTTGGGACACCTGATATGGCCGTGCTCGCTACAGCGACACACCGACAGCGTGCGATCGGGAGCTTCTGCGCCCGCAACAACTCCGTGATCGCGGCTGGCAGTACCTGAGAGTCTGGACACTCGACTGGTTCACGAATCGTGAGGGCGAAATTCGGCGCGTTGTGGCTGCTCATGAACAAGCACTTTGTGAGGTAGACGGAACAAGCGAGTAGCGAACGTTTATTCCGGCGATCGATCGCGAATGCAGGTATACCAGGACACACGAGACAATGCCTGAGCCAGCTTTACCCTCCTCCCCTACGCAAGAAACACCGCCGACGGCAACTGGAGCGACTTCTGCTAGCCCTGAATCTAATCTGGCCAGTCTGCCATTTTTGACGGGCCTCGGGAAGTGGACGAACGAGAGCCTGGGCCTCTTGGCGACGCTGGGCCTGTTTACGGCGCTGCTCTACCTCTTTGGGCGGACATACGGCTCAGCGCTCCTCATGGCGCTCAAATTGCCGGAGATCCTGGTTCCGCTCTCGCTCAATCAGTACTACGAGTTGGGCGTGGTGCCGCTCTTCTTCTTTGCGCTCGTGCTGGCGACCGCTTTTGCCTATGGGCTAGGCATTCGTTTCGTCTGGTCAAATGCCTTCCTGTACGTTGTTGCACTGGTGGCCGATGGTGTGCTTACGCTTCTGACCTGGCCGCTCCGAGCTCTCTGGCGATGGTTACCTAAACATCCGCTACCAGCATGGCTGCGCTTCCCGGCCTGGCTGCGCTTCCCAGCCTGGGCTGTACCAGAGCCAGTAAAGCGGTGGATACAGTCTCGCCTGCCTCATTATCAGCGCTGGTTCCCCATCACTGATGCTGATTCGCGCCGTCTGGAAAGAATCTCGCAGTACTCGACAGCTGTTGGGATGCTAATTATTGGGATGCTCGTGATCGGCTGGGCCTTTGTCTGGACCCTTGAGCAGAGCGCCTTTCTTGGTCGATCATCGACTACACAGACTGTTGTCCATCCGGCACGCCTCTTCTTGACTCAGCCGCTTTCGGCACGGCCTACAACAAGCACCACGCTCACTGCCGGGACTACGGGGTATGTCTACGACAACGTATTCCTTATTGCCCGTGGCGACGAACGGTACTTTGTCTTCGACGCCCTTGACCAGACGACCTGCACGCCGAAAGAGATCCTTCAAGTGCCGGCCGGTAGCGTCGTGGATGTCGTCTACGCTACCCCGATTCGACTTGGCCAGCTTTGCCAGGTTATGTTCCCTCAGCCAACACCCGTACCGACGCCCGCGCCAGCGCCTTCCCCTACACCTTCACCGATGCCGGCCACACCATCACCGTAGTTGTGGTAGAGCAAAATATTGATCGCAATGCTATACTTCGGGCAATGTGAAACCGTTGCACTTCGCAGCTGCCTGAGGCGCCTATGCCCCCGCTCTACCCCGACGGTTCGCCCTACTCTGAGACCGATACTCGTGAGAAGCTGATCAACCCGGCCCTCGCCGACGCCGGGTGGACCGAGGATCATATCCAGCGCGAGCGCAGCCCCGGCACCATCCTGGTCGACGCTGCCGGCCGCGGCCAGCACGATACTGAGCGTGTCGACTACCTGCTCTGCCTGCCGATCCGCGACGGCAGCATTCCCCTGCCGGTCGGCGTCATTGAGGCGAAGGCGGCGAACAAGCCGTACCGCCTGGGGCTTCAACAGGCCCAGTCCTACGCCGCGCGCTTGAACGTCCCCTTCGTCTTCGCCTCCAACGGCCACAAGTGCAGCTTCTACAACCACTTCAGCGGTATCACCCGCGACCTCGACCTTGACCTGTTTCCCGCTCCCGCCGAGCTGCGCCAGCTTTACGAAGCCCACACTGGCATCCACCTCGACAGTGCTGAGGCCCTGCCCCTTCTCGCCCGCTACCGCGGTGGTCAGTCCGCCCGGCGCTACTACCAGGACGCCGCCATCCGCGCGGTGCTGGAGGCTCTGGCCCAGGGCCGGCGCCGCGTACTGCTCTCGATGGCCACTGGCACCGGCAAAACGCCCACCGCCGCCCATCTGCTCCGCAAGCTCGCCGATGCCAAACGACTTCGCAAGGCACTGTTCCTGTGCGACCGTACCACACTCGCCGATCAGGCCCACGGCACGCTCCACCGGTTGTTTGGCGACGATGCTCAGATTGTCACCGGCCGCGACGCGAAGCGAAACGCTCGCATTCTGGTGGCGACCTATCAGACCCTGAACGTTGGGGGCGATCCACTGGAAGAGGGCGAGGCGCGCCACGACGGAAAGTTCTTTCTGGAGCACTACGCCAAGAACGAGTTCGACGTGATCGTGATCGACGAGTGCCACCGCTCCGCCTGGGGCGAGTGGTCAATCGTGCTCACCCGCAACTGCGACGCCGTTCACATCGGCCTAACCGCCACACCGCGCTTGCTTACTGGCGGAGCCCCTGACGAGCGGCATGACGACGAGGAAATTACGGCCAACAATATCTCGTACTTCGGCGAGCCGGTCTACCAGTACACGATCGCCCAGGCCCAGGCCGACGGCTACCTCGCCGCCGCGGAGATCATCAAACGTGTCTCCAGCCTCGACCGCATCGGTGGCGTGAGCCGTGAGGAGTTGCTCGCCCGCAACCCCAGCGACCCGATCACTGGCGCGCCGGTCTCTGCCGATGAGCTGGAGGAGCTCTACACCAGCCGCGACTACAACCGTATCCTGATCCTGCCCGATCTAGTTGAGGCGATGGCGGCCGACCTGTTTGCCCAGCTCGCCGCCCGCGGCGACCCGCACCAGAAGACGATTATTTTCTGCACCCGCGACAGTCACGCCGACGATGTGGCCGTGGCGCTTAACAACCACTACGCCCGCTGGTGCGCCGACAACGGCATCGCCCGCCGCGACAGCTACGCCTTCAAGCTCACCGGCGCGGCCCACCGCCCGGAAGACCTGCTCACCGGGCTGAAGGGCGCCAGTCGCTCCCACTACATTGCCACCACCGTCGACTTGCTCTCCACTGGGATCGATGTACCCTGGCTGGAGAACGTCGTCTTCTTTACGTACATTACCTCGCCGATCCGCTTCTACCAGATGCTCGGACGCGGCACGCGCGTCGCCGAGGGCAAGCTCACCTTCCGCCTCTACGACTACACCGACGCCGCACGCCTGCTCGGCGCCGACTTCGTCACTCAGGCCCGTCGCGCCGGCGAGAGCCGCGAAACGCCCGATCCCTTTGACGGCGAGCCGCGGGGTCGGCAGCGCCGGATCGTTCAGGTCGAGGGCTTTGCCGTGACCGTGGACGAAGTCGGCCATTACATTATGATTGAGCGCGACGGCCGCGAGACCGCGATCAGCGTCGAGGAGTATGAGCAGGAACTGGCCCGCCGCCTGCTGCCCCTGGCGCCGACCCTCGACGAGCTGCGGCGCAAGTGGGTGGACCCCGGCGAGCGGGGCGAGCTGCTGGAGGCGCTGCCCCGCCGGGCCAACGGGGCGCGGGTGCTGCAGGTGCTCAAGAGCCAGCAGGAGTACGACCTGTACGACGTGCTCGCCGACGCGGTGTACCGAGCCGCGCCCAAGCGCCGGCGTGAGCGGGCCGAGGAGTTCCGGCGTCGCCAGCGGGCCTGGCTCCAGGCCCAGGGCGACCGAGCGGAGCGGGTGCTCGACGCCCTGGTGCAGCAGTTCGCCCAAGGCGGCATCGAGGAGCTTGAGAACCAGCAGATTTGGCGTACAGCGGCGGTGCGAAGTGCGGGCGGCCTTGGCGCCCTACGGGGCCTTCCCCTCCAGCCCCCCGATCTGCTGGCCGAGACCAAGCGGCGGCTCTTCGCCGCCTGAAACCCTATCACTGGTATAATCCCTGGGCGACGCAGCCCCGCAAAGCCCGCCTTGCCTGACCAGGGGCGGGCTTATCGTTGAGCGAGCACCATGACTGCTGCCCCCTCGGAACACGCCGAACGACGATCGCTCCCGCCTGGCTGGCGAACCGTGCGGCTTGGGGAGGTTGGCGCGATTGGCGCCGGCATCACGCTGGGCAAGCTGTTCCTCCATGAAGAAACCCGTCTCGTCCCGTACCTGCGTGTCGCGAACGTCAAGGATGGCTACCTTGATCTGGCCGATGTGAACCAGCTTGCGCTTCCTGAATGGGAGATTCAGAAGTGCTTGCTGCGGCAGGGTGACTTGCTTCTGACCGAGGGGGGCGACCCGGACAAGCTCGGAAGGGGCACAGTTTGGGAGGGCCAGCTACCGGAGTGCGTCCACCAGAATCACATCTTCCGTGTGCGCTTCAACCCGACGCAGATCGAGCCAAAGTTTGTCTCGTTTGAGCTTCAGTCACCCTACGGCAAGGCCTACTTCCTCAAGCATGCGAAGCAGACTACCGGGATTGCGACGATCAACCAGCGTGTCCTGGCAAACTTCCCGCTGATGCTCCCACCTCTCGCTGAGCAATGCGCCATCGTCGCGCGCATCGAGCGAGACATGGCAGAGGTGGCGCGGCTTCGCGCCGCAGCGGAGCGGCAGAGAGAGGCTATAGAAGGGCTTATCGTATCGGGTATGCGAGAGGTGTTCCATGATGCAAGCGCGCATGATTGGAGACGTAGACGTTTAGGAGACGTATGTATTACTGTCGAAGGTCAAGTTGACCCTCGTTTGCCCGAGTTTTGCGATCTTCCCCATATTAACGGAGAGGTCATTGAGCGAGCCACAGGAAGACTTCTCAATTACAGAACGGCACAGGAAGACAAACTAATCAGCGGTAAATATTTGTTTCCTGCCGGCTCGGTCATTTACTCAAAGTTACGCCCCTATCTCAGAAAAGTAGTTCTTGTAGACTTTCGGGGCCTATGCAGTGCAGACGCCTATCCGCTCATTGTGACAAGTGAAAATTTGACAAGTGAATGGCTCAAGTGGGCCCTGTTAAGTGAAGATTTTACTTCCTACGCTATCGAAGAGTCTCTTCGCTCCAGAATGCCAAAGTTGAACCGCGAACAATTGATGGCTTGGAAACTACCTCTTCCAGATAAAGCCACTCAAGTGAGACTTTCGTCTTACCTGGAGCACCAAGTTGCAGTGATGACAACTATGCTTCGGGGTTGGCAAACACAGAATACTGCTCTCACTCTGTTACCTGCCGCGTTGCTGCGCGAAGTCTTCGAGGGGGAGGCATCGTGAGCTGTTGTCTGCATTGTTGAGGCGTGGAGGCACAGTTCGCTGAAGCAAAGCAGCCTACAGGCTGAGGCGCTATAGCGGCCGTTGACGGGCAGCTTCAGCAGACCCTACTCACGCTGCACCGCCACCGCATCGCCGGTTCATGGCAGGTTGCGTTGTACCGGCATCGTATGGCTCGCGCCCTACGCTAGCACCTGAAAAACGGATTGACGGAATCGCGCTTTACGGCTTGCCAATGCGGTAAAGCCGTGGTATAATTTTGATGTTACTGTTCTGTTTTTCGGGCGCTAGAATGCGTTTTTGCCCGCGACCGAAGGGCCTTCAACGGGAGAGGAACGGCCATGAGCACCGCGGGCGAGCTGGTTCGGAAGCTGCTCCATGCCCACGCGAAGGGCGACCACGCCGCCTTCCTGGCGGCCGCTGAGGCGTACATTGCCGAGGAGCGGCGCAAGAACCATCACGTGCTTGCCAACGATCTTGAGCGCGCCCTCCTGAACGGCTCCTATGACTCGCGTACCTCCGCTGGTACACTTCCCCGCGGTTTGAACCTGCTTGGCCTCGCGGAGCATGATCTGCCCCGAGACTCCGAACGTGGCGCCGTCCTAGTCGAGATCGTCGAGCCGCGCCGCACCCTGGACGATCTGGTGCTGGCCGTCGAGGCTCGGGAAGGGCTGGAACGGATCGTGGCCGAGCAGGGTCGCGCCGACATTCTCCGCACACATGGCCTGCGTCCCATCAGCAAAGCCCTGTTTTGCGGCCCGCCCGGCTGTGGCAAGACGGTCGCCGCGGAGGCTGTCGCCCAGGCGCTCTACCTCCCGCTCGTGCTCGTCCGCTTCGATGCCGTGGTCTCGTCCTACCTTGGCGAGACGGCGGCGAATCTGCGCAAGGTCTTCTCGTTTGCCGCCTCGCGCCAGATGGTGATGCTCTTCGACGAGTTTGACGCCATCGGCAAGCATCGTACAGCGATCGAGGAGCACGGCGAGCTCAAGCGGGTCGTCAACGCTTTCCTGCAAATGCTCGACGGCTTTCGCGGCGAGTCGCTGCTGCTGGCCGCTACAAACCATCAGGGTCTCCTCGACCCGGCGCTCTGGCGGCGCTTTGATGAGGTCGTATTCTTCGAGCGGCCGAACGCCGAGGCCATCGCCGAGATCCTGCGCCGCGTGACGCGTCAGGTTGGTCTTGCGCCGGGCGTTGTCCTCATCGAGCGCGCCCGAGACCTCGTCGGGGCAACGCACGCCGACGCCGAGCGTATCGGGCTTGATGCCGTGAAGCGAACCGTCCTCGACCATCGGGCCCATGTCACTGCCGAAGCGCTTGACCAGGCGATCCAGCGCTATTTTGTCCGCCGTGCGTTGACCACGCGTGATGAGGCTGGCCCCTCCGTATCTGATGTAGAATAGTGATCAGCGTTCGCTCGTACTCCTGCCGCTGTACAAGGCCGAGCATCCATGCCCCATCGCCCGGACGACCCCCGCTACCCCCATCTCGAGTTCTCACGCGAAGCGCCATCAGCAGATCGCCGTAAACGGCGCGGCTTTGGGCAGGCACCGCCTGACCGAGGCGGACGCGAGCACTACGGAGCACAGCTCCTCGCCGCGACCGAGCGTGTCGCCGCGGAACAGGCACAGAAGCGCCCGCCACCCGCAGGCATCAGCCCACACCTAGTTTTTCGCGTGCCGCTTGCACAGAAGGCGCCGATCGACACCGTATCCGACCTGCTGCGGCAGAGTGGTCTGATTGTCGTGAGTGTGGAGTCTGATCGGGCCGTCGTCGCCTTTCGTGATGACGCCGATCTCGTAGCGTTTCAGGACACCATCCAGCAGTATCGGGCCGGGCCAAGAGTCAATCCACAGACAGGGCTGCAGGCAGCATCCTCGCGCTACGACCTTCTGGCCTTTCTCGAAGCCGAAGCAATGCGGCTCTGGGGACGCTCGGATCGAGTTGGGCCACGGCTTGCACGGGATATCGGTGCCGACGGGGCGACCATTCAGCCAGACTCACGCTACACCGTCGATATCGAACTATGGCATCCCGGCACACGAGAAGGCGTGCAGCGTGGGCTCGCCGAGCTTCAACAGGTTGTTGACAGGCAAGCGGGGCCGGACGAGCAGGTGCTTGACACGTACCGCGGCAGCTCGCTGCTGCTGGCCCGGGTTCGTCTCCGCGGGGCAACACTCGACCAACTGCTTGACCTCGATTCCGTCGCAGCGATTGAGCTACCCCCCGTGGCGACCTTCGAACCGACTACCGCAGCCCAGCTGACGGAGCGCGATTTCCCGCGCCCGCCCCGGCCGCCAGAGGATGGCCCGCGCGTCTGTATTCTTGACAGCGGCATCGTTTCGAATCATCCCCTTCTGGCAGCCCATGTGGGACATGAGGAGGCGATCCTTACCGCTGGCGAATCCCCGGCTGACAGCCACGGGCACGGGACGATGGTGGGCGCACTGGCCGTGTTTGGCGACGTGCGCCAGTGCTATGAGGCACGGCGCTTTGCCTCGGATGTCACGCTGTTCAGCGCACGGGTGCTCAACGACCAGGCCCGCTTTGACGACGAATCCCTGCTGATCAACCAGCTCCGTCGGGCCATTGAACTGTTCCGTAGCCCACCCTACAACTGCCGGGTCTTCAATATCTCGATCGGCAGCGATGACGCAGCGATTGACACTCGCACCCGCCATCAGAACCCGCAGGCTGAGGCCCTGGACATCCTGGCTCGCGAGCTTGAGGTGTTGATTGTGGTGTCGGCCGGCAACCACCGGGAAGCGTGGGCGTACGATAGCGATGAGGCTGATCGCGTGCTCCAGGACTTTCCCGCGTTGCTCTTTCGCCCAGCCGCACGCCTCAACGACTTCGCGCTGGCCGCGATCCCGTTGACCGTTGGAGCAACAACGCTACGTGAGGCCATTTCTGCTCCGCGGCCACACCGGGCCGGCGATCTGATTCGGCCGATCGCCCGCAGCGGCGAGCCCGCCCCTATTACCCGCGTTGGCCCCGGGCTCATGGGCGCAATCAAACCGGAACTTGTGCACGACGGGGGCGGCCTCGTCTTTGATCGGTTTGCGATGGGGCGTGTTCGCTCGGATGAGGGCCTGGCCGTCATGTCGTTCTCGCACCGACCCACCGAGCGGCTGTTCGCCTACGAGACTGGAACAAGCTTTGCTGCCCCCCAGGTCGCCCGCCTCGCAGCGCTGGTAGAGCACCGGCTGCGCCAGGAACTCGGGACACCGCCGCACCCAAACCTGATCCGTGCCCTCATCGCCAACTCTGCCAACCAACCAAGTGGCGCGTCGGCCCGCCTTGATACGCATTGGTGCATCAAGGCCTGCGGCTACGGGCTGCCCGACGAAGACTTGGCGCTGACCTCATCGCCACGCCGGGTGACGATGTTCGCGCAGGACTCCCTTGCACCCGACACCTTCCACATCTACCGCGTCCCGGTTCCGGAGACCTTTCTCCAAGCTGCCGGCACGCGCTCAATCCGCGTCGCCCTTGCGTTCGATCCGCCAGTTCGGGGGAGGCGACTTGACTACCTCGGAGTCGAGATGCACATGGCGCTCATCCGGGGGGCTACGTTGGACGAGGTCGTAGAGCGCTTCGGACGGGTCGAAGCGGGCGAGGCAGCTGAGAAGGCGTTTGCATCACCGCAGTTAGTTGCTCTTCAGCCAGGCCCAGGCTCACGACAGGGCTATCAGCGCAAGAAGAGCACCCTGCAGGCCGGCACCTTCACGATCAAGGGCGGCAACCCGCAGCGATACGGGAACGAATACTGGCTGGTAGTTGTTGCGGAGCGCAAGTGGGCGCCACCTGAGTTCGATGCGCAGCGCTATGCCGTGGCTGTAACCTTGGAGGCGGAGAGTCCCGAGGTGTACGTTCAAGTTCGACAGCGTATCCGGTCACGGGCGCGTGTGCGTACCTAACAGATTGTGAGGCCGCCAGGCTTTACAGAGATAACCATGCCAGGGAAGACTCAACGACGCGGTCGAGCAAACGGTTCCACCCGCACGATTGGCGGTGTGGCGGCGATGAACGCCTACATCAAGGCGATTGCCGACATCATGCGCCGCAGTGGCCGAGCTGGGGCGCTGCAGTATGTCCCCGAGCTGACCTGGATGCTGTTCCTCCGCATCCTCGATGAGCGCGAGCGACGCGAAATCGACGAGGCTGCGGCCCTCGGACTACGCCGCACCACGACTCTTGATCCGCCCTACCGCTGGTTTGACTGGGCCGCGCCTTACGACCCCACGATAACAGACGCGGAAGATCGGGTCCAAGGCTGGAAGCGCCGCGAGCTCCAGGCGGAGGCGGTGGGCGCCATGATGGAGTTTGTCAACGGCGAGCTAATCCCCGTCATTCGGCGCTTCGCACAGAGTGCCACCCACGGCTCCCGCCAGCACGTGCTCAGCCAGATCTTCG
>SFCB01000113.1 GCA_004367505.1 Chloroflexi bacterium OHK40 | reverse complement strand
TGGCCCCACGCGCCCCGGTGGGGTGGGTCGCGGGGGTGTGCATCCCGGTGGCCCCACGCGCCGGTGGGGTGGGGCGTGGGGGCGTGCATCCCGGTGGTCCGATGCCCCCCCGTGGCGGCGCGTCGGGCCAACCATCCCATTGGCCCCACGCGCCGGTGGGGTGGGGCGTCGGGCCAACCATCCCGGTGGCCCGATGCCCCGCCGGGGCGACGCCCCGGGCCAACCATCCCGGTGGCCCGATGCCCCCCCGTGGCGGCGCGTCGGGCCAACCATCCCATCGTAGAGACGCCCCACTGGGGCGTCTCTACGGGTGACCTCCGGCGTCACGATGCCCCGGTGGGGCGTCTTTACTCAAAAACAAAACGAATGTCGTATAATGGCGCTACACGCCGAGTTGAAAGGTTGTACCCATGGCCGAGATCATCCCCCTCACGCCGGGAGGGCCGAGCGCCTCCGGCGAGCCATTTAAGGAGGGTGCCTGCAAGCTGCACCCGCAGACGATGTGCCCGGCCTTCGGCGCGCTGCGGGTGCTCGCCCGCATCGACGGGGCCCAGCCCGCGATGGTGACCGACACCGGCTGCCTCTACGGTCTCACCTTCGTGACGCATTTCTACGCCGCCCGCAAGAGTATTGTGGCCCCGGCCCTCGGCACCGCCGAGCTCTCCAGCGGTAAGGTGCAGGAGGCAGCAAGCGCGGCGATCGCTGAGGCCGCCCGTGAGCAGAACGTCTCTGTCATCCCGGTCATCTCGTTGTGTGTCGCCGAGACGGCGGGCCTCGCCGAGGAGTTGCTTCCCACCGAGGTGGATGGGAAGCCGGTGGTGCTGGTGCGCGTTCCGGCCTATGCTATCCACTCTCACCCTGAGGCCAAGGATGTGGCACTTAGCGCGGTGATGCGCCGCTTTGTGGAGCGGGCCCCCGAGCCAGAGCCGGGCACCCTGGTACTGATTGGAGAGGTCTTCCCCGCCGATCCGCTGATGATCGACGGGGTGCTTCGCAAGATGGGCGGCCGGGTGCTCACGACGCTTCCTGGTCGCCACGTGGACGAGTTGCGCCTGGCCGGCCGTGGCGCTGCGGTGGCCGCGCTCCACCCCTTCTACCGGGACACCGTGGGCGTCCTGCGCGAGCAGGGTGTGGGCGTCGTCTCGGGGGCGCCGATTGGCGTTGATGGGAGCGCCGCGTGGTTGCGGGCGGTCGGCGCGGCCCTCGATCTCGACGAGGAGGTGGTGGAGCGGGTGGCTGCCGAGGAGGAGGCCACGGCACGGGCCTTCCTTGCCACCCGACCCCTGGCGGGAGCGACCATCCTTGTGTCGGGCTACGAGGGCAACGAGATGCTCTACGCTCGCCTGCTAGTGGAGGGCGGCGCTCACGTGCCCTACGTGAGTACGAGCATCGGCCAGAGCATGCTCACCGCCGCCGACGAGGCCTGGCTACGCGCCCATGGTACCGAGGCGATTGTCTACCGTAAGGCGATCGAGGACGATAAGGCCGCCATGGCGCACTGGAGCTTCGATCTGGTGATCGGTACCACGACCCTGGCCGCCCACGCTAAGGAACACGGCATCCCCTCGGTCTACTACACCAACATCCTCAGCGTGCGCCCCCTCTTCCTCTCCGGCGGCATGATCGCCTCGCTGAGCTTCGTGCGCGATCTGCTCAACCGCCGCCCCCTTTATGAGCGGATGGTCGCCTTCTTCGATGACGGACAGTAATCACGGCGATACGAGAGTGAACCTATGGCTATCACGCTCATCCGCGATATTTCTGACACCTCCTCCTACTGGGGCGCCTCGTGGGTCTTCGGCTGCTTCCCGGATGTTCATATTGTCTGCGATGCGCCGATCGGTTGCTATAACCTGCTCGGCATGGCCGTGACCGATTATACCGACGCGCTCCCCCATATGGCCAACCTCACGCCAACCGCCATCCGCGAGGAGGACGTGATCACCGGCACCGCCAGGGCGCTCATCCGCACGGTGGACGACCTGCGGAGCCTGAAGCTGCTCGATGGGAAGCGCCTGATCGTGCTCTCGACTGCCGAGAGCGAGATGATCAGCGCCGACCACGGCCGCCTTGTGGCCCAGATTGATCCTGAGGCGCGCTTTTTCTGGAGCCGTTCGCTCGAGCAGGACGAGTGGGTGGGCCGCGAGCGGGCCCTGCGCTTTGCCTGGGAGGAGTATGGCAGGCCATTCGTCGATCCAGCCGCGCCGCCGCGCCCCGGTACGGTGAATATTATCGGCCCCTCCCTCGGCTGCTTCAACGCCCCTGCCGACCTTGCCGAGGTGCGCCGGCTCATCGAGGGGATCGGCGGCGAGGTGAATCTCGTCTATCCCTACGAAGGAAGTGTGGCCAGCACGCCGAAGCTTGCCGAGGCCGCTGCCAGCGTGGTGCTCTACCGCGAGTTCGGCGAGGGGCTCGCGCAGGATCTCGGCCGGCCCTACCGCTTTGCGCCCTTCGGAGTGTTCGGTACTACCGCCTTCCTTCGCGATCTCGGCGCCCTGATTGGCCTGCCCCCGGAGCGCGTTGAGGCCTTTATCGCCCGCGAGAAGCGCACGACGCTCCAGCCGGTGTGGGATCTCTGGCGTGGCCCTCAGAGCGACTGGTTCGCGACCGTGGACTGCGCGATCGTGGCCGGGCGCAGCTATGTGGAGGGCCTGCGGCAGTTTCTCGGCGAGGAGTTGGGCATGCAGATCGCCTGGAGCTCGGGCCGCCCCCGCCGCGACGATGAGCCCGACAATATCGAGATTCGCCGCCGACTCCACGCGAAGGCGCCCGCTTTTGTGTTCGGCAGCATCAACGAGAAGATCTACCTCGCCGAGGCGAACGCCCGCGCGACCCAGTTCATCCCCGCGACCTTCCCGGGGCCCGTTGTCCGCCGTACCACCGGTACCCCTTTTATGGGCTACGCCGGCGCCGCCCATCTCATGCAGGAGTTGGTGAATCGCTTCTACGAGATGGTCTTCAACTTCCTTCCGGTGGAGTTGGTGAAGGGGACCGGGGACCGGGGACCGCAGACTGGGGACCGGGGACAGACGTCCCGGCACGTTGAGCCTTCGACATCAGCAGAGACGATTCCGTGGACGAAGGAAGCGGCCGAGCGGCTGAGCGCGGCGCTGGAGCAAGTGCCCTATCTGGCGCGCATTAGCGCGAGCCGCTCGCTGCGTCTGGCAGCGGAGCAGGCTGCCAGGGGCCGTGGCGCCACCGAGGTGACGGCGGAGATTGTTGAGGCTGCCCTCCAGCACGGAGCCTAGCGGGCAGCCTTCTCTGGCCTCATCATTGTGGCGGGTTGCCCCGACTCTGACCATACCTCCAGCCCGAAGCCTGGCGGGCATCCTTCCAGGACCCGGCAGGACCACGCGCCGGGTAGCTAATCATCGTCATCATCGTCGTCGTTCCCGCGCGGGGCTGGCGCCGGGGGAGGCTGCGGCACCACTAGCGGCACCGGCTGCACGCTTACCTCCACGCGCACGGCGATGATGGCGACCACCTGGGTAGCGTCGGCGGCGCTGAGCACGAGCCTGATCCGCTGCCCAATCACCAGGACGACGCGCGAGAGCAGTACGCCCCGGTCGATCCGCAGCCGCCGCCCATCCACGACGATCCATCCGTCGTCGAGATCCTCGATCACGCCGTCGATCAGCACGACCTGGCTGAGCAGCGCAACGCTGAGGACAACGAGGCGTGGTCCCTCCTCCACCCGGACGCTGACGCGCACCAGCGCTCCAGGGGCGAGTCCGGCGGCGAGCAGGCTCTCAGGGGTGAGGGCCAGCGGGCGCCCGTCAACGACGAGGGTCGTGTTGTCCAGTGCGTCTACCGTGCCGATGATTGCGATCTCGGCTGGCCGGGTGATACGCAGCGCATGGAGTGGGGTGGGGTCGCCAGCGACGATTCGAACGATCGCGCGCAGGTACTCGCCTGGCCGGGGCTGGGCGACGACCTCGGCCTCAGGCCCAACCTGCACCACCGTGCCGTCGATCAGCCAGCGCTCGCCCTCTACGCGCTCGAAAGGCCCGATCACCTCGAGGGTGGGCACGGCGCCGATCAGCGTCGCGCGGCGGGCGCCGTCGGGGGCCAGCCGGCCCTCCACCGTTACCCAGCCACCCTCGCCGGGCGCGCCAAGCACCAGCGTGTCGTCGTTCACCAGCACGGGGGTGCCGTCCACCAGCCAGATCCCGTCGGCGCGACGCTCGACGGGCCCGGCGACGCGAAAGTTGTGCTCTGGGGCGGGGGGCATGGAGGTCGGGCGTGGGTCGGCCCGGCGCATCGCCGCGCCCTGTGAGACGGGTGTCGGAGGTGGTGGGGGCGCGGATGGGCCACAGCCAACGAGCATGATCCCGGCGAGAGCCGCAAGCGTCCAGCGGTAGAGGTGCATGCGATGACTCCTTTCGAGCGGTGCCTCTACTGCCGGAACACGAAGGGGGCCAGAAGGTTACGCATGCCCCCGCGAACGCGAGGTTGCCCCTGGACACAGTGCCGCTCCCACACTCCTCCCGTGTGCTGGTACACCCCTTCTGCGGGGGTGTGACGTATGTTCCTGCAAAGGCTGGTAGGATATGGGCAGCTATCGCTGTCTATTGGAGCTACCAGCATGAGCGGCACGATCAACGAGCAGACG
>SFCB01000171.1 GCA_004367505.1 Chloroflexi bacterium OHK40 | reverse complement strand
GGGGTGCCATCCCCGGGGCGCCCCACCGGGATCGTGTTCCCGCACCATCTCCGGGGCGCCCCACCGGGATCGTGTTCCCGCACCATCCCCGGGGCGCCCCACCGGGATCGTGTTCCCGCGCCATCCCCGGGGCGCCCCACCGGGATCGTGTTCCCGCGCCATCCCCGGGGTGTCCCACCGGGATCGTGTTCCCGCGCCATCCCCGTCCTCCGGCTCGCCGTGCTATAATCCACGCGGCCCGAATCCCAGCCAGTGAAAGGAGCGCCTGTGGCCGCGAAGCAGTGGAGCAGCCCGCCGGCGATGCAGATCGACCCGACGACGACCTACAGGGTGACGATGGAGACCAGCAAGGGCACGATCGAGCTGGAGCTCTACCCCCAGCACGCCCCGATGACGGTCAACAACTTTGTCTTCCTGGCCAACCAGGGCTTCTACGACAATGTGGTCTTCCACCGGGTGATCAAGGACTTCGTGATCCAGGGTGGCGACCCGACCGGCACCGGCACGGGCGGCCCCGGCTACCGCTTTAAGGACGAGACCTACGGCAACCCGCTGACCCACGTGCGCGGTGCGCTCTCTATGGCGAATGCCGGGCCGAACACGAACGGTAGCCAGTTCTTTATCGTCTACCGGCCCCAACCCCACCTCGACGGCAAACATACGGTATTCGGTAAGGTCACCCACGGGATGGACGAGGTCTGCGACAAGATCGTCCAGGGCGACCGGATGATCAAGGTGACGGCCGTCGCTGTCTGACCTCGTGTGCCGCTTCATCGCGAATCGCAGAGACGCCCGGTAGGGCGTCTCTGCCGTTCTTTGGCGTGGCGGGCCTGGACTGTGGGCGACCGGGGGGCGATCTTGTGCATTCGCTGAACATGGGCTGTGTTGTGCCCGTCACCATTGACGCGGGCCTTAAAGCTCCTATAATGCCTTCTTAACGAACCCCCTTTCCATACTACCGCCCACCCCCGGGCGACGCGTCGAGCGTGTCAAGGAGGACAGCCATGCGATCGTACGGACCGGAAAGGATTCACAACATCGGCATATTTGGTCACCTCGGCAGCGGCAAGACAACGCTGGCCGAGGCAATGCTGATGACCGCCCACGCCATCCCGCGGATGGGGCGCGTCGAGGACGGGTCGACGATGAGCGACTACGACCAGGACGAGCACCGCCGCGGGATGTCTGTCTCCCTCTCCGTCCTCCCCCTTGAGTGGCACGACGACAAGATCAATCTCATCGACACGCCCGGCTTTGCCGACTTTGCCGGCGATGTGGCTGCCGCGATGCGTGTGATCGACGGCGCCGTCATCGTGCTCGATGCCTCGGCTGGCGTCGAGGTCGGCACTGAGCTCGTCTGGGAGATGGCCGTTCAGCAGAAGGTGCCGCGGATTCTCTTTGTGAACAAGCTCGACCGCGACAATGCGAACTTTTACCGCGTGATCGAGCAGGCCCGCGAGCGCCTGGACGCCGCCGTGATCCCCATGCAGATCCCGATCGGGTCAGGGAAAGAGTTTCAGGGCCTGATCTCCCTGCGCCAGCAGCGGGCCTGGCTGGTCTCGCCGAAGCACGATGGTGGCTTCATTGAGTCCGATGTTCCCGCTGAGCTCGATGAGCTGATGCACGAGTGGCGCACCGCCCTGATCGACAAGATCGCCGCTACCAACGACGACCTGATCGAGCGCTATCTGGAGGGTGGCGAGGATGCGCTCTCCCGCGAGGAGCTCTTGATCGGTCTGCGCGCCGGGATTGCCGACGGCTCGATCGTGCCCGTCTTCTGTGGCTCGGCCCTCGAGGTTGCCGGCATCCAGCAGTTGCTCAACGGGATCGTCGACTCGATCCCGGCGGCTGGGCGTAAAGAGGTGCTCGCCGAGGATCTCGTCAGCGGTGAGACGATCACCCTCAAGCCCGCCAGCAGCGAGCCGGTGACCGCCCTCGTCTTCAAGACGGTGGCCGATACCTATGGCAAGGTGAGCTACTTCCGTGTCTTCTCCGGTGAGGTGCGCGCCAATACGCCGCTCCTGAATAGCCGCACCCGCAAGGAGGAGCGTGTGGGCCACGTCTACGCGGTACGTGGCAAAGAGCAGACCGATGTCGAGGTGATTGGCCCTGGCGATATCGGGGTGATCACCAAGCTCGCCGAGACGACCACCAATGACACGCTCTGTAGCCCCGGCCGTCCCCTGCGGCTCGAACCGATCGCATTTCCCGCGCCGGCCTTCATCGCGACTGTCAAGCCCCACAGCCGCGCCGATCTCGATAAGCTCAGTGTCGCCCTCGGTCGCATGATTGAGGAGGACCCCACGCTCCAGACCTCCCGCGATCCACAGACGGGCGAGACGCTGCTGGCCGGTCTCGGCGAGAGCCACCTGCAGATCGTGGCCGAGCGCATGAAGCGTAAGTTCGACGTGAGCATCGATATCGATCTGCCGCGTATCCCCTACCGTGAGGCGATCCGTGGCCGGGCCGAGGCGCAGTATCGCCACAAGAAGCAGACGGGCGGCGCTGGCCAGTTCGCCGATGTGACACTGCGCGTGGAGCCCCTGGAGCCCGATCCGGCCCGCGAGGATCCTCTGGAGTTCGTCAACGAGGTGGTTGGCGGGGTGATCTCACGCGGCTTCATGCCGGCGATCGAGAAGGGCGTGCGCGAGGCGATGGCCGAGGGCCTGCTCTCCGGCAGCCCGATCAGCGATGTGCGCGTGGCGGTCTTCGACGGGAAGGAGCACCCCGTCGACTCGAAGGAGATCGCCTTCAAGATGGCGGGCAAGGAAGCCTTCAAGCTTGCCGCCCAGAAGGCCGGCGTGGTGATTATGGAGCCGATCTACCAGCTCGAAATCATCGTGCCCGACCAGTTCGCCGGCGATATTATGAGCGATATGAGCACCCGGCGTGGCCGCGTGCTCGGGATGATGCCCTCCGGTGGCGGTCGCACGACGATCTCGGCACAGGCGCCCCTTGCTGAGATCCAGCGCTATGCGACCGACCTGCGGGCGATCACTCAGGCTCGGGGTCGCTTCTCGATGCGCTTCTCCCACTACGAACAGGTGCCCGCCCATCTGGTGGATGGCATCATCGCCGCCCATAAGAAGGAGGTTGAGGCGGCGCACTAGGCTCGGCGTGGTGCCCAATGGTCGCTACCAGACGACGGACGAAGCTCCCCAGCTTCGTCCGTCGTTTGTCGTCCTGGGGGCGCCGCTCAGCGGATCGCCCCTGGTGCTCAGCGATCGTCAAGCGCCGATCGACGGGGGAATGGGCGCGTCGCCTGGTCGGGGCAGTGGTACAATAGCCACGCCGGGCAGAGCCGCAGAAGGAGAACCCCCATGAACAAGCAGACCATTCGCGATGTAGAGTGGGCGGGGAAGCGTGCCCTGGTGCGCGTAGACTTCAATGTGCCGCAAGACGATGCCGGCAATGTCACCGACGATACGCGCATCCGTGCCGCGCTCCCCTCCATCCGCTATCTCCTGGAGCACGGCGCCAACGGTGTCGTCCTGATGTCGCACCTTGGCCGCCCCAAGGGGAAGGCGAACCCGAAGTACAGCATGCGGCCCGTCGTCGAGCGGCTCTTCGAACTGCTCCCCGAGGCCCGTGAGGTGCGCAAGACCGAAGCGATCACAGGCCCGGCCGCCGAGGCTGCCGCCACCGCCCTCGGCCCCGGGATGGTGCTCATGCTCGAGAACACCCGCTTCGACCCGCGTGAGGAGGCCAATGATCCGGCGATGGCCGCCGAACTCGCTCGCCTCGGCGACGTCTTCGTGAATGATGCCTTCGGCGCCGCCCACCGTGCCAACGCCTCCACCGAGGGCGTGGCCCACTTCCTTCCCGCCGTGGCCGGCTTCCTGATGGAGAAAGAGCTGGAGTTCATCGGCGGGGCCCTGGAGCGGCCCAAGCGGCCCTTCGTGACGATCATCGGCGGCGCGAAGATCAGCGACAAGATCGGGGTGATCGACAATCTGCTCGGCAAGGTCGATGCGCTGCTGATCGGCGGCGGGATGGCCAATACCTTCTTGCTCGCCGAGGGCCGGCAGCTCGGCGACTCGCTCGTCGAGCCTGATAGCGTGGGCGTGGCTGCCGAGTTGATCGCGAAGGCCCGCACCGCCAATGTGCGTCTGCTCCTCCCCAGCGATACCGTGATCGCCGATGCTTTTAGCGCCGACGCCGCGCGCCAGACGGTGGCGGTCGATGCTGTGCCCACCGGCTGGCGGGTGCTTGACATTGGCCCCCGTACGGTGCAGGCCTACCGGGACGAGATCGCGCGCGCCCAGTTGCTGATCTGGAACGGGCCGATGGGCGTCTTTGAGTTGGAGCCGTTCGCCGCTGGCACCCGCGCTATCGCCGAAGCCATGGCCGAGGCCGGAGCTCGCGGCGCTACCACGATTGTCGGCGGCGGCGATTCGGTGGCCGCCGTGGAGCAGGCCGGCCTCGCCGACCGGATGTCCCACGTCTCCACCGGTGGGGGCGCCTCGCTGGAGTTGCTCGAAGGGAAGACGTTGCCGGGCGTGGCCGCGCTGCTGGACCGCTAATTGAAACCGTGCTGCGCTTCCGCTAGCGCGTAGACGCAGCACGCTGTGCCCCTGCGCAAGCGAGCGAAGGGGTGTTAGGTCCGTGGGGTGCGCCGCTGGTGCGAAGGGGTGTGGCCGGGAGCCCGACCTAGGGCGTCGCCTGTGTGGTCTCCATATCGGCGGCCTCGGGCCAGGGCTCCTGGTTGCCGGCCCAGTCCGTTCCGCGCACGCGGAAGGCGAAGTGTTTGCCCTCATCGGGACCGAACCACGCGCTGGTATCGTTCACCCCGAGCTTCCAGTCGGTCCAGCCGCCTTTCGGCAGCAGACGCACCTGCACATCGTAGGTGGCCAGCCCGCTCATGCCGTCGGTGCCACCCCAACTCACGAGGTAGCCGTTGTCCCGGCGCTGAATGCTGAGAACCCGAGCGTCGGGCGGGGCGGTGTCCTGGCGCGGCGCCCAGGCCAGCGCATCATAGCGCACCGCGCGGCCGTCGTCGCCAGTCAGATCACTCAGCTCCACGCGGGGCTGGGCATTGGTTGCGCCGCCGAAGTGGAAGATGCCCAGCGAAACCCAGGCCCCCGCGCGGGCCTGCTGGTCCACCGTCACAGCGGTGGTGGCGCCGTCGTGGTGAACCAGATAGCGGGCCGAAGAGGTTGCTGTGCCGCCGCAAGCCGGGATGTAGGCCTGTAGCTCGTAGAAGCCAGGGGATGGTAGTTGGGGCGACCAGCTGGCGGCGGCGGTGGCTCGGGCCGGGTTGGTGGTCGAGTAGGTCCAGGCGTGCTTGCCACCCATCCCGCAGCCGGCCTCAAACCAGGGCCGGCCCTGGGGGCATAGCCGCTGGTCCCGTCATCCACTGCAATCGCGCCGGCTTCAACCTCGACCGGAGTGGGGGGCGCAGCAGGGGCTACCGGAGCGGGGGTGATCGGCACGGCATTGCCGGGGCCAGGGTCGGCGCCGAGCCAGAGGAAGGTCACGTCCACCCAGTCGTCGCGGGTCATGCCGAGGTCGTCCCAGAAGGTGCCGTCGGCGATATCGATGCCGTTGGGGAGGCGGATGCGGCGGCCCCACTCATCGCGGCCACCGTTGTAGCCGTCCATAAAGGCGGCCTCGGCCATCGGGCGTCCGACAGGCAAGTCGCTATAGCGGCGGTTGGGGCTCCAGTAGTCGTCTTTGGTGTTCCAGGGGCCCACATCCCAGACGGGGGCTACAACGCTGCGGCCCTGGTAGGTGAGGCGTACGCGGAACATATCGCTGCCGCGCGGGGAGAGGACGCTCCAGGAGGGGAGGGCGACGAAGCGGTCGCGGGGGCGGATCACGTGGCCATTGGCAGTGGTGCGGCCAACGAGTCCCTCACGGGTTGCGAAGATGCGATAGGTTGGGGCGAGGGCCTGGGCTGGCTCTTCGGTGGCCGGGGCGGCCTGGATCTGGGCGGCGACACTGGCCAGACAGGCGAGGATAGCAACGCTCACGAAGCGACGTAGCTTCCCTTCTGACATACGTGCTCCTGGCGACGGCGGGGCAGCCTGGCGGGCGGGGCTGCTGCGGTGCGGGGCCGTCGCGGCGAGGCCCGTAGGGCGGCGGCGGGCATCCCGGCCCGGGCCGCTCCGGAATCCTCCTAAGCTGTGGGGCGCAGCGTTCGCCCCGGGGTGCGCGGTCGTAGCGCGCGGATAGCACTCCGCCAGGGTGGCGCGGCGGGCCGCTACTCCACCGTAAGATTCTTGAGGGAGGGAATGGCGGCGATCCAGATCGAGCCGGTATTGAAGCGGATCTCGCGGCCGTCGGTACCGTAGAACTGGAGCTGAGCGAAGCCGGCGCCCTTGCGCCAGGTAGCTTCGATCATGGTACCGTCGAGAAAGATGCGTGCGGGGCCCTCGCCGAGCACCTGCTGCTCGATGCGGCCCTTGGCATCGCCGGGGATGGGGCGCTCGGGCACCTCCATCACCACCAGATTGCGGAAGCGTAGCTGCTGGCCGGTTACCGCGTCGACGTGGGGGCGGCGCTGGCGAAAGTAGAGGTAGCTGTTCGTCGCCCGGTCGTAGCTCCAGCTCACGTAGGCGTCTTTATAGATGAAATAGTAGCTGAGGCTCTGGCTGGCCGGGCGGCGGGCGAGCTGGGCCTCGGCCCTGGTCAGGAAGCCGATCTCTTGCAGATCGGGCGTGTCGGCCTGCTTGCGCGCGGCGAAGGCCGCGATCTCGGCGCTGGAGGTGTAGAGGTTATGGGGCGCGGCCCGCTCGCTACTGCGGCGGAAGAAGGCTCCGGCGTCGCGGCGCAGCGCATCCATGTTCAGGATCTCGATCGCGGTCTGGGCCATGGTCAGCGCCTCGGGCGAGCCACCGGCATGGGTGTAGACGGCCCGTAGCCCCTTGGCCCACTCTACATAATATGGGCGAGCGCTCCGCACCGGGCCGATCGTTTTGAGCTCGGGCGTGATCCCGGGCACGTAGATCGCCATATAACGCGTGATGCCGAACTCCGCCAGCGCCTCGAAGACGACTGCGGCCTCGTGCAGGCCCGTCTGGGGGTAGGCTTTGGGGTGGTTATCGAACATCACCGCGTAGGGGCGGCTCGTGACGCTCCCTCGTGCGAGAGTGTAGGGCGTTGGGCGGGCACGTCGAGCCGGTGCCGGCTCCTGGGCAGCGGCTACGGCAAGGCTGGAGAGCGTTGCCAGCAGCAGCAGGACGAAGAGGGCGAGGCGGTGCAGCTGTCGGGACATGCCGTCGATTGTTCCTTCCGCAGACGTGGCGGCTCAGGTTCGTGACGGCGCTTATTTTAGCACAGATCAGGCCGGGTGAAATGATCGCTTCTGTAACTGCCACGTAAACCAGCTGTCATCCTCTCGTTACTTACGATCCCGTGTCGGCCCTCAAGGGCGGGTTTAGCTTAGTGGGTGTGCAGGAATCTGCCCCCGGACGAGCTACCGAAAGGAGGGCCGGCCTATCGCTCGAACCACCTCCACCGCACCTGTTCGCCCCATTCTTCTAAGCGAGGGAGAGAGGATCATGCTGCGAGAACAAAAGCCTTATTATCCACGGCTCCTGCTCGGCGTGTTTGCCGCAGCGCTGGCCCTGGTGCTGGGCGCCTATAGCTGGGGCAGCTTCGCTAGCTCCGCGAGCCTTACCGCCAGCCCGGCCACACCGCGCCAGAACGATACGGTTACGCTGGTTGGCAGCGGGTTTTCACCCGGCGAAACGGTGTCGGTCTGGATTACTTACCCCGATATGAGCGTCTACGGGGTGGCCGAGATCGTCGTCAACGGCGACGGCAGCTTCAATTACCCCTACCTGCCCGACTTCCTCGGCGCTACCTTTACCCCCACTGGCCGTTACACGTACACCGCCTTTGGCCAGAGCAGCGGCCGCGAGGTCTATGCGACGATCGATGTTGCGATCGACCAGGCTCCGGGCGTTTCTAGCGGCGTCAGCCTGACGGCCGAGCCAGGCCGCGACGGGCAGGGTAGCTACTTTGTGTTTCGTGGCAGCGGCTACCGCTCCCAGGAGGAAGTGGCGCTCTGGCTGCGCTACCCCGATAACAGCATTGAGGATCTGGGTCGCACCCAGGCCGGGCCAAGCGGGGTGATCGAGTATGTGCTCTACGTGAGCGGCGCGCCGGTGGGCCGCTACGCCCTCACTGCCCGTGGCCTCGCCAGTGGCGCCAACGGGATCGCCGAGTTCGATGTGCAGGTGGCCGATCTGACGGTCGCGACGGGCTCGGCGAAGCTGACGGTCGGCCCCAGCCCCGATACGCAGCGCAGCTTCGCCACGTTTGTGGGTTATGGCTACCAGCCAAAAGAGATCGTGACGGTCTGGGTGACCCTGCCCGACTTTTCGACGCTCTGGATCGGCGATGTACAGGCCGACGAGGACGGAGCCTTTAGCGCTGTGCTCTACCTGAGCGAGCAGGAGCCGGTGGGCAAGCGCACCTATACCGCCTATGGCAATAGCAGCGGTCTGCGGGCGGTGGCCGACTACACGCTGCAGCCCGGCGGTGGGCCGGGGAGCTCGCCGGTTGTTGATCCGGTGGCCGACGGTATCTGTACCGGGGCCGGCTGCTTCTAAACTGAAACCACGGTTCGCTGTCGGTGCGCGCGTATGAGCGCGTGATGCTTGTGATCCGATGGGGCCGGCTGGTGGGCAGACCGCCGGGGCGGCAGGATTTCACGCAAGGTAGGCGGGGCATCAGGGCGGCTAGAGCGGCCCTTGATGCCCCGCATGCGTTCGGTGACTCACGAAGCCCAACGGATGCTGGCCCGGGTCGACGGGCAGCGCTACCCGATCAGCTGTTCGGGATGCTCGGGCGGGGGCACCGGCAGGGTGCTGAGCCCCGCAGCGATCGCCGCCTCGATGCGCCGCCGCAGGTCCCACAGGTGCTCCAGCTCGTGGTTGATCGCGCCGAGCCGCGGGTGCTCAATATCGTCCACGTGGCTGTCGCTGTAGATGCCACGGCGCTCCTCCTCCAATGCCTCGATCTTTGCCTCGACGTCCACCAGTTGCTGCTTCAGTTCCATCACGCGCTCCTTTCATCACCCCAATGACGGTCCGCCGTAGTCCGGCGTTTGGGGCCGGCCCCGGGCGATCTGGCCACGCTGTTGCCCGCTGCCCGATCGCTGCTCCTGCCGCCTCGGCTCCTACGGCAGTTCCCAGATCACGAAGTTGTCCAGCCAGACCTCGACCCCACCTGTCTCGTTGAAGGAACCGGAGGAGATCCCGACCCTGCCGGTGGGGAAGCGCTCGTCGCTCACGTCGGCCAGGAGGATGTCGTTGAGATAGGCGCGTATCCGTGGCCCCTGCTTGATCACCCGCAGGCGGTTCCAGTCGCCGGCCCGGTAGAACGCCGCTGGGTCACCTTCAGCCAGGACGATCGTATCACCATCGGCGGGCACGCTCACCAGGCTGTAGTAGTCCGGGTAGACGTCGAAGGAGTAGAAGCCGGTGCCCTCCTGGAGGCTGAAGACGAGGCCGCAACTGCCGTCGGTGCCGCCTTGCTGGACGATGCAGTCGGTGTCGGCGATGAAGTTCGTCAGCTCGCGCTCGACCCAGGGCTCGTAAGTGGTGCCCCGGCCCGTCCAGGCAATCTTGATCACGCCATCTTCGATCGTGTCGGTCTCGATGTCGCTGATCACCCCCGTGGCCCAGGCGTTGGAGTTGTCGACGAACTCCTCGCGGAAGACCTCCCGGGCCGTGGCGAAGAGCTGTTCGAGCTCGGTCTGGGCGGCCTGGCTCGTCTGGGCGGCCTGGACTGTCTGGGCCTGGCTGGCGGCGCTGCCAGCGGTTCCACCGACGATCCCGCCCCCCGCACCCGAGGTGGGCCGGGTGGCTTCGGCGGTGGATGCCGGCGGGCGAGTTGGGATGGGCGCAAAGGTCGGTACGATCCCGCCGGTCTCCGCGCTGGGCTCGGGTTCAGCCGTTGTGAGCTCGACGACCGTAGTGGCGAACACTTCGGAGACCCGCTGGCCAAGCAGGTTCAGGACGAAGAAGGATGCCACACAGCCGACCGCGCAGAGGCCCCCGAGGGCTATGAGCACAACGGCCCAGATCGGCAGGCCCTTCCGGGGTGTCGGGGCATCCGGCACCCCGGGTGGGAGCCCCAGCCCACCCTGTGAGGCGGTCGAGCCAGGGGCTGATGGTGGCGGGAGCGGCTGGGTGGGCTCCACCCCCGCTGGCGGCAGT
>SFCB01000225.1 GCA_004367505.1 Chloroflexi bacterium OHK40 | reverse complement strand
GAAGGGGAAAACACGGGGCCGGGGCCACGGGCTCCTGCCACCGCGCCAGCCCCGGGCGCGCGCAACGCCAGCGCGGGCGCCCTCCCGCTGCGCGGCGTGCGGCGCGCCAGCCTGGCGGTAGGGCTGCTGCTAACACTCGTCTTTCTGGGCCACTTTGGCTTTCTGATCAACACGGTGCTGTTGCTCGGGCTCCTGGTGGTGGCGGTGTGGCTAGCAAGCTGGCGCGGGGAGGCCTGGGCGCGCACGGCGCGGTGGCCGCTTACGCTGACGGTCGTGGGAGCGGGGCTCTTTGCCGGGCTCTTCTTCTACACGGCCTACCTCCCCCTGTTCCTCGGGCAGCTGGAGATAGCGCGAGAGGGCGGGCTGACGGCGGTGGCAGGGCGAGGGCCGGTCAGCAGGGCGGTAATGTGGGAGCGGCTCTGGCGCGATGGTTTCGTGGTGCATTTCGGGCTCTTCCCACTCCTGCTGATGCCATGGGGGCTGTGGCTGCTCTGGCGTGGTGCCCGGGCAGAGGCAGGGATGGGGCCGAAGCGGGTGGTGGCCTGGCTGGCGCTAGGGAGCCTGGCGGTGGCAGGCGTGTTTGCGATCTTCCCTTTTGCCACAGGGGTAACGAACAGCCCGCGCTGGATGCTCTTTCTTGCCTGGACGGTGGCGCTCACCGCAGCCCTGGCGGCAGAGGCGCTCTGGCGGCGGGGGTGGTGGGGGCGAGCGGCGACACTTGTGATGGGAGCGACCGTCCTGGCCAACACCGCGTGGGTCTGGCTGGGGCCGATGCTCTGGCGGGTCCGCCCGCCGGAGCCGTTTTAGGAGGGCCTATGCTCACGGCGTTTGTCCTGATCACATGCGAGGCGCAGCGTATCAGCGAGGTGGCCCAGAGCGTGGCCGAGTTGCCCAATGTGGCTGAAGTCTACTCGGTAACGGGCGACTTTGACATCATCGCGGTGCTGCGGATCAAGGAGTACGAATCGCTCGACGAAGCCGTCCCGGGCGGGATCGCACGGATCACGGGGGTAACCAGCACGAAGACGGTGCTGGCCTTCCGGCGCTTCGCCCGGCGCGATCTGGAGGCCGGCTTCGATATCGGGCTGTCCTAAGGTTGCGCTAGAGGTGTGCCTGGCGCCCGGCAACTGTGATGGAAGCAGGCCGCCGTCCGGGGTGCGGGCGCCCCGCGCGGCTTGCCTTGTGGGCAGCCTCCCGGGGCTGCTGGCGGAACCGGCGAAACATGGCGTCGGAAGGCCATGCACGCCCTTGACGAGCACATGTTTTCGTGCTATAGTTACGAACACCAGTTCGAAGCCACTCGATCGATCGGTACATGTCGGGGCGAGTCGTACGTGTCACGAGGAGGAACCCATGGCTAAGGACTTGAACAAGGTGCAGCTCACCGGCCACCTCGGCGCCGACCCGGAGATGCGTTACACCGCGCAGGGGAGCGCCGTCACCACGTTTCGGGTGGCGAGCAATCGCTCATGGAAGGACCGGGAGGGGGGTGCTCACGAGGAGACGGAGTGGTTCCGCGTCGTGGCGTGGGACAAGCTGGGCGAGATCTGCAACCAGTACCTCACCAAGGGGACGCGGGTGTACGTGGAAGGCCGGCTCCAGACCCGGAAATGGACGGATCGGGAGGGCCAGGAGCGCTACACGACCGAGGTGATTGCCCAGGACATGATCATTCTCTCTGCCCGTGGTGAGCGCGGCGCCGTCCCCGAGATCGAGGGCGACTTTGACGAGCCGGAGGAGGCTCCGGCAGCGCCAGCCCGGCGAGCCCCCGCGGCGCCATCCGCCGGCAACGGTGGCCGGTCCTCGGCCGCTGCGGCCCCTTCGCGCACCCCCGCGCGTGGTGGTGCTCGCAACCAGCCCCAGCCAATTGAGAGCGACGACGATATTCCCTTCTAGCGGCTCACCACTGTGATGTCGCCGGATCGCGCGCCCCGGTAGAGCCGCCCCATCGGGGCGGCTCTACCGGGGCGGCGCATCGGTGGGCGCCGCACCGGGGCGGCTTGCCATCCCCACAATCGCGGGGCGGCTTTCCATCCGCGTGATCCGTGTGGCGTTTGGAACGGATGGTGTGGAACCACGTTGCGCTTTCGATCTAGCGCTCGTAGACGGGTGTACACCACTGGCGGTACTCAGGGACGCGGCCACGCACCACGTCGGCGTAGAGGCGCACGAGTTGCCCACTCACTGGCCCCACCTGGCCGTCGCCGACCGCGCGCCGGTCGATCTCGATGATCGGCTTGATCTCGGCGCCGGTGCCGCAGAAGAAGGCCTCGTCGGCCACGTAGAGCTCGGTGCGATCGATCGGTCGCTCGACCAGCGGCAGACCGAGCCGTTCGCGGGCGAGTTGCGCCACAACCTGGCGTGTGATGCCCTCGAGGACATCGCTGGTGAGCGGCGGGGTGATCAAGGTGCCGCCGCGAACAATGAACAGGTTGGCGGCGCTGGCCTCCGACACCTGTCCGTCGCTGCCGAGCACGATCGCCTCATCGTAGCCGTTGAGGAGCGCCTCGGTCTTGGCGAGGGCCGAGTTGATATAGGCGCCCGAGGCCTTGGCCCGTGAGGGGATGATATTATCGTCGATGCGCCGCCACGACGAAACGCAGGCGCGCACTGTGGGCGCGTCGATGTACTGGCCGAAGCCCAGGGCAAACAGCGTAAAAGCGTCGGTGAGGCCGTTCATGCGCACGGCGATCGCCGGGTCGCTCTTATAGACCAGCGGGCGGATATAGACATCCTCGCGGAACTCCTCGCGGCGCAGCAGCTCAATAGTGATCGCGCAGAGCTCATCGACGCTATAGGGGAGCTGCATGTAGAGGATGCGGCACGATCGGTGCAGGCGCTCCATATGAGCGCGCAGCTGGAAGACGAGCAACTGGCTCTCCTCGGGGCTCCAGTACCCGCGGATACCCTCGAAGCAGCCGGTGCCGTAGTTGAGCGCGTTTGTCATCACGCTCACGGTAGCCTGCTCGATCGGCACGATCTCGCCGTTGAAAAAGGCGAAGCGATTGTTGGGCATGGGGGGCTCCTTTGGCTGAGGATCTGCGAGCTTAATACCGGCCTGGCGCCACTGCAGCGACGCGGCGCTGGGAAAAGTGGACCTGGATGTGCTGGCCTCGAGGTGAACCGGCGAGGCCGTACGAGGTGGCGAATCCGAACGGCAGAACCAGGGCGTGAGCGGGTCTTTCAGGGCCGAGTCCTCAGGAGGCAGCTAGCGTATCGCTCCGAACGGTTGCCGCCAGGTTCGTGCGGCTCTCTGGTTCCTGGTGCGCGCTTTTGGCGCTAGCGTGGGTTCTCGACCAGATGGGCCGTGGCTGGCCGCCGCTGGAACAGCTCCGCGAGCATCGCAACGCCGATGGCACTGCCGAGGCCGGCGAGGCCGAAGGCGAGCCAGGGGAGTGCCGGCTGGCCGAGACTACGGGCTACATCGGTGAGCAGGCCCCCGGCGACGTTGCCGAGGCTGCCACCGAGAGCCAGGGCCAGGGCGTTGACGCCGAAGTAGGAGCCGAGGGCGCGCTCGTCGGCCAGCGAGGCGGTCACCGCCTGCTGAGTAGGCGTGGCAAGCAGCGAGCCGAGGGTGAAGATCACCACGCAGGCGAGCAGCAGAGGCATGCTGGCGGCGACGGCGACGGCCCCCAGGCCGAGGGCCATCAGCGCCATGCCGATGATCAGGATCGGCATGGGGCGCAGAAAGCGCTGGGCGTAGCCGAGCACCGGGTACTGGAGCAGCACGGTGAGCCCCGCGTTGAGCGCATAGATGATGCCGACCGCGTCGGTGCTGCCGGTGAGACGCTCAGCGACAAGCGGCAGACTGAGGGTGATCTGCACCCACATGAACCAGTAGCCCATGAGCAGCGCCGTAAAGGTCAGGAAAGTGCGGTCACGTGCCACGAGGCGCAGCCCATCGCCCAGGCGCTGCTGCCCGGAGGCGACGGCCACGGGCGGCAGGAGCAGCAGGGCCACCAGGAACACCACTACGAAGCAGGCAGCCGCCACCAGGGCCACTGTTTGGAAGTTGAGGCGCAGCAGTAGCGCGCCCATCAGCGGGCCAATCGTCATGCCCAGGCCGCCCACCACGCCGAGGAGCGCGTAGATGCGGGCCCGCTCCTCCTCGGCGGTGAGCGCGGCGATGGCGGCGCGGCTCGGCGCCTCGAAGAGCGCCCCGCCGGCGGCCGAGAGCACCATCGCGAGGAAGAGTAAGGCTGGCGTACTCGCCCACGCCAGGCTGACGAAGCCTATCGCGCGGATGAGCACCCCGGCTGCGATGAGTGCCCGCACGCCGAGCCGGTCGGCGAGTACGCCGCCGACCAGGGTGAAGCCCTGCTGCAATAGCTGGCGCAACGCCAGGGCTAGCCCCACGACGGCCGCCGCGAAGCCTAGCGTCTCGACGTAGTGGACCGAGACGAGCGGGATGACCATAAAAAAGCCGCAATACATCAGGAAGGTGATCGCCAGGAGGGCGTTCACACCGCGGCGTCGGGCCGAGAGGCGTTGCATGCTGCTCCGAGGAGAGGATCGTTGACAGGTCCAATACCTGCCGCCCCTACTCTACCATAGATTGCGCTCGGCGCTCACGGGCTGCCAGAACCGGGCCAGGAGCGTCGGCTAGCGGTTGCGCTCGGAAGCTGGTGCGGCTACCCGGGCATCCTCGACGCCCCGGCGTCCCGGCTGGAGCCATCCTGGCCAGACAGCGGGGGGCCGCAGATGAGCGCCGCTGGCCGTCCCTGCACCCGGGTGAGCACAGCGACGAGCGGGCGTGTGCCAGGGCCGCTAAGCTGGCGGGCCAGGGTGTCGGCGTCGAGGGCTGAGCCACGCTTCTTCACCGTCACCGGGCCTGCGCCGAGCTCCCGCAGACGAGCCCGCAGACGTTTGAGGCTGAAGGGGAGCCATGCCAGTACCGGCCAGGCCCGCGCGAAGGGCGTGACGATGTGCCGTTCAGCGGTGAGGTAGGCGATCTCGGGGTCAAGCTGGGCGGCGTCAAGGTTTGCGGCCAGATCGGCCACCAGCCCCGCGCGTATCACCGCCGGGTCGGGCTCGTAGAGGAAGGCGCGCGGAGGGCTGATGGCTGATGGTTGGTGGTTGCGGGGATCGCCCGCGAGCTCGTGCCGCTCCGTTTGCTCATTCCCAGTTGTACGGAGCACTGTGGCGCGGCGGGCGACCCGGGCGAGAGGGGCGCACCAGAGCACGGCCTCCTTGAGCTCGCCCTCGAGTGAGACGAACTCGATCTCGGCGTCAGGCGGGAGCTCGGCGATGCTCACGCCGGGGGCGAGCTTCACGGCGAGGGCGGGGGTATGCTGGCGCCACGCGAGCACGCGGGCGAGGGGCGGCTCGTACTCGGCCACGCTGAAGCGCCGGCGCCCACCAGCCCGCCGGCCAGGGTCGCAGAAGAGTGCCTCGGCTCGGGGCGGCGGCTCGGCGAGCAGGTCGCACTGGGCGAAGCTGATCCGGTCGGCGAGCCCGAGGGCCTCAGCGTTGGCGCGGGCCATCGCCAGCCGCAGCGGATCACGGTCAACTGCCGTTACGCGGGCGCCGGCGGCGGCGAGGGCGAGGGCATCACCACCGATCCCGCAGCCGAGGTCGGCCACGTGGCTGTACGAAGCGGCGAGGCGCGCTGCGCGATGGGCCGCAACCGGGGCCGCGCTGGCCTGCTCGAGAGCCTCACGGGTAAGGTAGAGCCTGGCTGCGGCGGGGAACTTTGCGACGGCCCGGCGGCGCAGCAGGGCGATCTCGAGAGCGGCAGCGGCTTGCGCTGGCGAGAGCGTGCGGCGCAGCCGCGTGAGCTCGGGCAGCGTAGCGGCCTCGTTGAGCGGGTGCAGCGCCAGTTCGGCGAGCACCGCCTGCCCCTCGGGCCCGAGCAACCAATCAAACGTCGGGAGATCCACGGGCGCTGAGCGACGCCAGATGTGCCAAGCCTGTTCCTTGTGCCCTTTCCCCTGACCCCTGAACCCTACATCCACAGGCACTAAGCGACGCCAGATGGGCCAGGGGTGGGACCCCCGCCGTGCCTACGATGTCCCCTTCACCCTGGCGATATCGGCGGCGATACGGGCAGCCATGGCCTCGGCCTGTTTTTTGGCGACGCTGGGCATCAACTCGCCCGACTCCCGGGCGCGCCAGCATGCGGCGAAGTGGCCACCGCCGTAATCCACGAAGGGCGGCTCTTCCTCCTTGCACTGCTGAATGGCAATCGGGCAGCGGGTATGAAAGTGGCAGCCAGAGGGTGGGTTCAGCGGGCTGGGCACATCGCCCTCGAGGATGATCCGCCGCCGCTGCTGCTCGACCTTCGGGTCAGGGATCGGCACCGCCGAAAGCAGCGCCTGGCTGTAGGGGTGCAGCGGCATGGCATAAAGCTTCGGACCCTCAGCCAGTTCTACCACTTTGCCCAGATACATCACCGCCACGCGGTCGGAGATATGCTTGACCACACTGAGGTCGTGGGCGATGAACAGGTACGTGAGGCCGAGCTTATCCTGGAGCTCTTCGAGCAGATTGACCACCTGGGCCTGGATCGAGACATCGAGGGCCGAGACGGGCTCATCGCAGACGACGAACTGCGGCTCGACGGCGAGCGCTCGGGCGATCCCGATGCGTTGGCGCTGGCCACCGGAGAACTCGTGGGGGTAACGGTTGGCGAACGCCGGATTGAGGCCCACCAGGCCGAGCAACTCTTCCACCCGCTCGCGCACGGCCTTACCCTGGCGCAGATTGTGGACCTTGATCGGCTCGCCGATAATATCGCCGACCGTCATACGCGGGTTGAGCGAAGCGTAGGGGTCCTGGAAGATCATCTGGACCTTACGGCGCATCTTGCGCAACGCATCACCCCGCACCTGCACTAGATCCTGGCCCTCGAAGCGCACCTCCCCGGCAGTGGGGCGGTAGAGCTGGAGGATCGCGCGGCCAGTCGTGGACTTACCGCAGCCCGACTCGCCAACGAGCCCGAGCGTTTCGCCCTGCTTGATGCTGAAGCTGACCCCATCGACAGCCTTTACCGTACCCACCCTGCGCTGGAAGACGATGCCGCGGGTAACCGGAAAGTGCATCTTGAGGTCCTTGACCTCGATCAGCGTCTGGTCGCTGGTGCCGTTGGCTACTGCTGTTGTCATAAGCTCTTCTGGTGGGCGCCGGGGAGCCAGGCGCGGGGGGCGGTTGAAAGGCTAGGCGGCGATATCCACCGTCTTACGCTCAGGGATGGGCGTCGCCATCGTAATATCAAACAGGCAGGCCGCCTGATGATCCGCCCCCACACTGCGCAACTCGGGAACCTGGGTCAGACAGCGCTCCTGGACGTAATCGCAGCGCGGGCTAAAGGGGCAGATCGGCGGCAGATCGATCAGATTGGGGGGGAGCCCGCGGATGGGGTTGAGCTTTCGGCCGCGCTCTTCATCGAGCCGGGGGATCGATCGCAACAGCCCGATCGTGTAGGGCATCCGCGGGTTGGCGAAGATCTCGCCGGTCGGCCCCTCCTCGACTACCTTCCCTGCGTACATCACCGTGACGCGATCGGTCATCCCGGCGACGACACCGAGGTCGTGGGTGATCATAATCACCGCAGTATCGAGCTCCTCCTTGAGCCGATTGATCAGCTCAAGGATCTGGGCCTGGATGGTAACATCGAGCGCGGTGGTGGGCTCATCGGCGATGAGCAGTTCGGGGTTACAGCTGAGCGCCATGGCGATCATCACGCGCTGGCGCATGCCGCCGGAGAACTGGTGGGGGTAATTATCAAGGCGCTTTGCCGGCGAGGGGATGCCGACCATATCGAGCAACTCGGTGGCCCGGTTAATCGCCTCGCGCCTGGTGAGCTTCATATGGAGCTCGAGCGACTCGGTAATCTGGCGGCCGACCGTCAGCACCGGGTTGAGCGAAGTCATCGGGTCCTGGAAGATCATTGCGATCCGGTTGCCGCGAATGTGGCGCATCTCCTCCTCGGAGAGCTTGAGTAGATCCTCCCCATCGAAGAGGATCTGGCCACCGGCGATCTTCCCGGGGGGGGAAGGGATCAAGCGCATGATCGAGAGCGAAGTGACGCTCTTCCCGCAACCGGACTCGCCGACGATCCCGAGCGTCTCGCCCCGGTCGACGTGGAAGGAGACGCCGTCAACCGCCTTGACGACCCCGTCCTGGGTGTGGAACTGAGTCTGGAGGTTGCGCACATCAAGCAGTGGGGCCATCGATACCTCGCTACTCCCCGTCCAGTAACTGGGATGGCATGCTGGAGGGGTGAGCACGGAAGATGTAGCCGGCGCCATGGCCGGGGAGGCGTCATCGCCTGATGGGTAGTCTCTGCCCTGGAACGCCGGAATCGTACCACGGGAGCCCATCGCTGTCAAGAACGCGCCGGCCCCTTCAGTTAACAGTTGACAATGCTCGTGGGGGCCATCGAAGCGAGCGCTCCGCGAGCGCGGGCGGGCCGGCGCTTACCTGGCGCGAACGCGGGGCCGACCACACTGACCGTGCGAGGCACAGACGCCGCAGCCGGTCATCGCAGCGGGATCGCGATCCAGCGGCATCAGCGTGGTGAGCCACTAGCCCGTAGCAGGGCAGCGAGGGTGTGATGAACGGCGCGCCGGCGCCAGTCGACGCGCCAGAGTAAGCGTTGGACGATCTGGGCGTCGTAGGCGAGTTGGGCATTGCGCCGGGCATCGGTAGGGTCGATCAGGCCGATCCCATCCTGGTCGAAGCTGTTGGCGACATAGGCGAGCGTGTCTTCGCGGAGTTGGCGGCTGAGCACCGCGCCTGCTGCCAGGAGCGGGCGGAGGATTGCGGGGGAGGGGCCAAGCGCGCGCAGGCCCGCCCGGCCGAGAATGGCCACCAGGCGGGCCCGGGCGTGGCGCTGTCCTCCGGCGGTAGCCAGCATGACGCGCTGGAGGCCAACCGGTGGGACGGGCAGCGGAGGCAGCGACTGGGCGAAGCGCACCTCGGGGCTGAACTCGATCTGCCCGGCATGGCGCAGTACCTCCTGGTCGAGCGGAGTGGCCGCCCGGGGAAGGTGGAGCGTGGCCGTGATCAGGCAGTTGGGTGGCACGATGGGCCGCTGGGCCTCGGGGAGGCCGGGAAGGGCGAGCCGCCGCTCACCGTGGGAGTCCACCTGAAGGAGCCGGTTGACATACACGCTCAGCTCTTCCAGGGTGAGCCCCTTCAGGAGCACCATGTAGATCTTCCCGGCGTTCTCCGGGGCGCCAGCCTCGTGGAGGATCTCAAGGAACTGGCTGGCGCCAAAGCGCTCGTGGATGGCGCGGTAGTAGCTGCTCTGGCTCCCGCGGCGGGCCCAGCTATCGGAGCCGATCGTCAGGAACTGACCGCTATCCTGGCCGACGAGTGCCGCCGCGACTCCGCTGGCGAAGGCGGCCTTGCCGGCACCCTCGCGCCCGGTGATCACGACAAAAGGATTCGTCTTGAGTGAGATGTAGTAGGTGACGAGCAGCCAGCGCGGAAAAACGTGGCCGAGGGTGGCGACGAGGTGCGCGACGAGGTGCTGTTCGCCGCTGCCGGTCTGTTGGGCGCGGTAAGGTGGGCAGCCGCTAGCTGCCTGGAGCTGCGCCAACTTCCCGTGGCCTGCGCTGGCCGTGCCGTCGGCCCCATTGCCGGCGGCGTGGAAGTTGTAGGCGATCATTGCTGCTGTCCGCTGCTTGTGGGGCGTGCGTCACCCTTCAAGCGGGTTGCTGCCCCTCCGTTGACTGCTGGCGTAACGGGTGGTGCGGGCACACCTACGCGGCGCGCGCGCCGCAGCCACAGCCACCGCCGCAACATCCGCCCCCACTGGCGACGGGTGCAGCCACCTCTGTACGGGCCTGGCTGTTCCCACGGCTGTGAGCGGCAAAGACCGAAAGTTGGCGTTGCACCTGCGCGCTCTGGCAGTGGGGGCAGGTAACGCCGGCGTCGTCCTCGTCCATACGGCGGAGCCGGTCGAAGCGGCTATTGCAGACCTGGCAACCGTACTCGTACATCGGCATGCTAACACCTCGCTCGTAACTGGTGGGCATGGGGGCAGGTGAGCGCCCCGAAATTATACCACGCTGCCGCTCAGCATGCGTGACGAAACACTCATTGCCTGGCTCCGGCCCGCCGATCGCTGGCTCTGGATCGCGGGCGCCGCAAGGACAAGCCCGCGATTGGCCCGGGCCCCTCCGCAGATTGTTATCCCTCGGTTCCGCCTATTGGCCCTGCCACAAGGCCTATTGTCTCGCTATAATCCGTCTACTTGCCATGGGCGGGCATGTGTTGAGACAATCTGGAGGAGCCTATGCAATTCGAGCTCGATCGGGGCAGCCGTGAGCCGCTGTACCGGCAGCTTGCCACGAGCGTACAGCAACGCATCCGGAGCGGCGCGCTGCCACCGCGCACACGCCTGCCCACGGTACGGCAGCTAGCTCAGCAACTCGGTGTCACGCGCCTGACAGTCCACAGCGCCTACGCCGAGCTGCAGGCGGGCGGCTGGATCGAAGCCACGGTAGGGCGTGGCACCTTTGTGGCTGAACGGATCGAGCAACTGGTGCTTCCTCCCGAGGCCCAGTTGAGCGGTGATGTGACACCGGCAGGCGTGATGGCCGACCTGCTGCGGATGTCGCAGCTGCCGGGGCTGCTGACGCTCGGCCGGGCCGACCCGGCGCCGGAGCACTTCCCGCTCCGCAACTGGCAGCGGGCCACCGAGCTTGCCCTGGCCGCCGGCGGCGGCAGCCTTATGATCTATACCACCGCCCAGGGTGATCTGCAGCTACGGGCCACGCTGGCCGAACTGGTGCGCGAGCGGGGGTTCAGCGCCGGCCCTGACGAAGTGATGGTGACCGCAGGTGTGACCAACGGCATGAGCCTGGCCGTTACGCTGCTGGCGCCACCCGGCTCCACCGTGCTGGTTGAGCAGCCCACTTATCTGGGAATGCTCAACATTCTCGCGGCGCGTGGCGTGCGCGTGGTGGGCCTACCAATGGACGGTGAGGGCCTGGTGATCGACGCGCTGGAGGAGGCCCTGCGCCAGGAGCGCGTGGCCTTTCTCTACACCATCCCAACCTTCCAGAACCCCAGCGGTGTCTGCATGAGCGTGGCGCGGCGGGCGGCCCTGCTCGAGTTGGCTGAGCGACACAAGCTTACAATCGTCGAAGACGATATCTACGGGCGCCTGGCCTACGAGGGTGCCGCAACCCCGGCGCTCAAAGCCGACGACCGCAGCGGAGTGGTGATCTATCTGTCGAGCTTCTCCAAGAGCCTGATGCCGGGCCTGCGTATGGGCTATCTTGTCGCCGCGCCCGCGCTGATCAAGCAGCTGGTGCCGCTGCGGCAAGCCCAGGATATCTGCTCGCCCCTGCTCACCCAGCGTGCGCTCTCGGTCTTTATCGAGCAGGGCTGGCTCCATAGCCACATCCGCCGCATGGTGCCACGCTACCGCGAGCGCCGGGACGCGCTGCTGCGGGCAATGGAGCGCCACTTCCCGATCGGGGTCACCTGGACGCGCCCGCGCGGCGGCTTCTCTTGCTGGGTTACGTTGCCGGCGGGCTTTGCGGAGACCGAGCTCTACGTGAGCGCGATCAGCCGTGGCGTGGCCTTCGCGCCTGGACAGGTCTTCAGTGGTGGCGCGCCATCCGGTGCGCACATGCGGCTCTGCTTCGGCGCCGAGCCACCTGAGCGGCTGAGCGATGCTATTGTGACCCTCGGGGCCTTGTTGCGCGAGCGTGGCACTCACCGCGATCTGCCAACCCCGGCGCTTGGCGACTATGTGCCCGTGGTCTAGTGATTCGTAGAAATTATCGTTCTCAAGGCCGATGTGTGTTACTATATGAGAGGATTATGATGATTTTTAAGAGAAAGAAACAAGATGCGACCAATCGACGAGCTGGACGACACCGACCTTCAGATCCTCGCGCTGCTCCAGGCCGACGGGCGCATGACCCACGCCGAACTGGCCGGGCGGGTTGGCCTTGCGCCGCCAACGGTCCAGCGCCGAGTGCGGCTGCTGGAAGAGCGAGGGTATATTACCGGCTACACCGCGCAGTTGGACCCTTTGCGGCTCGGGTTGCCCGTCACCGCCTTCATCTTTGTTGAGTCACGGGCGGGCTGTAGTCTGGAGCAGCTGGAGCGATTTTTGACCGGGCTTCCGGGTGTACAGGAGGTGCAGCGGCTAATCGGCGAGTGGTGCTACCTGCTTAAAGTACGCACCGGCAGCCCGCAGACGCTGGAGCAGCTGATCTATCACGACCTGCGAAAGCACCCCGACGTACGGCGGACCCAGACCACCCTTGCCACCTCATCGGCGCTGGAGACATCGCGGCTCCCGCTGCCGCTGAGCGTGTCTGCTGTCTGAGACGTAGGCAGGGGCAGTGATGGGCAGGGGCGAATGTTGGATCGGGCGCAGGGGAGGTGATTATATGGGCATGAGCTATTACGAGGAGCTTTACGTGCGGGAGGCTCGCGCCGAGCGGCGCGCCCTGTTCTTCGAGGCGCTGGGTGAGCGGAAGGCGTACTGGAGGCGGCGCGGTATGATCGCCCATCTGCTCTGGGCGCTGGGGTTACGCTGAACAGACGAGAGGAGTTATGGCCCCATCTGCTCGCCCGGGGTATTTGCTCGCCGTCGCGGCGGCCGTCGTCTGGGCGGCCACAAGCCCGCTGATCGCCTATCTGCTCAATCGGCACGGGCTGGCGCCACTGGCGCTGGCCTTTTGGCGCGATGCAATGATCGCCGTTTCCTGCCTGGGGGCCGTTGGCCTGGGGGCAGTGCTGCGGGGCCGTCGCCTGCCACGCTTGAGCGGCCAGGAGCTCCGCAGCTTTGCGCTCGCGGGAGCGATCAGCGTTGGCATCTACCATGCGCTCTTTGTCCTCTCGATCGCGCTCAACGGCGCGGCCCTGGCGATCGTGCTGATCTACCTCTACCCGGCTTTCGTCACGCTGGGGGCGCGGCTGATCTTCAAAGAGCAGATCGGGCCAGCACAGGTGGTGGCGTTGCTACTCGCCCTGGTAGGCTGTGGGCTGCTGGTGCGAATCTACGACCCGGCGGTGTTGCGGGTCTCCTGGCTGGGTGTGCTGGTGGGGATCGCCTCGGCGGCGACGCACGCGGGCTATGTGCTCTTCAACCAGCGGGCGATGACCAGCCACAGCCCCTGGCTCTCACTGGCCCTGACCATGAGCTTCGGGACGCTGGTGCTGTTGGTGCTCGGGCTCGTGGTGGGCGGGCCCGCGCAACTGCTGGCGGTGGGGCAGGGGGTTGAGCCGTGGCTGCTCCTGCTCGTGCTGGCCCTCGGGCCGACACTGCTCGGCTACATGCTTTTCACCACAAGCCTGCGCCACATCCCCGGGCGCATCGCGAGCCTGATCGTAGTGGTGGAGGCGCCTATCGCGACCCTTGCCGCTGTCCTGCTGCTCGGCGAACGGGTCGACGCCGTCCAGGTGCTGGGCATGGCGCTGATCCTCGTTGCGGCCGTGCTGCCGGGGCTGACCCTGCGCTTGCCCGGACGCGCTGTGGGGAGTGCCGCAGCGGATTGAGCCTGGGATGGGCATCGAGCCGGGCGCAACCGGGCCGGGCGGCATCGTGCCTTCGGGAAGCCCGGCCTCTGCTCAATAGCCGTACTTGGCCCAGAAGGCCTGCTCGTGCTCTTTGGCGGCGCGCTCGATCAGCGTCTGGCTGATCATATTCAGGCGTACAAGGATCTGCCCGAGGCTATAGCGCTGGCCCTTCTGGTCGAGCCGGAGTTGCTCGGCGAGCGCGAGCTCCAGCTGCTGGGGTGTGATATAGTTCTGGTCTACCAGATACTCGCCGAGCACCTGGGGCGCGATGCGCAGGCGGCTCCGCTCCTGCTGCTGGATGATCAGCGCGTGGGCGAGCTTGCTTGGTGTGATCAGGCCCTGGCGCAGCAGCAGCTGGCCGAGACGCCTGTCGGTGGTAATGGGCGTGCCGTTATGTTGGTTCTTCAGCACATCGCGCAGCTCAGCCGGAGAGATTGCCCCGATCGACACCAGAATGTCGCCCAGCAGGCGGGCACGGGGCTGCTCGTGGAAGTGGGTGGTCTTCACGTCGGAGAGCAGGCGCAGCGTGCGGATCTCGTTCAGGCGGCTGAGCGCCGCCTTATTGTCGGGCTCGACGAGCAGCACTGCCTCCAGATAGGCCACCTGAAGCTCCTCGTTGTCGGGGGCGAGCACAGCAGCCCGCTCAAGACAGTCGCGGCGCTGCCGTACGTCGGTAACGAGACGGCTCAGTGAGAGCCAGGCGTCCAGGCACTGGTTGCCTTCGATCAGGTGGGCGCGGAGTCGGGCCATGTTTTCGCGCTCGCCCGCGATGATCGGGCAGGGAAAGGTACACTGACTCATCTTGTCGGCTCCTCGTGCCCTGACGTGCTCCCCTCACCCCGTGGCGTTCCAAATTCTGGATCAGCTATTATACAACGGAGCGCAAGATGTCGTCTAACATGCGCCCGCTGCGCGAGATTCGCTACGTGCTCACCGGCCTCGGCAACATCGGCCGTACGCTGCTTGAGTTGCTGAGTGCCCGCGAGGAGCCCTATGCCGAGCGCTACGGCGTTGCCCTGCGCTGCGTGGGTGTTGCCGACTCGAGCGGCGCCGCCTACGATGCAGCGGGCCTCGATCCGGCGCTGGTGGCGGCGATCAAGCGCGAGCGCCGGGGGGTGAGCGCGTTGCCCCAGCACGACCCCGACCTCAGCGCTGCGGCGCTGGTGGCGGAGGCCGACGCCGACCTGTTGTTCGAGGCGACCCCGACCAGCCTGGCTGATGGTCAGCCTGGACTAGATATTGTACGGGCGGCCCTGCGATCCGGCAAGGACGCGGTACTGGCAAGTAAGGGTCCGCTGGTGCTCGCCTACGCCGAGCTGGCCGCCTTGAGCGACAGCGGCGGCAACCTGACGCGCCCGCGCATGCGCTTCTCCGGGGCGGTGGGCGGCGCGCTGCCGACGATCAACTTCGGGCGGCGGGATCTGGCGGGCGCCGTGATCGAGCGGGCCGAGTTGGTCGTGAACGGGACAACTCAGGTGATCCTCGGCGAAATGGCTGCGGGCAGGAGCTTCGAGCAGGCCATGGCGATCGCCCAGGCCCAGGGGATCGTCGAGCCCGATCCCACGCTCGATGTCGATGGCTGGGATGCGGCCTGCAAGCTGGTGATCTTCGCCAACGCGGTGCTGGGCCAGCCTGCCACCCTGGCCGACCTGCGAGTGGTGGGCATCCGGGATGTGAGTGCCGAGCAACTCCAGGCGGCACAACACGCTGGAGGGCGGGTCTCGCTGGTGGCGCTGGCGACGCGCCAGGCGCAGGGGCGCTATGAGCTCAGCGTGGGGCCCGTGGCCCTGGGCCCGGAGCACCCGCTCGCACGCCTCAGCAGCCAGGAGATGGGTCTGGTGATCACGAGCGATCTCGGGGGCCGCAGCACGCTTGCCAGCCTGGAGGATGGGCCGGTTGGTACGTGCCAGGCGATGATCCGCGACCTGCTGGAGCTCTATGGGCCGCGCCGTGGATAGGCAGAGGGCCGCCGTAGGGACGCGGTCCGGCGAGCCGCGCCGCCATAGGGATGCGGCACGCCGGCGGGCCGTACGGCGCTGCGCGTCAATCAATCGAACTGGTTTGCGTCCAGGGTAGGATCGTCGGCGTCGAGCAGTTCGATGTCGAGGCGGTTGTCGTGGAAGCGGTTGGCCCGCAGCGTGTGGCCGGTGGGGCGGGGGCAACGCGGCACGAGCGCCGAGAGGGGGCGCACGCCGTGATCCTGATTGGCGGCGATGCGTACGGCGACGCCGTTGCGGATGAAGCGGTTCGCCTCGATCAACCAGTCCCGGCTGGTATCGTTGGCGGGGAGGGCCATGGCGAAGGGCGCGACATACCTGGACCAGAGCAGCACGCCGTAGGCGCCCTCGGCGAACTCGTTGGCGCGCACCGCGCAGCCCACGCCATTCTCCACGGCCACCCCGGCGCGGCGGCTGGCCCGCACCTCGTTCTCCTCCACGACACTGGCGCTGGAGAAGCCGAGCCAGAAACCGTAGTTGCAGCCGTTCGCCCGGTTGCGCCGAAAGATATTGCCACGGCTGAAAGTGGCCTCAAAGGCGATATTGGGGCTGTAGGAGCCATCATTGCCTTCAAACAGATTGTCGTCGCAGGGCACGTGTACCCAGTCCGGGCGTAAGCCAGCTAGGAAGAAGCCATCGCCACCCATGCGGGCGTAGTTGCCGACGAAGCGGTTGCGGCACGCGCCGTGGGCGATCAAGAAGCCGGCGGCATCGGCGCCGAGGTGACCGTGGCCATCGCCGCGAGGCTGGTAGCGGCAGCAGAAATCGGCGTAGTTCGCCTGGAGCAGCGAGTCGCTGGTGGCGAAGAGGTGGAAGCCGAACCCGCTGCAGTGGTTGGCCACATTGTCGCGGATCGTCAGGCGGGCGCACCCGTAAGAGAGCAGGCCATTCTGCTGGTGCTGAAGATCGTTGCCGGCCACGAGGCTGTCGTGGACATCGATCAGCAGGATGCCGCCCCCGTAGGCCTGCCCGGCGGGCCGCCAGATATCGAGGAAGACGGTGTTTGGCGCAAGCTCGGCGGTGGCGCGGGCCTGGCAGCCGGTGATGCGCAGGCCCGCGCAGCCCTCGGCGACGATGCCGTGGGTATAGCCGTGCAACCGCAGGTTCCGGATCGTCACCGAGCCGTGGCCCCTGATCGTCACGCCATGGCCCTCGCCCGCTCCTACGATCAGTGCGCCACCCCCATCAAGGGTTACGCCGTCGGCGGCGATGGTGAGGCCTCGCGGGAGATAGTGTACCCCCGGGGTGAGCGTGGTGTCGGCGGTGATGACCGCGCCGTCGCCTGGTGTGAGCATGGCGCCATTATAGCGGAGGGTAACGCGCCATGCTCGGGAGAGCCGTGCTAGACTGTCAGGTGCGCCGGTACCTCTGGCCCGCCGTGAGAGCGCTGGCGCCATGAAGCGGCTCGGGTGAGAACGGGGGTGAGACGCCGGCCTGTGGATGGGATACCGCATCACGACCAGTCAGGGGAGAGCCTTCGTGCAGTATGTGAATCTGGGAACAACGGGGCTAAAGGTGTCGCGGATCTGCCTGGGGTGCATGACTTACGGCTCGCCTAGCTGGCGCGAGTGGGTGCTGGACGAAGAGGCCAGCCGGCCGTTCTTCGCGCGGGCGCTGGAGCTCGGCGTGAACTTCTTTGATACGGCCGACATGTATTCTCTTGGCAAGAGCGAAGAGGTGCTGGGTCGTGCCCTGCGCGACATGGCCCAGCGCGACGACGTAGTGATCGCCACGAAGGTCTACCAGCCGATGAGCGACAAGCCCAACGACCGGGGCCTCTCGCGGAAGCACATTATGGCCTCGATCGACCGCTCGCTGAAGCGGCTCGGGACCGACTACGTCGATCTCTACCAGATCCATCGGTACGACAAGGAGACGCCACTGGAGGAGACGCTGGAGGCGCTCCACGACGTGGTGAAGGCGGGCAAGGCGCGCTACATCGGGGCTTCGAGCATGTGGGCCTGGCAGATGGCCAAGGCCCTCGGCATTCAGGAGCGCCGGGGCTGGACGCGCTTCGTGACGATGCAGAACCACTACAACCTGGTCTATCGCGAAGAAGAGCGCGAGATGATCCCGCTCTGTCTGGATCAGGGCGTCGGGCTGATCCCCTGGAGCCCCCTGGCGCGTGGCTTTCTCACGGGGAACCGGCCACGGGGGCAGGAGGCGGCCACGATGCGTGGGCGCACCGACACGATCTCCCACGCCTACTACCACGAGACCGACTACACCATCGTGGAGCGGGTGGGCGAGCTCGCGGCACGGCGGGGGGTGAGTAACGCCCAGATTGCGTTGGCGTGGCTATTACACAAACCGGGTGTGTCGGCGCCGATCATCGGGGCCAGCAAGCTGTACCAGCTCGAAGAGGCGGTAGCGGCGATCGACCTGACCCTGAGTGAGGCCGAGATCGCGCTGCTAGAAGATCCGTATGAGCCGCATCCCGTACGGGGGCACTCCTGAGCTCGCTCGCTGCCGCTCGCGACACGGCGAACGACCGCGCTGCGCAGAGGGTTTGCCGCGTCTTGCGGGCCGGGCTCGTGCAGCCTCTCGCAAGTTCGCCGCGAGTTCGGACAAGCGATGGAGCGCTTCCGGAAGCTGCTACCGCCGGTGGACACCCGCTGTGAGCCTGCTCTAGACCATTCCCACGTGCGTAACCGGGTGACACCTAACGGCACCGCCAGGTGTCACCCACTCACCCGGTCACCTTGTCATGAGGCCCGCTGCACCGGGAACTGGATCTCGGTGATGTGCTCGTCCGGCGTTGCGCCCATGTGCAGGTAGAGCTCGCGACCGGGGCCGGCAAAGACGTAGCCCGAAGTGGGGGCCCATGCCATCAGGGCGGCGTAGGCATCGCTGAAGCCCTCGTATGGACCCTTGTGGATGGTGCTGGCGACCAGGCCGCCCGGCAGGGTGTGGACCTTCACGCGGCCGCCCTCGGGCACGGGGGCCTCCAGGTAGACCACCGCCTCCATCTCGGGGTCGCGCTCCATGTACTCGGTGTTGTGGTCGATGCCCACGGCCAGGCCACCGGCGCCGTGCTGGCCGAGGTAGGCGTAGAGCTCGTTAAAGAGGCCGCCGATCGCGCCGTAGGTGGGGATCACGGCCCTGATCCCGGCGACAAGCTGGGGCTCGATCTCCTTAAGCACAATGTCGTAGCTGGACATCCGTCCCTCCTGTTCGATCTGGCGCAGCCTGGCCTCGACACTGGCCAGCCTGGCCTGCTCTTCCTCAACCCGCTGCTGCAGTTCGGCCTGCCGGAGCCGGAGCATGCCACGGATCTCCTCGGCAGGCAGGTCGTCGCGCAGCATTCGGCCGATCTGGGCCAGCGAGAGGCCCAGGTCGCGCAGCGCCAGGATGCGGTGCACCCGCGGCAGCTGCTCGATCGTGTAATAGCGGTAGCCGGTGGACCGGTCCACGTGGGCGGGCGGGAGCAGGCCGAGCTCGGCGTAGTAGCGCAGGGCCGACACCGGTACGCGGCAGATGCGCGAGAAGTCGCCGATCTTGATCATGGCCCGCTCCTTGTCAGTGAAGATCTTCGGGGGTATCCTACAACCTCAAGCCACTTGAGAGTCAAGAGGGAGTGTACGGCATGGTCACGCCCGCCGATATCCTGGCCGCGCGGCGGCGCATCGCCGGGATCGCCCATTGCACGCCGCTGGAGCATAGCAGGCCACTCTCGGCCTACGCGGGCGCCGAGGTTTACCTGAAGCTGGAGTGCGCCCAGGTGACGGGGAGCTTCAAGGTGCGCGGGGCGGCCAATGCACTGCTGGCCGACGGCATGCGCCGGCCGGTGGTGGCCTGCTCGGCGGGCAACCACGCGCTGGGGGTGGCCCACGCGGCGGCCCTCGCCGGGATCGAGGCCACCCTGGTGGTGCCGGCAACCGCCTCGCCCGCCAAGCTGGCGGCGCTGGCACGCTACCCGGCCCGCATGATCCAGGTAGGACGCAGCTACGACGAGGCGGAGGCGGAGGCGCTGCGCCTGGCCCGCGAGGAGGAACTGCGTTTTATCTCGCCCTACAATCACCCCGACGTCGTGGCGGGCCAGGGCACCCTGGGCATAGAGGTCTTTGAGCAACTTCCAGGGGCCGAGGTGCTGCTGGTGGGTGTGGGTGGTGGCGGGCTGATCGGGGGCATCGGCCTGTGGGCCAGGGCGATCAACCCCAACATCAGGATCGTGGGCGTGCAGGCGGAGAACTCGGCGGCCATGCTGGCCGCGCTACAGGCCGGGAAGATCGTCGCCGCGCCGGATCTGCCGACCCTGGCCGATGGCCTGGCGGGCGGGATTGAGCCCGGTTCGATCACCTTCCCGATCGTGCAGCGGGTGGTGGACATGCTGATCGCCGTGAGCGAGGCGCAGATCGCGGCGGCCATGCGCTGGGCCTTCCACGAGCACCACCTGGTGATTGAGGGGAGTGCCGCAGTGGCACTGGCCGCCGTGCTCAATGGGCTGGTGGCGGGCCTTGCCGGCCGTAAAGTAGTGGTGCTGCTCTGCGGGCGCAACGTAGCGAGCGAGACGCTGCTGGGGGTGGTGTAGGCAACCCACAGGCGCCTCGGGGCGCGGCCGGGTGGCAGTGCCCACGCGAGCCGGGTGCGTGTGGGCAGCCCCCGGGCTGGCCCGGCTACTGCTCCTCGCCGAGTTGGTGGATGGTGCTGCGCTGCTTACGGCGCGGCGCGGGGTGCGGGGAGGGGAGAGCCTGGGCGAGGGCGGCCTCCACGGCGGCCCGCTCGTCGTCGCTACGCCGGCCGTGTTCCTCGATCTGGGGGCTGCGACGCTGGCGCAGCGCCAGTGGCGCCACGCGGCGGAGATCTTCCTCGTTCACCTGTGTGCGGAAGTCGGCGGCGGCGCGGGCCCGGGCGCCCTCCAGGAGGGCGATCTCGGCGCGGTGGGAGGGGATGCGCAGCGCCTGCACCACGGCCAGGGCCAACTCCTCAAGCTGGGGCGGCACCGTCACGTGGGGGAGTATTGCCCTGGCGGACTCCACCTCCTCGGCGAGGGCGGCCGTCTGGGCGGCGTAGGCCGCGCGGAATCCCGCCGGGTCGGCCCGGAAGGCCTGGGCGCGCCGGTAGACCTCGAGGCGCTGGCGCGGATCATCGAGGGGGGCCACCCAGACACGCAGGCCGAAGCGGTCAAGGATCTGGGGGCGCAGGGCGCCCTCCTCGGGGTTCATGGAGCCCACCAGCACAAAGCGCGAGGGGTAGAGGCGGGTGACAGGGCCACGGCGCACGAGGGTGCGGCCCTGGGCGGCCGCATCGAGGATGGCATCGACCACGGCGGGATCGAGGAGATTGATCTCATCGACATAGAGCAGGTTGCCGTGGGCGTGGGCGAGGATGCCTGGCTCCAGGCGGACAGTCTGCTGCTCCAGGGCCACCCGCTCGTTGATCCCACCTACCACATCTTCCAGGCGCGCGTTGAGTGGCAGCTCTACCAGGCGCATCGGCTCGCGCACCGTGGTTAGCGTCGTGGGCTCCGCATCTGGCCGGGGCTCACGCTCGCGCTCGACCGTCGGCATCAGATCGAGCAGCCCGCGCACTGCGGTGGTCTTCCCTACTCCGTAGGGGCCGCTGAGCAGCACACCGCCGAGCGCCGGGTTGATCAGCCCGAGGAGGAGGGCGGTCTTCAGCTCCGCCTGCCCGACGATAGCCAGGAGGGGGAAGGGGAGGATCTCGTCGCTCACAGCATCTCAATCTCGTAGGCGCCGATAGGGCAGTCGGGGCGCTGCTCGTCGATAAAGCGCACGACCGCCTCGAGCTGGCCGTGGGCGTAGCGCTGGGAGGTAGAGACGCAGGCGATCCCGATCACGGCGCTCTGCCAGCGATCCTGGTCATCGACCTCGCTGATCGAAACGTTGAACTGATTGCGCACACGGGCCAGGAGCGACTTGACCACCTGGCGCTTCTCCTTGAGCGATCCGGCGAACGGGATCGCGATCTGGAGGGTGCAGACGCCGATCACCATGGCGATATCAGTTGAGGTTACCCATACCCGGGCCACCCTCGCGACCGCGCCGGTTGCCGTTGGGCAGCAGCGCGAGCTCGGCCCGCAGATCGCTGGTGAGCTCACGCAGGCGGGTAGAGAGATCGGTCTCGAGCCAGCGCTGCTTGCGGGCCAGCGGCACCTGGATGCGATCGGCGAGCTGATAGGCGAGGCTGGCCGGGTCGCCGGGGAGTTCCTCGGCCTGTGTGGGCACACCGGTCGCCACGGCGACGGCCTGCCAGTAGCGCTCGTAGGTGGCGCGGAGCTCCTGGGCCAGGGCGACCGCCTGCGCGGGCACCTCCTCGGGCAGCTCGACGACCGACGCGACCAGGTAGGGCGTCTGCTGGACGAGGTGCTGGATGCGGAAGCGGGTCTGGCCGACGGCGGTGAGCAGGTAGCGACCGTCTTCCAGGCGCACATTGGCGCTGATCTGGGCAAGGGTACCAACGGCGTAGGGCTGGGCGGGGCGCGCGCCGAAGCGCCCCTCGCTCACCTCATCGCCCTCGCGGATGAGCACCACGCCGAAGGGTGTGCCCTGCTCCAGGCAGCGCCCGATCATCAGGCGGTAGCGCTCCTCGAAGATGTGCAAGTTCATGGTGGCCCCGGGGAACAGGATGGTACCCAGGGGAAAGAGGGGGATCTGGCGGATCATCGTGGTGAAACTACTCCTCGTACCAGGTGCATGTCCACACGGTGTACTCGGCGGGGCCGGTGTTCAGGTCGATGGTGATCTCGATCTCGGGCGAGGAGACGATCTGCACGGCGTTCACCTGGTCGTAGAGTGCCGCCTGGCCCTGCTGGTAGACAAGCATCCCGCCCAGGCGCAGGTCGATCAGTTCGGGGCGGAACTCCACCTCGCTGGCGCCAACCGCCGCGAGGATGGTGCCCCAGTCGGGGGTACCGCGACGAAGCGCCGCCCGCAGCGAGCGGGAGCCGGCCACCCGATCCGCGATGCGGCGGGCCGCCTCCTCGCTGGCGCTGCCGCGTACACGGATGCTCATGATCTTACCACTCCCCGCCGCGTCACGCACGATCTGGCTCGCCAGGTCGGCGCAGAGGGCGTCGAGGGCCTCCTGGAAGGCGGCCAGGGCGCGGGAGCCATCGCCGACGGGTGGACCCTCAGCGGCGCCGTTGGCAAGGATCACGACGCTATCGTTGGGGCTACTATCGCCGTCGAGGTTGAGGCGTTCGAAGCTGCGGGCGCAACTCTGCTGGAGGGCCCGCTGCAGGAGACGCTGATCGATCGCCAGGTCGGTGGTGAGGAGGGCGAGCAAGGTGCCGAGGCGCGGGTGGATCATACGCGTGCCCTTGGCCATCCCAGCCAGGGTGACGCGCTGGCCCTCGCGGAGCTGCACGCGGAAGACGCGCTCCTTCGGGCGGGTATCGGTGGTGAGCATGGCCACAGCGGCACGGCGCCCCCCACCACTGTCGAGCTCGCTCACCGCCCGGCGGATGCCCTCACGCATACGCTGCATCGGGAGCGGCGTACCGATCACCCCGGTGGACATAAGCAGCACTGCGTCGCGCTGGATCTCCAGTTCGTCGGCGACGAGCTTGGCGCACTCCACGGCATCGGTGAGTCCGGGCTGGCCGGTTCCGGCGTTGGCGTGGCCGGAGTTGATCAGCACGGCGCGAATACTCTCGCGGTTGCGCGAAAGGATGGCCTGGCTAAGGAAGACCGGCGCGGCCTTGGTGAGGCTGGTGGTGAAGAGCGCGCCCACGCGGCAGGGGTGCTGGGAGTAGACGAGCGCCAGGTCACGAGCTTTACTGCCGTCTTTGAGACCGCAGGAGACACCGGTAGCCCGGAAGCCGGTGGGGCTGGCGATGTGGCCGTCTTCGAAGATGGTGTAGCTCATTCCAATCGGCAATTGGACAGTCGGTGGTGCGATTCGGGGCCTACAATCACCAGACGCGGCAGATCAGGCCCTTGAGGTAATCGCTCTCCGGGAAGGTTAGCAGGATCGGGTGATCGGGCGCCTGGGTGAGGCGCTCGACGATCTGGGCATCGCGGCGGGCATCGACGGCGGCGCCGAAGACGATCTTCTGGAACAGATCGGCGGAGACGAGGCCGGAGCAGCTAAAGGTGGCGAGCACGCCGCCGGGGCGGAGCAGCTGCATGCCGAGCAGATTGATGTCTTTGTAGCCACGGGCGGCCCGCTCCACCTGGGCCTGGCTGTGGGCGAACTTGGGCGGGTCGAGCACCACCATGTCGAACTGGCGGCCCTCGGCGCGGTACTGGCGCAGCATCCGAAAGACATCGCCCTCCACAAGCTCGGGGTCGGCGGTGGGAGCGGAGCGGGCGAGGTTGGCGCGGGCGAGCGCGAGGGCGCTGGCAGAGCTGTCGATCAGGGTGAGGGCCGTAGCGCCGGCGCGGGCAGCGTAGACGCTAAAGGCGCCAGTGTAGCAGAAGCAATCGAGCACCCGGGCGTCGGATGCGTAGGCGGCCACGCGCTGGCGATTCGCGGCCTGGTCGAGGTAGAGGCCGGTCTTCTGGCCACCCTGGATGTCGGCGATCAGGGGAGGCTGCTCGTCGTTCACGCCGGGCAGGGGGGCGTGGCGCAGTTCCAGGCGAGGTGGCGGGGATTCTCCCCAGAGGAGGCCCTCGCGGGGTGGGAGCCCCTCGCGCTCACGCACATCGGCGTCGCTACGCTCGTAGATCCCACGGGGGGCGAGGAGCTCGGCGAGGGTCTCGGCGATCATACTGGCGCTGGCGGCGGCCCACTGGGTGAGCAGCTGAACGACGAGAAAGGGGCCGTAGCGGTCGACGATCAAGCCGGGGATGCCGTCGGACTCGCTAAAGGCGAGGCGGCAGGCGGTATCGGGGTGTGCCAGGAGGTGCTGGCGGCCGGCGACGGCGCGGGCCAGGGTGGCGCGGAGCCAGGTGGCGTCGAGAGGCTGCTCGGGGTCCCAGGTGGCGGCGCGCACACGAATCTGCGAGGAGTCGCTGAAGAAGCCACGGGCGAGCCACTCACCGCCGGGGCCGAAGATGTCTACGGGCTCACCGGCGCCAGGAGCGCCCCGGGTGGCGGCGATTGCCCCTGAGAATACCCAGGGGTGGCGCTGCTGGAGCGGGCGCTCGCGGCCGGGCTTGAGGGTGACGCTTGCCATAAGCATCCAGCTGATCGCTTATGGGAGCGTAGTGTAGCAGAGGGGGGGGTGAGGGTCAAGCGGGCGGTCTCGGGTGTGACGTAACGTCTTGCAGCCAGTGGTAGGATGCGGGCAGCTATCGCTGCCTACCGGAGGTGCCAGCATGAGCGGCAAGATCAACGAGCAGTT
>SFCB01000210.1 GCA_004367505.1 Chloroflexi bacterium OHK40 | reverse complement strand
TCCCATCACGCCCCACCGGGGCGGCCCCTCCCATCACGCCCCACCGGGGCGGCCCCTCCCATCACGCCCCACCGAGGCGGCGCATCCCATCACGCCCCCGTAAACACGTAGAGCCGCCCCGGTGGGGCGGCTCCTCCTATCACGCCCCACCGGGGCGGCTCCTCCTATCACGCCCCACCGGGGCGGCTCTACGGCATGGTGACCCGCTAGATCGGATTGGCCTGAACAAAACGGTTGAAGGGCAACTCGTTCGTCTGGTGCCACTTCTGGATCTTCTGCCGAAACTCATTCCAGGACGTGAAGATCTCGGCGAACTGCGGCGTGCTCGCGGCATTCTCTTCGTAGAGCTCGTAGGCTGCCGTCTGGGCGGCGACCAAAATCTCGTCGCTGTAGACCTTCAGGGTTTTCCCAGCGGCAACGATGCGGCTCAGAGCGTCGTTGTTCAGCGCATCGTACTTCGCGAGCATATTCATGTTCGACTCCCAGGCCGCCACGGCGAAGATGTTCTGGTACTCGGCGGGCAGGGCATTCCAGGCATCCAGGGAGACGGAGGCGTGCAGCGAAGGACCCGGTTCCCACCAGCCCGGCGCATAGTAGAAGTCGGCGGCGTCGGGGAGGCCAAGCTTCTCATCATCATAGGCGCCCACCCACTCGGCGGCGTCGATCGCGCCAGTCGAAAGCGCCTGGAAGATCTCTCCGCCCGGGAGCGTCTGCGTCACCACACCGAGCCGCTGCATCACCTGGCCGCCGAGGCCCGGAATGCGCATCTTCAGACCCTGGAGATCGGCTACCGTGTTGATCTCGCGGCGGAACCAGCCGCCCATCTGCGTGCCAGTGTTGCCGGCCGGGAAGAGGATGGTGTTGAACTCGGCGCCGAGCTTGTTGATCGCCTCATTCCCGCCGCCATGGTAGAGCCAGGCGTTCTGCTGCTGGGCAGTCAGGCCAAAGGGCAGTGCCGTAGCGAAGGCCCAGGCCGGATTCAAGCCGACGTAGTAGTACATCGCGGAGTGGCCCGCCTCGACCGTCCCCTGGGAGACGTTCTGGAGTACCTCGAGGCCGGGGAAGAGCTCGCCGGCAGGGAAGGGGGTGATCTGGAACATGCCGCCCGTGAGCTGCGAGACACGCTCCGCCAGCACTGTTGCCCCACCGTAGATCGTATCGAGGGCCACCGGCCAACTCGTGCCCATACGCCACTCTACCGCCGGAAGCGACGAGCCCTGAGCAGGCGCCTGGGCCTGTGGCGCCGTCGGCTCGGCCGCAGCCTGGGCCGCCGTAGGCTCCGGGGCGCTACCTGCCGCCGTGGCTTCCGGAGCGCTACCTGCCGTTGGCGCTGCCGCCGGCGGCGCGCCCGCACACGCCGCCAGAGTCACCCCAAGCCCGCCGAGCACACCGGCCGCCGTGCCGCGAAGAAACTCACGTCGTTTCATGCCTTGCTCCTGAGCATCTGAACTTTTGAGACCGGGGGAATCCGTATCCGTATTATACCGTTAGTTGACGATTGAAGCAACCAGACAGGACAAGCAGGGCTGTTGCAACGTCCTGGCCCCCCAACCCCCAAGCCCCTAAACTCGTTCCGGGAGAGGGAGGACGAAAGGCTTCCCAATGCGGATTACCCCCTATCCTTTGTAGGAGCGGGGCCGGGGGTGAGGGGAAGGGGCGACGTTGCAGCAGCCCAGATAGGACAAGGGCTCTGCGATAGCAAGCCCAGCGGGATCAAGCACCGCCGCATAGCGACACACGGCTCCCTTCACAAGCCTCTTGCCGGTTGCCGGGAGCCGCAGGCGTCCCGCCCGCCCCGGCTGAATGCAGGTGGGATGCCCACGCTCCCAGGCCGCATCGGGAAACCAACATCCAGCGTAAACGACCGGCCCTCTCACAGCACCAGGAGCACGATCGCCAGGGTGACAATGCTCGCCAAATTGGAGAAGAGCACCGTCGCGGTGACGAACTCCGGCAGCAGGTCATTCTCCATCGCAATAATCGAGACGAGCACAGCAGCGGGCATGCTGGCCTGCAGGATGCCCACCGCAGCCTCAAGCTCGGGGAGGCGAAACCAGCCCACAATCGCGAAGCCGATCAGCGGCCCACTCACTAGCCGGATTCCACTTGCCAGAAGCAGATCCAGGCTCAGCCGGGGAACGCCAGCCGCCGCCAGCTGGGCCCCGAGCACCACCAGCATCACCGGGATCAGCGCATCAGCGAGCAAGTCCACCGGGCGGGAGACCACCGGCGGCAGCGCGAAGCCGGACCAGTTCACCGCCAGGGCGGGCAGCAGTGCGATCAGCGCGGGCGTACGTAGCACCTGTGCGGCCATCCCCAGGCTGAAGCCACGGCTGAAGTTGGCCGCCGCAACACAGACCACGAAGGCCAGTACCAGGTTCGCCAGAAAATAGACCGTCGCCACGCCCAGGGCATCGGGCCCGAGCGCAAATTGCACGATCGGCAGCCCGAAGTTGCCCACGTTGCCAAAGGCCGCGATCATCACGTAGGCCGCCGTCATCGCCGCCGAGCGCCGGAGCAGCCGGGCAACCACGAAGGCCACCAGGATCGAGCCCAGGTACACAAGGCTGATAAACCCGACCATTCGCCCCGCCAGCCCGGCATCGATCCGCGTATTGCTGAGCGTGTTGAAGATGAAGGCCGGCGTGAGAATGAAGTACGCGAAGCGCGAGAGCGTGCGTGCCTCCAGTTGCAGCCCCGGGGCCACCAGGTAGCCGAGTAGTACCAGCAGGAAGACCGGGGCGAGCACGTTGAGGAAGATTCCGAGCAACGCTGGCATGGGGCGGCAGCTCCTGGCTTGGCGGCAGACGCCCTATGATACCATCAGCCATGGCCCACACGCGGTGGTGGCGCCGATCCGAGCCACCAGCAGCTTGCTTCGCCCAGGCATGGGCAGGCGGCTCCGCCCGGTGGGTTCCGCCAGCCTCTCAGGCGCCCCCGGCACCCTGGCACCCCGCGGCCCACGGCGCCCAGCGCGCATCAAGGCTTGCCCGTCCCCGCGCCCTATGCTACAATTGCGCCCATCCGGCACACGTGCCGTGTATTCGTGTCTATCCCAACTTGTGCGGCGCCCATGCGTGGCAGGCACGCCCCGGGAAGGGATGTGTCCCCGAGCACGTGCAAGAGCCCCGTCACCATCGCGTTTGTTCAGATAGAGCCCTGCTCGCGCGGCTCCGGCGAAAGCTGGCCGGTGTCTGTCGAAGGGAACGAGGAGCTCAGTCATGCCCGATGTCTCCGGCCGCAATCCGGCGATCGTCCTCGTTGAGGATGAGCCCGACATCCTGATTATCCTCCATCGCCTTATGCGCGATCTTACCGGCGGCTACGACATCGTTACGGTCAATGGCGGCGCCGATGCCCTTGCCCAGATTGCGCTCCGCCCCGTGCCCCTCGTTATCACCGACTACAATATGCCCGGGATGAATGGCCTCCAGCTGGCGGCCGCGATCAAGGAGACCTCGCCCGATACCCGCGTGGTGATGATTACTGCCTACGCGACCCCCGAGCTTGAGAAGCGCGCCCGCGAACAGCGCGTCGACTACTACCTCCCCAAGCCCTTCCCGCTCGACCGCCTCGAGCAGATCGTGCGCGACGTCCTGCGCTAGGGCCGGGCCAGTTCGCGCTCGCGGCCCTCATCCCGGAGGCGAACCGGCAGCACCATCGCCGCCCACCCCCACCGCTCCCAGCCACCTGCCAACTGTTTCTCAGCTCGCTCTCATTGCCTCCTTCACCCCTATGAACGTAGGATGCCCCCGAGCGACGCGCCGCGTTATCCCGTGGCGACGCGCCCGTCGATCGGAGGCCTCCCCATGAGCGAACTGACGAATCTCTTCCCCACGATCCTCCTGGGGGTGATGCTGGTCCTGACCCTGGTGCTCCTCCCGTTGCTCAACGACGATCGCCCTCCCCGCGATGAGCGCCAGCGCACCGAGGAGATCCGCGTGCCGGTGCAGATTCACGACGATACCAGCAAGCGGTAAGTATATGCTCGCCGGTGGTAGCCGGCGACCAGCGCCCCCTTGTAGTTCGGACTGCTCGCCTACCTCCCCTTCACCCGTCGCGCCAGCGCCAGCGCCTCGTCGCGGCTGCTGATCTCGCCGGCCGCCTGTGCCTCGGCAATCTCCCGCAGGATCTGGCCTAGCCGTGGCCCGGGAGCAAGCCCGAGCTCCGCCATCAGATCGTGCCCGGTGAGCAGCGGCACACTACGCGCCTTCGCTGGCGCGTAATATGCATCGAGCAGGGTCCGCACCCACGTCAGGTGGTCAGACCAGCCCGCCACTGTAGCCTGTGGGCCACGGGTTGCCAGGTGGTCCGCTAGTTCGTGGATGAGCACATCGGGGCCGGCATCACCCAGATCGCGGAAGAAGCGCGCCACGGCCCGGGGCGTCAGCACCTCGGCGGCGCGCAATTGCCCTGGCCGCATATGCTCCCGCACAACAAGCGTCACATAGGCCACATCCCGGCGTGCCAGGCGTAGGCGCCGCCCGATCCGCCCCGCCACCTCGGCCCCTAGCTCCTGGTGCCCGTAGAAGCTCACGCTCCCGTCGGGGTGAGCGACTTTCGTCTGTGGCTTGGCGTTATCATGGAGCAGGGCCGCCAGCTTGAGCAGAGCAACGCGCCGGTGCCCACCCCCCCGTGGCTCGGCCAGTAGCGTTGCGAGACGGTCGGAGTAGGGGAGCGCCCGCGCCAACGTCGGGTGAGCCTTCACCGCCTCCGGGAGAGACAGGGCCGGTGGAGCGGCAGCGCCGTCCGCCGGCGGCAGCAAACCACCGACCAGCCAGTCGAGGGCGGCCACGGTCTCCAGCATATGGGCGAGCACGGGCAGGAAATGAACCCGTGGTTGCGCGCAGGCGCGGGCGGGCTCGAGTTCCGGGAAGACCCTGCTCAGCGCGCCGCATGCGTCCAGGTAGCGCAGCCATGGCGCGCTCGCGGGAGCATCAAGCAACTTCAGCAACTCGTCGCGCACCCGCTCCGGGGCTACCGTATCGAGCCCGGGGGTCGCGCTAGCCATCAACGACTCAAGCTCCGCGACAGGCTGCAGGCCAAGGGTGGCGCAGAGACGGCCAGCGCGGAGCACCCGCAGGGGATCGTCGGCGAGGGCCAATGGCCCGCACGGGCGCAGCACCCCTGCCGCCAGGTCGGCCAGGCCACCGGTAGGATCCACAACGGGCCCGGGTGGCGCCCCGTCCGGGCCTCCCGGCAGGTGCGTGGCAAGCGGGATCGCCAGGGCATTTACCGTAAAATCGCGCACCTGGAGATCACCCTCGATCGTCGGTGCCCGCAAGGCCGCAATGTCGATCGTGAGCGCCGGCGGGCCAGGCAGCACGACCCGGCCGGTACCACGGGGAGCATCGAGACGTACAAAGGCGCCACCCGCGCGGTTGGCGAACTCCCTGGCCAGCCCCAGGCCATCGCCGGCCACGGCGAGATCCAGGTCGGTAGGCGTCCGGCCCCGCGCCAGATCGCGGGCGGCGCCACCCACCAGCCAGGCAGCCACCCCACGGGCGGCGAAGAAGGCGGCCAGATCGTTCAGGGCCGCGCTGATGGCAGGCGCCACCTTACACCTCACCGACCAGGATACGGTACGATCGACTTTCGGCGACAGTGGCGACGCGAGCGAAGAAGGCCCCCAGAGACCGCTCGTAAGGCAGGAAGCGGTTCGCGACCAGGGCCATGCGACCACCGGGGGCGAGCAGCGCGCGGGCCTGGCCGATGAAGGCCTCGGCCATCGCCGTATCCACCTGGCGGCCGGCATGAAAAGGCGGATTGCTCACCACCAGATCGTAGCGCCGGCCCGCAACGGTTTCCAGCGCATCGCTCGCGTGCGCCTCGGCCCGCAGAAGGCCCAGGCGCACAATATTCTCTCGGGCCGCGGCAAGCGCGAGCAGGCTGGCATCGAGCAGATCCACGCGGGCCGCGCCGGCCCTGGCGGCCGCCACACCAATCGGCCCGTAGCCGCAGCCCACGTCCAGCACTCGGAGGCCCGCGCCGAGCTCTAGCTGCTGCAGGAGGAACGCTGTACCCGCATCGATCCGCTCGTAGCTAAACACACCCGGCAGGCTGGCGAGCTCCACGCCGCCGCCCGGCAACTCGGCCTGGAGGATGTGCCAGGTACCGGGAGCGATGCCGGGCGCGCGGGCCCACGCCGGCTCAGGCGGGCTATCGCCGTGCCGGGCCTCGGCTACGCGGCAGCCCCGGCCATAGCCCAGCGTGTGAGTCGCGCCGAAGAGGACCGCCGTATCGGCGATCAATGGCTGTACACCCTCGGCATTGGCGCCCGCCACCGTCAGGATGCCCCCTGGACGCAGCAGCGCCCGGGCCTCAACCAGCCAGCGGCGGCCCAGGGCCCGGCTCTGTGGTGCGAGCAGCACCACCCGGTCGAACGTTCCGGCACCCTCGGGGAGCTGGCTTACCCGCTCGCTCACCTGCGCGTTGACCACCCCGTTGGCCTCCAGTGTACACCGGGCCATCCGGACAGCGATCAGACTCGGGTCGTGGAGCACAAGCTGGCCCCGGGGCAGCCGGCGTGCCAGAGGTACCCCCAGGGCTCCGTGGCCGCAGCCAAGCAGCAGTACGCGCTCGCAGGGCGCGGGCGCGAGCAGCTCAGCCGCCAGCGCTACCGCATCATCCACACGGCGGCCGCCAGGAAGGCCGGGCTTACTCACCACCACCACGGCCTCACCGCTGAGCGTCGCACTAAACGTAAACGGCTGGCTGTAGCGATCGTGCATGGTAGCTACACGGGCCGGATACCAGGCCACTGGTGGCGAATGGCCGCTGGCTCAGATTCCCTCGCGCTCACGGATATGGGCAAGCAAGCCACGGCAGCCAGCCTCGACGAGGCGATAAACATGCTCAAAGCCACCGCGATAGTAGGGATCGGGCACCTCACGCTCACGCACCTCGGGGGCATAGTCCAGCAGCAGACGGGTCCGCCGGTGGAGCTCCGGGTGAGTAGCGGCAAGGTCAGCCAGGTTCTCCTCGTCCATCGCCACAACATAGTCAAACAGCCGGTCGTCGGCCACCACCTGGCGCGCGCGCTGGGGCCCCGGGTCCACCCCGTGCTGCGCAAGAACCGCGAGCGTCCCACGATGGGGTGGCTCACCCACGTGCCAGGCGCCCGTACCGGCCGAATCGATCCGAAACTGCTCCGCGAGGCCAGCCGCCGCAACCTGGTGCCGAAACACCGCCTCGGCCATTGGCGAGCGGCAGATATTGCCCATACACACGAAGAGAACCCCGATCGGTCGCCGCTCCCTCATCCACGCCCCCATCCCTCTGCTCATGCGCGCCCTTCGCGCCCGTTGCGTTCGCCGTGTTCGAACATCATAGCACGCCCAGCGAGGCGAGCACAGCGCCGGCAACCTGGTCGAGCCGCTCAACGCGCCGGAAAGGCGCTGTGGCCTGGCCGGCAACGAGGAGCGGCACCGGAGCCTCAGAGTGCACCGACGTCGTCCCATCCTCCAGGTTACCGTGGTCGCTGATGAGCACCAGGGTATCGCCGGGGGCGCGGGCGGCGAGCAGGCCACCGATCAGCCCATCGACGCGGCCCATGGCCTCCCGGGGGCCCAGAGCGCCCAGGCGGCCGTGGCCTGCCAGATCGGTGAGCACGTACTCAAAGTAGACCAGGGCGTGCGTACGGGCAAGGGCGGCGAGGCGAGCGCCGGCCTCCTCCGGAGCGACCAGGGGAATATCAGGCGCCTCGCCACGGGCGTGCAGAGACTGGCCAGTGATATCCCAACTCGTGGCCGCACCAGACCGCAGGTCGTCGAGATCCCGCAGCCGCACACCGGCAGCCTCGGCCGCGATCACACTGGCCGAGCGGCGCAGGCGCCGGGCCTCGAGCGCTCGCCAGTAGCCCGGCGGGAAGACATTGGCAAAAGCCACCGCAAGCCCGGCAGCGCGGGCACGCCTGAACATCGATCGCTCGGCCAGCAGCGGGCGCAGCGCCACCGGCGGAAAGTTGGGCTGGTGGCGACCATGGAGTGCCGGAGCGTTCACGCCGGCCAGCAGGGCCACATGGCCGGTGCCGCTCTGCGGCGCGCCGGGCACCCCCAGCCCGGCATCAATCGGACGCAGCAGCAACGCTGGTCGCTCCTGAACCTGCTCAAGCGTGAGCGGCCCTCCCAGGAGCGCGCGCAGATGCGGGGTTGGCGCGTCGGCCAGCGGGTTGTGCCGCGTAGCCGGCGCCAGCCCCACCCCGTCAACGAAGATCAGGATGATGGCCATACTCTTTACACTCGCCCGGGGGGCGCACACGCATTTGACAATTGCACACACCTCTACTATAATTCCGCCTATTGTAAAACATAGTCGTGACATCCGCCGCGGTCGACCCTCCAGCCTGTAAAGCGTGTTCGTTCAAACGGCAACGGAGAGCCAGCCACTGAAGCGGAGCCTGCAGTAGGCGCCGGCATGGACGTCGCTGAGGCCGCCATCGCCGGGCGGCGCCAGAGCGTCCGACCCCGAACCAAGCGTGTAGCCACGTGAGCGCCTGCCTGGCCCCAGGTAGGCTTTTTTGTGGGCCGCAGTGGCGCACGGCTATGATAAATACTCTGGCAGGAGGCTTTGAAGCATGTCGGTGCAACCGGATCAGGCGATCCTGGAGACCCAGGACGAGCTCGACTGGACCAAGCTGCTCGACGAGTACGATTACGCCCGGCCGCAGCGCGGCGAGCTGCGGGACGGGCTGATCATGCAGATCGAGGACAATGGTGTCCTGGTCTCGATCGGCACGAAGCGCGAGGGAGTGATCCCCGCTCAGGATCTACGCCAGATGGGCGATGAGTTCCTGAGCGCGCTCAAGGTCGGCGATACGATCCAGGTCTATGTGCAGGAGCCCGAGAACCGCGATGGCGACCTCATCCTCTCGCTGACGATGGTGCAGGTAGCCAAGGACTGGGAGACGGCCGAGCAGCTCTTTAAGGATGGCGGGATTACCCGCTGCAAGGTGATCGGCTTCAACAAGGGCGGTCTGCTCGTCCAGTTCAATCGCATCCGCGGCTTCGTGCCCGCCTCGCAGGTGGCCCAACTCCACGGGCGCACCGCCGCCGAGGAGCGCCAGCAAGCTCTGCAGAAGATGGTCAACCAGGAGATCCCGCTCAAGGTGATCGAGGTTGACCGGGAGCGGAACCGCCTGGTGCTCAGCGAACGCAGCGCAACCCAGGAGTGGCGCAAGGCCCAGAAGCTCCGCCTGCTCACCGAGCTACAGCCCGGCGATGTGCTCACCGGCCGCGTGAACCAGCTCACCAACTTTGGCGCCTTCATCGACCTCGGTGGCGCCGATGGCCTGGCCCATATCTCCGAGCTTAGCTGGCAGCGCGTCAACCACCCCCGCGAAGTGCTCCAGCCCGGCCAGGAGGTGAAGGTCGTCGTCGTCGAGATCGACCGCGAGCGCGAGCGCATCGGCCTGTCGATCCGCCAGCTCCAGGCCAACCCCTGGGATACGATCGACCAGCGCTACGCCCTCGGCCAGCTTGTTACCGGCCCGGTGACGAACGTGACCCCCTTCGGCGCCTTTGTGCAGGTGGAGGAGGCCGTCGAGGGCCTCATCCACGCCAGTGAGCTCGACGTGGACCCGCAGACCCAGCCCCGCGATGTGCTGCAGCCCGGCCAGACAGTTACCGCCAAGGTGATCAGCCTGGACCGCCAGCGCCAGCGCATGGGCCTCTCGCTGCGCCGCGTTGGCGAGGCCGATCGCCAGGACACCGAGGCCGAGACGCCCGCCGAGGCCCCCGTCGAGAGCGCCGAGTAGTACCAACCGGCCGGGAGACAATTGAGGGGCGGGGAGTCT
>SFCB01000078.1 GCA_004367505.1 Chloroflexi bacterium OHK40 | reverse complement strand
ACTACGAGGAGAGCTGGTATAATGCCGCTGATGCCCCTCTCCAATTGGAAGGAACCACCCGTGACGACACAGCCGGGCCACAGACGGGTGACTCTGTTCGTCACCTGTATTGTCGACCAGATCTACCCAACGATCGGGCAGGCGGCGGTGCAGTTGCTAGAGGCCCAGGGTGTGCAGGTGCATGTGCCGAGCGGGCTCACCTGCTGCGGGCAGATGGCCTTTAACGCCGGCTTCCGTGATGAGGCCTATGCCGTTGCTGGCCGCACGATTGAGGTACTGCGCGGTCAGGGCGACGTGGTGCTCCCCTCGGGCTCCTGTGGCGCGATGATCCGCCATCTCTACCCCGAGCTCTTTGAGCATAGTCCCTACGCCGGCCCCGCCGCCGAGCTTGCTGGCCGCACCTATGAGCTGAGCGAGTACCTGGTGGATGTGCTCGGCGTGACTGACGTTGGCGCCAGTTACAGTGGCCGTGTGACCTACCACGACGCCTGTCACGGCCTGCGCTTCCTCGGCATCGGGCGCCAGGCCCGCACGCTCCTCGCGGAGGTGCGGGGGGCGGAGGTGGTCCCGCTGCCCGGCTGTGACCAGTGCTGCGGCTTCGGCGGCCTCTTCGCCGTCAAGCAGCGGGCGATCTCCGAGGCCATGCTCGCCCACAAGCTCGACGCGGTGCAGACCACCGAGGCCGATCTGCTCGTTACCGGCGATGCCTCCTGTATGACCCAGATCAGTGGTGGCCTCACTCGCGCCAGGCGCCCGACCAGGGCCCGCCACCTGGCCGAGTTGCTGGCCAATATGGTGGATGCGCGGCCATAAATAGCCTTACGCAGCGCTCAGCTTGCGCGTATGAGATGAGACCAAGCGATGACCACCCATCCCCTGCACTTCCACGAGCGGGTTGATACGGCCCTTCACGACGGCTCCCTGCAGACGGCGCTGGGCCGCGCGACGACCCGCTTTATTACCAATCGGGCCGGCGCGATTGGCGCGCTGAGCGACGCCGATACGCTGCGCGACCAGGCTCGGGCGATTCGCGCCGGGGCCCTCAGCCGCCTCGACGAACTGCTCGAGCGCCTGGCCGCCAATGTCGAGGCGCGGGGTGGCCATGTCTGCTGGGCCGCCGACGGCGAAGAGGCCCGTCAGTACATCACCCGCCTCGCCCGCGAGCGGGGTGTGCAGACGATCGTCAAGTCCAAGTCGATGGCCTCTGAGGAGATCTACCTGAACGAGGCTCTGGAGCAGGCTGGCCTGGAGGTGGTGGAGACCGACCTCGGTGAGTATATTATCCAGCTCTCCGGGGAGACGCCCTCCCACATCATCGCTCCCGCCATTCACATGACGCGTGAGCAGGTGAGCGGACTCTTCAGCAAGCACCTCGGCATGCCTGCCACCGACGATATTCCCACGATGACCCGGACAGCACGCCAGGCGCTGCGCCAGCGCTTCTTGCAGGCCGAGATGGGCATCAGCGGGGTGAACTTCGGGGTGGCCGACGAGGGTGCGGTGGTGATCGTGGAGAATGAGGGGAACGCCCGTCTCTGCACGAGCGTGCCACGCATCCATGTGGCGATCATGGGCATCGAGCGCATCGTTGAGCGGCTCGATGACCTCGGCGTGATGTTGCAGGTGCTGGCCCGCTCGGCCACCGGCCAGAAGCTCAGCGTCTACACGAGCCTGATCAGTGGCCCGGCCCGCGCCGGTGAGGCCGATGGCGCCGAGGAGTTCCACCTCGTGCTGCTGGATAACGGCCGCTCGCAGATCCTCGGCGGGCCCTACGCCGAGTCGCTGCTCTGCATCCGCTGCGGCGCCTGCCTGAACGCGTGCCCCGTCTACCAGAACATCGGCGGCCACGCCTACGGTAGTGTTTATCCCGGGCCGATCGGCGCCGTGCTCACGCCACTGCTGCAGCCCGACTTGCCCGAGGGCTATATGCTGCCCCAGGCCAGTTCGCTCTGTGGCGCCTGCCAGGAGGTCTGCCCGGTGCGCATCGCCATTCCTGATATGCTGCTGCGCCTCCGGGCCGACGCTGTGCGTGCGGGCAAGTATCATCCCGCCGAGAAGGCCGCCATCCAGAGCTACGCGATCGCGATGAAGAACCCGGCCCTCTATCGCGCCGGTGGCACCCTCGCCCGCCTTGGCTCGCGCCTGCTCGGCCGCAAGGGCCGCATCCGTCGTCTGCCGCCGCCGTTGCACCTGTGGACGAAGCACCGGGATTTTCCGCAGCCTGGCCCACAGAGCTTCACCGAGTGGTGGGAGGCGCGCGAGCGTCGCAAGGCATGACGGAGCGAAGAAACATGAGCCGCGACCGTATTCTCTCCAGCCTGCGCACCAGCCTGGCCTCCTCGCGCCAGTGGCTGGCCGCCGAGGCCGCCAGAGCCCCCCACGATCCGCCACCCCACGTGATGCCGCCCGCCGCCGATCTGGCCGCTCAGTTCGCCGATGAGTTGCGCAAGCTGGAGGGCCGCGCTTACCTGGTGGCCGATGCCGAGGAGGCCATTGAGACGATCGGCGATCTGCTTGCCGGCCGCGACGCCAGCCAGGCGATCGCCTGGGACCTTGAGCAGATCGGTCTGCCTGGACTGGAGGCCCTGCTGGAGGCGCGGGGTGTGGCCCTGCTCGACCCGGCGGAGAATGGTGTGGACCGCAAACACCGCCTGCAGCGGCTTGAGCCGGCCCGGGTCTGCCTTTCGGGTGTCGAACTCGCCATCGCCGAGAGTGCCAGCCTGGTGCTGCGCCACGGCCCGGGCCGCCCGCGTCTGGCCTCGCTCCTCGCCCCTGTCCATATCGCCGTGGTGCGCCGTGGCCAGTTGGTGCGTGGGCTGGGCGAGGCTCTCGCCACGCTTAGGGCCAGGTATGGGGCGGCGCTCTTCGCCGAGACGAGCAACCTTACCTTGATCACCGGGCCCTCGCGCACGGCCGACATCGAGATGACCCTCTCGCTTGGCATTCACGGCCCACCCGAGATCCACGTGATTTTGATGGATGCGTAACCATGGCCCCAAAGATCTTCCTGACCCGCCGGCTGCCCGAGCCCGCCATGCGCTTGCTCTCCGCGCACTGCGAGGTGGATCTGTGGGACGACGCGGAGCGTCCCGCGCCGCGCGAGGCGCTCCTGCGGGGTGCTGCCGGCGCCGCAGGCCTGCTCACGCTGCTCACCGACCGGGTCGATGCCGAGTTGCTCGACGCCGCGCCCGACCTGAAGGTGGTGGCCAATATGGCCGTCGGCTACGACAACATCGATGTGCCTGCCTGCAGCGCGCGGGGCGTGGTGGTGACGAACACGCCCGGTGTGCTTACCGAGACTACGGCCGACCTGGCGTGGGCGCTGATGCTGGCCGCCGCGCGGCGCATCGTCGAGGGGCAGAAGCTGATCGAGGCCGGCGGTTGGGGGCCCTGGCACCCGATGCAGATGGTCGGCGTGGACGTGTACGGCGCGAGCCTGGGGGTAGTGGGCGCGGGCCGGATCGGGGCCGCAGTCCTGCGGCGGGCCAGCGGTTTCGGCATGGAGCTGCGCTACCATAACCGCAACGCCAGCCCTGAGCTCGAAGCGGCGACGGGCGCCCTGTACCGGAGCCTGGACGAGTTGCTCGTGGAGTGCCAGTTTGTCGTGGTCACACTGCCACTCACCCCGGAGACCCGTGGGCTGTTCGGCGCCCGCGAGTTCGGGCTCATGCGCGACGACGCGGTGTTTGTGAATGTGGCGCGGGGTCCGATCGTGCGTGAGGCGGAGCTGGTGGAGTCGCTGCGGGCAGGCCGGCCCCGAGCGGCCGGGATCGACGTCTTTGAGCGTGAGCCGATCGGCCCGGATCACCCGCTGCTGGCGCTTCCCAACTGCGTGGCCGTGCCGCACATTGGCAGCGCCAGCGTGGCCACGCGCACCCGCATGGCCACGCTGGCTGCCGAGAACCTTGTTGCTGTGCTCGCGGGCCGACCGCCGCTTACGCCGGTGCACGCGGTGGGGTAGTGGGCCGCTCCGCGCCGTGGGGCAGCGGGTCGATCAGCCGCCCGAGCCAGGCGGCCACGAGCAGCGCGTGGACGAAGCGCGGTTCGCCGATGGGATGGGTGGGCCGGGGCGCGACGCAGTAGCGGGTGTAAAGAGGTGGGGGCGCCGGGGGCTGCTTGTGCTGGCGGCCAGCCTGTGTGGCGCCAATCTCGCGTTCGCTGAGTGTCATAGCCTCCTCCTCACGGCTGGTGGGCCAGATTGCCCTGGAGGCCCAGGGCGCGCTGTGGTAGAGTGTGGAAGGCTAGCGCTTTTAGCATACCACGCTGCGCCCGATGGCGCTACTGGCAAAGCACCCACTACCCGTTATGCTCGCACCACCTGCCTATCTGCTGCGCCCCGCAGCCGCGCTGCTCGCCCTGGCCCTAATCCTGAGCGGCTGTGCCGCCTATGCCGCGCCGGCTCCTCAGGCCCCGACGCCCACGCCCCGGCGTGGGAGCGCTCAGCCCTCGCCCACGCCCGCCCCGGCCGATCCCTTCCTCGCCGCGCAGTCGGCCGCCCTCCTGCCTGCGCACGTGGGCGACCTGGCCCGCGCCGCCGAGTGGGATCGCTACACGATCATCGCCGCGCTGCTGCCCGGCGCCCTGCAGCTGCGCGGGACCGCCGCCGTGGAGCTTACGAATCGCTCCACCGACCCCTACGAGCGGCTCTACTTCCACCTCTACCCCAACCATCCCGATTTTGGCGGTCGCCTCGCCGTGACTTCGGCCAGTGTGGACGGGCAGCCGGTGCGCTCTGGCACCGAGCACGGCGACACGCTGATCTGGCTCGCGCTGCCCCGGCCCATCCCGCCGGGTGGCAGCACCCGTGTGGAGCTCGGCTTCACTGCCCAGACGCCACGCAATGCGAGCCGCGATACCTTCGGCGCCTTCAACTACGAGGCTGGCCTCTGGTCACTGGCCAATTTCTACCCGGTGCTGGCACGCTACTTCCCCGGCACTGGCTGGGACCGACGGCCGATCGTGAGTCGTGGCGACTTCGCCGTAACCGCCACCGCTCTCTATGACGTCACGGTGGATGTGCCCGCTGGCTGGGAACTGGTGACCACGGGGGCGCAGGTGAGTAGCGCGCCGGTGCGGGATGGCGTGCGCCGTGAGCGCTATGTGAGCGGGCCACAGCGGGAGTTCTATCTGGGCGCCGTTCAGGGGCTCGACCAGGCCAGCGTGACCGTAGACGGGACGCGGATCGTGAGCCACTACCAGCCGGACGACGCGGCCGCCGGACGGCGGGCCTTGCGGGTGGCCGAGCAGTCGTTGCTGGCCTTCAACGCCCGTTTTGGCCGCTATCCCCTGGCTGAGTTGGAGGTGATCCAGGGCGCGATGACCCAGTTCCTGGGCATGGAGTACCCTGGTGTGGTGCTGATCGAGCAGGAGCTCTATGCCAGCAATAGCCGTGGCCTGGAGACGACCGTCGCCCACGAGGTTGCCCACCAGTGGTGGTACAGCCAGGTGGGCAGCGACGCCCAGGGTGAACCATGGCTCGATGAGGGGCTCACGAGCTATGCCCAGGTGATCTACTACGAGTGGCTGGGCCAGCGCGAACTCGCACTGGCCGAACTGGACTACTTCCGCAGCCTCTACCGCTCCTCGCGCGAGCAGCGCCGTGATGTGCCCCTTGCGACCCCGCCCGCCGAGCTACGCGGGATCTACGTGCCGATCGCCTACGCCAAGGGGGCGCTCTTCTTCCACGCCCTGCGCGCCCAGATCGGTGAGGAGGCCTTCGAGCGCTTTCTACAGGGCTACTACAGCGCCGGGCGCTATCGTGAGGTGGCCGGGAGCGACCTGCTGCGGGCCGCTGAGGCTGCGTGCAGCTGCGAGCTCGACCCGCTCTTCAACGACTGGGTGCTCACGGCGGCGCGGGTGCCGATCCCCTGAGGGCAGGCACGGTTGTCGGCGGCGCGTGCCGGGGGCGATCAGATCCAGGCGTGCCGGGCCGGTGTGTTCCGCGCTGCCCCGAAGCTAGCGGCGCCTGCCGCTTGTCGGAGCGCAACGCATCAGGCTTTCGCCCCAACCAGGGCAGACGGACGGGAGGCCGGGAGGTAGCTGCAGACGATCAGCTCGTCGACCTCGCCCCGTTTCTTCCCATCGCAATTGATCTTGCGGCTGGCGCGCACACTCTCGTGGACGGGCTGGCCGGCGTAGAGGGTGCGCGCAAGCTCGGTATACGAGTTGCTGAGCATTACGTGGCAGCCCCGCTCGGCAAGGCGCATGAACACCTCTGCCAGGCGCCGCTGCTCCAGCTCGCTGAAGCCCTGGCCGGTGTAGGCTGTGAAGGAGGCCGTAGCGCTCACCGGCACGTAGGGCGGGTCGAAGTAGATAAAGTCGTCGGGCTCGGCCCGCGCCAGCACCCCGGCGAAATCATCGACCAGTAGTTCGACGTGCTGGAGGGCCCGGCTCACCTCGCGCAGGTTCTCCGGATCGACGATCAGGGGGTTCTTGTAATAGCCGAAGGGCGCATTGAACTGGCCCCGGTTATTCAGGCGATAGAGGCCGTTGTAGCACGTGCGGTTGAGGAAGATCGTGCGGGCGGCCCGCTCAACCAGGGGAATGTGCTCGAAGCCGGGCTGCCGATCCCATCCGCGAATGGCATAAAAATAGTCACGGTCGGCGAAATGGGGTTTATGGCGCTGGAGGATCTCGATCAGCTCCTCTACGTGATCGCGCACGGCGGTGTAGCAGGCCACCAACTCGGGGTTGAAGTCGCTGAGGGTGGCGCCGGCCTGGAGCCGGCCGGTATTCCAGAGGTGGAAGAACAGCGCGCCTCCGCCGACGAAGGGCTCGTGGTAGCGCCGGAAGCGCGGGGGCAGGCGCTCGGTGAGCGCGGGCAACAGCTGCGCCTTGCCGCCGGCCCACTTCAGGAAGGAACGAGCAGGCACCAGTAACTCCAGACAGAGGAGAGGGTGGGCGCATGGGGCGGGCGGCCTTGCACCCCAGGGACGTTGAGGCCGGATTATAGCATATGCCCCGAGGGGGGAGAGGACAGGGGACGGGTGTGATCGATGGGGAAGCCGGTGTTCATCCCCCGCCGGTGAACTGGTTGTCGCGCTGCTCGTGTACAATGAGACGGTTGCGCGGGCGAAGAAAGGCATCCCAACAATGCAGCGAACGATCTGTCTCTACTGCGGCTCGCGGAATGGCCGCGATCCGCTCTACGCCGATGCCGCCGCGGCCTTTGGCGCCGAGGTGGCCGCCCGGGGCTGGCGGCTCGTCTATGGGGGTGGCAATGTGGGCCTGATGGGGGTAGCCGCCCGCGCGGCCCTGGATGCTGGCGGGCAGGTGGTGGGTATCATTCCCCGTGGCCTGCTGGAGCGCGAGCAGGGTCTCACCGATGTGAGCGAACTGATTGTGACCGAGACGCTCCGCGAGCGTAAGGGGATGATGTTCGAGCGCAGCGATGCCTTTGTCGCGCTGCCCGGTGGTTTCGGCACGCTGGAGGAGGTGGTGGAGACGCTTACCCTGCGCCAGCTGCGCTACCATACGAAGCCGATCTACTTCCTCAATACCGGCGGCTACTTTAGCCCGCTGCTCGATTTTTTTGGGCACGCCGTCGCGGCTGGCTTTATTCACCCCGACCACCTGGGCCTCTACGCCGTGGCCGCCGAAGTGCCGGAGTTGATGGCGCTCCTCGACCGGCAAGGGTGACAAGGGAGGTTCACGCCATGCAGCATCGCCGCGCGCCGCGCTGGCCCTGGCCCGTCTGGGTTCTCGGTATATACGGGCTGTTTGTGGGCGTGGCCGCGTGTGGCTTGCTGGCCGACGAGGGCAGCGCGGCACCCACACCGGCCCAACCACCGGCGTTCAACGTGCTGGTCTTTACCAGGACAACCGGTTTTCGCCATAGCTCGATCGGTGCGGGCGTGACGGCGCTCCGCGAGTTGGGTGCCGAGCACGGCTTCGGTGTGACCCACACCGAGGACCCGCAGGTCTTCAGCGACGAGGGGCTCGGCGCCTACCAGGCAGTGGTGTTTCTCAACACCACGGGCGATGTGCTCAATGCCGAGCAGCAGGCTGCCTTTGAGCGTTATATCGGCGCCGGGGGGGGCTTCGTGGGGGTGCATAGCGCCAGCGATACTGAGTATGACTGGCCCTGGTACGGCGGGCTGGTGGGGGCCTACTTCGCGAGTCACCCCGCCATCCAGCAGGCCGAGTTGCAGGTGGTGCGGGGCGATCATCCCTCCACGGTCGGCTTGCCCGCGCGTTGGACGCGCACCGATGAGTGGTATAACTTCCGCGCCCCGCCGGGCGATGAGGTGCAGGTGCTGCTGACGATCGACGAGGCGAGTTACAGCGGTGGCACAATGGGCGCCAGCCACCCGATGAGCTGGTACCACCTGTACGCGGGCGGGCGGGCATGGTATACAGCCCTGGGGCACACCGAGGCGAGCTACGCCGAACCCCTCTTCCGCGCGCATCTGCTCGGCGGTGTGCAATGGGCCGCTGGCGTGAGCGAGTCTCCCGGCGATGTGCGGGCCTATCTGCCGCTCCTCGATCACCGGTAATGCTGTCGCACTGGCCGCCGCGCGGGATGGGGCACGCTGCATCCCTACGTGGTTGCCCTATGTGCTGACACTGCTGCGCAGCCGCTGACCTGTGCGCGAGACTCATCGGCTGGCGTGTCAGGGTTCGTTCTGGCCTCGACGGCGCAGCTGAGGCGGAGCGTTCGGCGCCCTGTCCCCGCTCTCCGCTCCTGGCGTATAATGGGCCAGGTGATTGGCCGAACTGGAGACAGACGCGATGATCGAGATCAAGGCCCCGGTGCGTGTGCGTTTTGCCCCGAGCCCTACAGGCTATTTGCACATCGGCGGGGTGCGCACGGCGCTCTTTAACTGGCTCTTCGCCCGCCACTATGGCGGCCAGTTCATCCTGCGGATCGAGGATACCGACGAGAAGCGCTTTGTGGAGGGCGCGGCGGACGATATCATGGCTTCGCTGCGCTGGGTTGGCATCGACTGGGACGAAGGGCCCGATGTCGGTGGACCCCATGGCCCCTACGTCCAGTCGCTGCGCCAGGAGCAGGGGATCTATGCTCCCTACGTCGAGCAGTTGCTGGCGGCGGGCCACGCCTACCTGTCCTTCACCACGGAGGATGAGTTGGCCCAGATGCGCGCCGAGGCCGAGGCCCGTGGTGTCAAGGCTTTCCGCTTTCGTGGCCCCGAGCGCGACTGGCCTCTGGAGCGGCAGCGCGAACTGGCGGCGAGCGGGCGGCCTTACACGGTGCGCCTGAAGACGCCACTGACGGGCGAGACGAGTTTCACCGATCTGATTCGTGGCGGCGACCGGATCACGGTGCAGCACGACCAGTTGCAAGATATTGTGCTGATCAAGTCGAGCGGTATGCCCGTCTACCACTTTGCGCACCTGGTCGATGACCACTTGATGGGCATCACCCACGTGTTGCGCTCGGAGGAGTGGGTGCCCTCGGCGCCCTACCACGTGCTGCTCTACCAGTGTTTCGGCTGGGAGGCCCCGGCCTTCGCCCACGTGCCGGCCATCCTGCGCAGCGATGGTCGTGGCAAGCTTTCCAAGCGTAAGGACGATGTGGCGACGAACCGCTTCTGGGAGCGGGGCTATCTGCCCGAGGCGATGTTCAACTATCTGGCTCTGCAGGGCTGGAGCTACGACGACAAGACCGAGATCATGAGCCGGGACGAGATTGTCGAGCGCTTTACGATTGACCGGGTGCAGGCCTCCCCGGCTCGCTGGAACCCCGATAAGCTGCGCGATATGAACGGCATCTACATTCGTCGTCTCCCGGTTGCCGAGGTGGCTGAGCGCATGCTGCCCTTCCTCGCGAAGGCGGGGCTGATCGGTGACCCGCCCAGCGATGAGGATCGGGCCTATGTGCTGCAGCTCACCCCGATGGTGCATGAGCGGCTGGAGGAGTTGCAGCAGGCGCCTGAGTTGCTCGAGTTCTTCTTCCGCGCCCCACAGCCTGGCGCCGGCGGTTACGACCCGGCCCTGCTCGTTCCGAAGAAGACTGAGCCGTCCCAGGCCCACGACTGGCTGCGGGCGGTCCACGCTGCGCTCAACGCTGTGGAGCGCTGGGATGCCGCTACGCTCGAGGCGGCCCTGCGTGAGCTCGGCGAGAGCCTGGGGGTGAAGCCAGGCCCGCTCTTCGGTACCGTGCGTGTGGCCGTCAGTGGGCGGACGGTGGCCCCGCCGCTCTTCGATATGCTCGCTGCTCTCGGCCGCGACGAGGTGCTGGCGCGTGTGGCCACTGCCGCAGCCGCCCTGGAGTAGGCTGGCCGCCCACGTAGAGGAGTTGCCCCGATGCTCACGTGGACCTCGTCCATCCACCACGATGGCTCACCGGTCTATGTGCGGGCGACAGGAGTGGTCGGCGAGCGCGCAAGTATCCGCCTGCGGACGGCGACCGATGCGCCGGTCGAGGCGGTGTACTTGCGCAGTTGCCCCGACGGCGAGCAGAGCATCATTCCGATGGCGCCGGCTGGCGCCGATGGGGTCTGCCGCTGGTGGGAGGCGGCCATCCCGCTGGCCATGCTGCGCACCGGCTATCGCTTCCTGCTCCGCACCCAGGACGGCACGCTCTGGTACAACGCCGCCGGGCCCGTGGCGCACTACCCCACCGACGCCAACGATTTCAAGCTGCTGGCCGCCTATCATGCCCCGGCCTGGGTGCGCGACGCCGTCTTCTACCAGATCTTCCCCGACCGCTTTGCCGACGGCGACCCGGCCAACAATGTGCGCGACGGCCAGTATCGCTACGGTGGCCGACCGGTGCGGGCCAGGCCCTGGGGCGCTTTGCCTACGAAACAGGATGGGACCCGGGAGTTCTTCGGCGGCGATCTCCAGGGCATCGCCGATCGCCTGGATTACCTGGCCGATCTCGGGGTGAGCGCGCTCTACCTGAACCCGATCTTCCTGGCGCCAAGCAGCCATAAGTACGATGTGGCCGACTATGAGCGGATCGACCCCCACCTCGGCGGCGAGGCGGGCCTGGCTGCGTTGCGGGCGGCGCTGGACGAACGCGGCATGCGCCTCATCCTCGACATCGTGCCGAACCACTGCGGCGCGACCCACCCCTGGTTTGTCGCCGCCCAGGCTGATCCCCAGGCGCCGAGCGCTGAGTTCTTTACCTTTCGTCAGCATCCCCACGACTATGAGAGCTGGCTGGGCGTGCGCTCGCTGCCCAAGCTCGACTACCGTAGTGAGCGGCTGCGCGAGTTGATGTATGCCGGCGAGGACGCGATCATGCGGCGCTGGCTGCGCCCGCCCTACCGGATTGACGGCTGGCGAATCGATGTGGCAAATATGCTCGGCCGGCAGGGGCCCCTGGACCTGGGGCACAAGCTTGGACGCGGCATCCGCCGCGCCGTAAAGGCCGAGAACCCTGAGGCCTACCTCCTGGGCGAGCACTTCTTCGACGGTACGCCCCACCTCCAGGGTGGCGAGCTCGACGCCACCATGAACTATCAGGGCTTCACCTTTCCCGTCTGGCAGTGGCTCGGCAGCCACACTATCGCCGCCGGTGGCCCACCCTGGGCCGACCCGCGACCGATGCCGACGGCCGCGATGGCGGCGCAGTGGGCCGCGTTCCGGGCGGCCATTCCCTGGCAGATTGCGACGCAGCAGTTCAATCTGCTCGGCAGCCACGACACCCCGCGCCTGCGCCACATCCTCGGTGGCGATGTGGCCCTGGTGCGCGTGGCCATCGCCCTGCTCTTTACCTACCCCGGTGTCCCGTGTGTCTACTACGGCGACGAGATCGGCCTCGACGGCGCGGGTGACCCCGATTGCCGTCGCACGATGCCCTGGGACCCGGTGGTCTGGGACCAGGCGTTGCGGAGCTACGTGCAGCGGCTCGCACGTTTGCGTCGTGAGGCCCCGGCCCTGCGCTGGGGCGGTTTCCAGCTCCTCTACGCCGCCGGGAATACCGTGGCCTTCCAGCGCGAGGCGCCCGAGGAGCGCGTGCTGGTGGTGGCCCGCCGGGCAGCCGATGAGCTGGCCACGCTGCCGGTGCGCCACGCCGGGCTGCCTGATGGCGCCCGCCTGCGCGACCTGCTCTCCGGCGCCGAGGTCGTTGTGGTGGATGGCCAGTTGCCCCTGAGCGCGCTGCCGGGGGCGGGGGCGCTGATCCTGCGCATGGCAACCGATACGCCCCGGGGTTAGCGCGCAAACCGGGAACCAGGGACCGGAGCACCGCGAGTAGATGGCGTTCTGATGGGGCTCCAACCCGCCGCAGATGGCTCGACCGTTCCAAGAGATGCTTCAGGCGCCCGGAGCGCCAGCGGTCTGGCGTTGGCAGATGGGGAACGGATCGGTCTGTCTCAACGTCAGAGGTGAGAGTATAGGCATACACCTCTGGAGGACAGCATGTTCCAGCTCACACTACGCCGGCTCGGCGTTGTAATCGCCGGCCTGACCCTGGCCGCCTCGTTCGTTTTCCACCCGCTGAAGCCGGCCTACGCCTGCTCCTGCGTTGCGCCGCCCCCGCCGCAGGAGGCCCTTGGGCAGGCTCAGGCTGTCTTCGCGGGCACGGCGCGCAGCGTGGTTCCCGCGCCCAACGGCGTGCTCGTCACCTTCGAGGTGGAGCAGATTTGGAAGGGGCCCGAGGGCGGCCAGTTCACCCTGGCCACCCCCGGGAGCTCGGCCGCTTGCGGCTTCGAGTTCGTCGAGGGCGAGCGCTATCTCGTCTACGGCGTGGCCCAGGATGGCCAGTTGAGCACCAATCTCTGCACCCGCACGGCGCTTCTGGCCAGCGCCGGCGATGATCTGGCGGCGCTGGGTGAGGGGGGCGCCGTGGAGCCAGCCCCGGTTGTGGAGCCGGCTCCGGTGTCGGCGGGCCAGCCCTGGCTGCCGGTCGCCCTGGGCATCGGTGGGGTTGCCGTGGCGATCGTCGCCGCCGTGGCGGTGGCGCGCCGGCGGACGGTGTAGGGTACGGCGGGCCGTGGCGCGCGCATGGACGCGCCACGGCCTTCGTTATCCGGTCACGCTCTGCTCGGCGAACTGTAGCTGGTAGAGCCGGTAGTAGAAGCCCCGGCGGGCGAGCAACGCCTCGTGGCTCCCGTCCTCCACCACCCGGCCCTTATGCAGCACGATGATCCGGTCCACGTGGCGGATGGTGCTGAGCCGGTGGGCGATGACGATGCTGGTGCGGCCTTTCAGCAGGCGCTCGAGGGCGTTCTGGATGAGGGCCTCGGTGGCCGTATCCACGCTGCTGGTGGCCTCATCGAGGATCAGCAGCACCTCCGGGTTGAAGGCGAGGGCGCGGGCGAAGGCGAGCAACTGACGCTGGCCGATCGACAGGTTGGCCCCCCGCTCGCGCACCTCGTAGGCGTAGCCGCCGGGGAGCCGCTCGATAAAGGCGGCGGCGTTCACCATCTCGGCCGCCCACCGCACTCGCTCATCGTCGATCGTGTCGTCGTGCAGGCGGATGTTGCTGGCGATCGTGCCCGAGAAGCACACCGGGTCCTGGGGCACGGCGGCAATATGACGGCGCAGTTCACGCTGGGGCAGGGTGCGGATGTCGACCCCGTCGAGGGTGATCCGGCCCTGCTGTACGTCGTAGAAGCGAGCGAGCAGGCCCACCAGGCTGCTCTTCCCGGCACCGGTGGCCCCGACGATCGCCACGGCCTGGCCGGCCGGGATGTGCAGGCTCACGCCCTTGAGCACAGGCTCGGCCGGGTCGTAGCCGAAGACGACATTCTCGAGGGTGATCGCCCCACGCACGGGCTGTGGTAGCGTCGCCGGGTGTTCAGGGTCGCGTACCTCCTCCTCGGTGTCGAGCACCCCGAAGATCCGCTCGGCGGAGGCCATGGCCGCCTGGAGGATGGTGTAGCGCTCGGCGAGGTTGCGGATGGGCTGGAAGGCCCGCTCGGTGTAGAGCACGAAGGCGGTGAGCGTCCCAAGGGTGGCCCAGCCGGCGAGCACGCCCTGGCCGCCCCACCAGAGCAGCGCCGCTGTGCCGATCGCGGCCATGACTTGCACCGTGGGCATAAAGATGCTGAAGATCAGCAGCGAGCGCATGTTCGCATCCACATACTCGCTGCTCAGGCCGGCAAAGGCGGCCCGGCTGTGGGCCTCGCGCCGGAAGAGTTGCGTCACGAGCACGCCGCCGATCTGCTCGTTGAGGTAAGCATTGATCTTTGCCAGGCGCTGGCGCACCAGCCGGTAGGTGGCGCGCATCAGGCGCTGGTAGATGGCCACGACGACGGCGAGCACTGGCAGTGTGGCCAGGCTGATCAGCGCCAGGCGCCAGTTGAGGGCGAACATCACCACGATGATGCCGGCCAGCGTCACTGTGTCGGCGAGGATCAGCACCAGGCCCTGGGTGAGAAACTCGTTGAGCGCATCGACATCGTTGGTGATGCGGGTGAGCAACCGGCCCACCGGGTTGCGGTCGAAGAAACTCAGGCTCATGCGCTGGATGTGCCGGAAGATGTGGGTGCGCAGATCGAGCATGACCGACTGGCCAATGCTATTGATCAGATAGTTGTGGCCGTAGCGCAGGGCGAAAGTGGCCAGGAGCACCAGGGCGTAGAGGCCAAAGATCGGCCAGAGTCCATCGATGCGGCCGGCGCTGATCGGGCCATCGATCGCCTGCTGCACCAGCAGCGGCGGCACGATCTCCGTGAAGGCCGCGCCGAACAGCAAGGCCACCGCCAGGCTCAGGCTGCGCCAGTACGGTGCCACGAAGACCGCCAGCCGGCGCACCAGCCGTCCGTCGTAGGCCTTGCCGAGGATTACATCATCGTCGAAACGTGTGCCAGACACAGCTCTCTCTCCTCGCTCGGAACAGGTTGATGCGCTCGTGCTGCCGAGCGTGTTGTGGTGTCGTACCAGCTCCCCATGCGTGGATTAGCGGGCCAGTTCGCCCGCGCGCCATCGCTGCCGGCGCGCCTGCTCACTCGCTCAGCTCGGCCTCCAACAGCTCGCGGCGATACATCGCGGCATAGCGCCCATTCGCCTGCAGCAGCTCGGCGTGGGTCCCGCGCTCGACGATCCGGCCCTCGTGGAGCACGATGATCTGATTGGCCTCACGGACGGTGGCAATGCGCTGGGCGATGATGATGCTGGTGCGGTTGCGCATGATCTCCCGTAGGCCCTCGAGGATCTGGGCGGCGGTGTGGGTGTCAACGCTGCTCAGGGCGTCGTCGAGCACGAGGATGGCCGGGCTGCTCAGCACGGCCCGCGCGATCGCAACCCGCTGCTTCTGGCCGCCCGAGAGCGTAACGCCCCGCTCGCCCACCATGGTGGCGATGCCGTCGGGGAACTGCTCCAGGTCGTTGGCGAGGCGCGAAATGCTCACGGCGCGCTCCAGTTCCTCGTCGCTTGCATCGGGGGCGCCGAAGGCGACATTTTCGCGCAACGGCACGCTGAAGAGGAAGGTCTCCTGAGGAACGTAGCCCACCGCCCGGCGGAGGTCGGCGAGATCGAGCCGGCGCACGTCGATACCGTCCACAAGCACCTGGCCTTCGTCGGGGTCGCGCACGCGGGCGAGCAGGTTGACGAGCGTTGTCTTCCCGGCGCCGGTAGCCCCGACGATGGCCAGGGAGCTGCCGGCGGGAATGGTGAAAGAGATGTCGCGCAGCATCCAGGCGGAGCGAGTAGTGGAGGGTTGTGGCACGGGGTTGTCGCCCGCAACGACCTTCTCCGCGCTGGTGCGGTGTCCGCCGGGCTCCTCGTTCGCGTCGAAGCGGATCCCCACACCCCGATACTCAACCTCGCCGTGGGGGGCGGGCAGGGGCAGCGCGGCGGGTGGATTAACGATCATGGGGTGGGCGTGCAGCACCTCGTTCAGCCGGCCCATCGAGGCGGCGCCTTGCTGGTAGAGCGAGACCATCCAGCCGAGTATGATCATCGGGAAGGTGAGCAGGCCGAGGTAGGCGTTGAATTGCACGAGCTCGCCGAGGGTGAGCTCACCGCCGGCCACCAGGCGACCGCCCACCAGGAGCACCAGGGCGGCGACGGTGCCGAGGCAAAGAGCCATGCTCGGCCAGAGGGCGCCGCTCAGGAGCACGTAGCGCAGGTTCAACTCGCGGTAGCGCCGGTTGTCTTCCGTGAAAACGGCCAGCTCGGCCTCCTCCTGGGCGTAGGCCTTCACGGTACGGATGCCGGAGAAGTTCTCCTGTGCGCGGGTGGAGATATTGCCGAACTGGTCCTGCACGCTGGTGAAGAGGGCACGCATGCGCCCGCCCACCAGGACGAAGATGAGCGTGGAGAGGGGCATCAGCAGGAGCACCACCAGGGCGAGCGTCACATTCACGGCGAGCATCAGCGCGGCGGCGGCGGCGAAGGTGAGCAGGGCCGTCGCGGTACCGTTGAGTCCGGGGCCGAGGAGCTGGCGGACCGCGCTGAGATCATTGGTGGCGCGGGCCATCAGATCGCCGGTGTGGTTGCGCCCGTAGAAGCTCTGGTCGAGTCGCAGGTAGCGGTCGAAGAGGGCCGCGCGCAGATCGTACTCGACATGGTAGGAGACCCCCGCGATCAGCATGCGCTGGAGGAACTTGAAGACCCCATCGGCGAGGGCGACGACGATCACCAGGCCACTGTAGCGTAGCAGGGTTGCGGTGACGATCCCGCTGCGGCCGAGGTCGTCCACGGCGAGGCGCAGCACGTAGGGGCCGAGGGCGCTTACGGCCGCGCCGATAACCGCGCAGACGAGCCCGGCGAGCAGGGTCCAGCGGTAGCGCGCCATGTAGGGCAACAGGTGGCGCAGGTGGGACATGAGGGCCTCCTGAGGGCGTGTGTCGAGGGGCCGTGGCGCGCGACAGCGCGCTGCGGCCCGCGCAAGCGGCGGGGGGCGTCATGGGATGGGGAAGAACGGCGTGGGGCGTCGAGCTGCGGCGGGCAGAGTGAACGCAGAAAGGCGCCCGACCGGGCGCAGAGCGAGTATAGCACCGCACGGCCTGACGCAAGTCCGTCGCTGGACGGATCTGGAAGTGGCGGGTGGTCCGTGATGTTCCGGTTCTGGCGCGCTCAGGGCGCGGATGAGCCGGTCTTGTGTTTAAAAGCAACGATTGACAATTTTTCTTGACTTCTATATAATTTAGAACAGTATAAGACGTTTGCTTTCCATACCTTGCCGTTGCCTCAACCCGGATCAGGGCAGAGGGGCGGCGGTCGCCGCCAGGCGCGCTGGTCGTACCTGGTGCTGAGTGTTCGGTCTCGCCGTAGTACCTGGAGGTTCGCCAATGCGCGACGACGACGATCTGGTCCCCCCGAAGTGGCGGTCGCTGTTCAACAATCAGGACTGGCTGATCCACGACATCGTGGTGAAGTCGTTCTGGGCCTTCGGCGTGATCGCGGTGATCGCGCACACGCTGGTCTGGCTCTGGCGGCCGTGGCTGAACGTCGGTATCTAAGGAGATACGGGTATGCAGTCGCGTAGCTCGGTGCGTACGAACATCGTGATCTTCACGATCCTGGGCTTCGTTGTCGCCCTGCTGATCCATTTCATCGTACTCAGCTCGGTGCGCTACAACTGGCTCGACAACCTCTCGCCGGACGGGCAGGTGGTGCCCAACGCGATTCTCTATCTGAGCTTGTTGCTCGGCTAGATCGCGCGGGCCGCCTATACAGTGTTGGAGCAACCGTCAGCAGGCGTGCTGGCGGTTGTTGCCTTTCCAGGGCTGGCCATGCGATTGCACCTTTTTTGCACATAGGACAAAATTTGACTATAAGAAACTGACGCGGTATACTTGAGCCACACGGTTCGGCTAGAGGAGACCCCCATGCAGGCGCCAACCCGTCCCAGTGATCGGCAGGCGGCGATCTTTATCTCGGTGGCGGTCGGCGTGGTGGTGGCGGTGGTCACCACGGCAACCTTCTGGTGGATTTACAGCCTGGTGCTGGCGCCCGAGCGCCGGGCAGCCGCGATCGCTGCGGCGACGCCGTGGAGCCCCAGCGACGGCCAGCAGGCGATCACGAGCGCCGCGCCCAACAGCCCGACCGATGGCCGCCAGCCCTGGCTCGGCGAGCAGGCCTGGATCGAGGGTGTGCAGGCCGGTCAGGCCTGGGTAGAGGCCAACCCCAATACCGTGAATGTGCAGGTGCTGACGGGGATGACCTCCGGCCAGATCTGGACCTATATGCAGCAGTACGTCTCCGGCGGCCTCGGTGTGGGCTGCCAGTACTGCCATAATCTCAATAACTTCGCCAGCGATGAGTACCCGGCCAAGATTGCGGCCCGCAATATGCTCTACCTGGTGAGCGATATCAATGCGCAGTTTATCGTGGATTTGCCCAACTGGAAGGGCAACTACGTCCAGTGTGCCACCTGCCACAACAACCAGCCGAACAATCTGGAGGCCTTCGGCACGCAGTTCATTAAGAGCATCCCCGACATCCCCGTGACGGTCGATCCGCTCGACGAGAATGGCCAGCCGATCCTCGATCCGGCCCAGAAGCCCGAGGAGATTCGTGGCCAGGTGGGACTGCAGGACGCGGTGCTCTACTACATCTATAACTATCAGGTCTGGCGGCCCTTCGACCCGGCTGACCCCGAGAGTGGCCGTGGCTCGCTCGCCCTGACCCTCGATGGCGGGCGCACGCAGGACCAGGTGACGATCAACCAGAATGTGATGAACTATCAGTCCTGGGCGCTGGGGGTCGGCTGTACCTACTGCCACAACTCGCGCAACTTTGTCGCCTACGAGACGAACCCGGTGGGTTTGCCCAACCCGGAGTACGCCTACAACAAGCTCAAGGCCCAGCGGATGATGCAGCTCACCACCTGGCTGCAGGCGAACTGGCCAACCTATGGAGCGGCGCCGAAGCCGGGCGTGCCGAGTGAGCTGGAGGGGGGCGCCAGCCGCTTCTCCTACCGCCTGATCGAAGGCCAGGTCTACAATGTGCCGGGCTGCTACACCTGCCACGCGGGCAATGCCATTCCCAGGGCGGCTGTGCAGAACATCCCGGATGGCGATGCCGGTGTGGTGGTGCTGCCGCCGGCGCTGCGAGGCCAGCCATGAGTGAGATCCCCAAGGGTTCTGGCCTTGTCACTCCGCCGCAAGCGGTAGCTCCGCCGCTCGCGGCGCCTGCGGCCAGCCTGCGCGTGCTCCTGGGTCACTCGGTGGCCCTGATGAAGCCAGTCACCTGGTTCGCGCCGGCGTGGGCCTTTCTCTGCGGCGCGATTGCCAGCGGCGCGCTGGGCTGGGGTGTCGAGCCGATCGGCAGGCTGGCCATCGGGGTGCTGATGGCCGGGCCCATCCTCACCGGCCTCTCGCAGGTGGTGAACGACTACTGCGACCGGGATGTGGACGCGATCAACGAACCCCAGCGGCTCATCCCCTCCGGCCAGGTCTCGCTGCGCCACGTCTACCTGCTTACGGTTGTGCTCACCTGGCTCGGAACGAGTATCGCCCTGATGCTCGGCGGAAAGGTGGCGCTCTTCGTGGGCCTGGGCCTGATCTGCGCGCTGGCCTACAGCCTCAAGCCCTTGCGTGCCAAGCGCAACGGCTGGGTGGGCAACGCGCTGGTGGCGATCTCGTACGAGGGGCTGGCCTGGATGGCCGGCCATGTGGCCTTTGCCCCGCTCACCGGCCAGAGCCTCGCCGTGGCGTTGCTCTATTCCCTCGGCGCCCACGGGATCATGACGGTGAACGACTTCAAGAGCATCACGGGCGATACGCTCATGGGCATCCGCTCGATCCCGGTACAGTACGGCAAGGCGGTGGCGGCGCGCCTGGTGGTAGCCACGATGGCCCTGGCCCAGTTGGCCGTGATCGGGCTGTTGATCTGGTGGGGGCACCCGCTGGCCGCCGGCGTGGTGGCACTGCTGCTGCTGGCTCAGACGGTGCCCTACGTGCGCTTCGTGCGTGATCCGGAACACAACGAGGTTTTCTTTAACGCGACGGCGATCATGCTCTTCGTCTGGGGGATGCTGGCGGCGGCCGTCGGCCTTGCGAGCTAGGGCAAGCACCGAAGGCCAGGAACTGGAGCATCGCGAGCGGATGGTATTCTGACGCGCTCTAGCTCTCTACAGATGGCTCGGCCTTTGTGAGCATAGCGCTATGGCAGGGAGAGGCGGAGGTCGGCATGGCACAGCGAGTCCTGATCATCGGCGCGTCGGTGGGCGGGGCCACGGCGGCGGTGACGCTGCGGGGGCTCGGCATCGAGACGGTGCTGATTGAGCGCGAGCTGGTGAAGGCCAAGCCTTGCGGCGGCGCGGTACCTCCTGCAGTCTTCCACGAGTTCGATCTCCCCACCTCGCTGATCGACCGAAAGGTGCGTCACTGCCTGGTGGTCTCGCCCTCCGGCCAGGAGACCCGGATCGAGGTGGCGGGCACGGTGCCCAGCGACGATGACTATGTGGCCATGGTGCGGCGGGAGGTCTTCGACGCCTACCTGCGCCAGCGGGCCCGCGAGCGGGGTGCCGAGCTCGTTCACGCCCAGCTCACCGGCCTCACGGTCGGGCCACGAGGGGTGACGGCGACCTACCGGCCGGCCACGGGCGGGGCCGAGCGGACGATCACCGCCGATGCGGTGATCGGCGCCGATGGGGCCTATTCGCCGACGGCGAAGTTCCTCGGGCTGCCGAACCTGCCGCGTGCCGTGGCGATCCAGGAGCGTATCGCCCTGCCCGCGAGCCAGATGGCCCGCTGGGAGGCTACGGCCGACCTCTACCTTGGCGCCGAGGTGAGCCCCGATCTGTATGCCTGGGCCTTCCCCAAGCGCGACCATATCGCCGTGGGCATCGGCGCGGGCCCGGGCCATACGGCGCGGGCGCGGGAGTTGCTCGGGAACCTCAAAGCCCGGCTCGGCCCGGCCCTCGATGGTGGCCGCCTGCTGCTGCGCGAGGCCCACGCCCTGCCCATGGAGCCCCGTAAGCGGATGGCCTTCGACCGCGCGCTGCTCGTGGGCGACGCGGCGGGCCTGGTGGTGCACACCTCGGGCGAGGGGATCTACTGGGCGATGAAGAGCGGTGAACTGGCCGCGCAGACCCTCGCGCGCCACCTGGATGCTCCGAGCGCCAGGAATCTGCGGGCCTACGAGCGCGAGTGGTGGAAGCGCTACGGCACCATGTACGGATTCCTGCGCTGGCTCCAGTGGTGGGGCTATGGCAACGAGCGGCAGATGGAGGTGTTCACCGAGATGTGCCGCAACCGGGATGTGCAGCGCCTCACCTTCGATAGCTACATGCACAAACGCATGGCCCCGGCCCCCTGGGGCGCCCAGCTGCGGATGACGCGCGACATCGCGGTGGCCCAGTTGCGCAACTACCTGCGGCCGCGTACACCGCTGCGTGAGCAGGGCCGCTTCGCGACCGCCTGATCCTGCGGCGGAGAATCATCAACCCGGCGCGCAACCCTGAAGGGGAGCGCGCCGGGTGGTGTTGTGATCTCAAGCCCTGTCTGTGGCGTGTGCAGGCGGTTGGGCTCTGGCCGCCGATCCATCCAAGCACGCCGGATGGTCGCCTACTCGACGATCAGCTCGCCGACCATCCCGGCGATGTAGTGGCCCGGGAAGGTGCAGAGATAGGTGTAGGTTCCCGGCCCAGGCGTCTCAAAGGTGACGGAGACGCTATCGCCGGGGTTGATCTGCTGGGTTGCCACGAGGAGGCCGGGCGTGTCGGCGGGGGGCACCGCCGCCGCCGGGTTGCGCGCCGTTGCCACCTGGGCTGCGGCGGCGTCGTTCACGGCGCTGGCCACATCGTCGCCGCCATCGACCAGCACCCAGTTGTGCTGGACGGCCGAGGAGTTGTTGACGAAGGTGAGCGTTACGAGCCCGGCGGGTACGGTGAGCGTCTGCTGGTCGAAGGCGAGTTGCTCGCCGGCGGAGCCGAGCTCCACTGGCTCACCACTGCCGGAGGCCACTGCCGGGCCGAGGGGCTCGGTGGGAATGGCCGCAGCACCGCCAGCGGCGGGCGCGGCGGTGGGTGCCGCAGTGGGTGCTGCGGTGGGCTGCACGGCGGGCGCGGCGGTGGGCTGGGTCGCCGGGGCGGGCCGGGCTACTGCCGTGCCGCCGCGACCCAGCGTTCCCCCGAAGCCCGCCGCGAGGCCGAGACCCACGAGACCGACCACGCAGCAGGTGACGATCAGCGCCAGGAGCGAGGGGCCGCCGGCGCTGCCCGCGTCGAAGACGGAGCCTGGTCCACGGCCACGCGCACCCGGGGCGCTCGGACGGGTGCCAGAGCCGCGGAAGTTCCCGGAACCTCTCCAGCTCATACCTGTACCTCCTTGTACCAACGCGGCTTGTGAGAATCTGAACAGATCCTAGTGTAGCACAAAAGGGCCGCCGCGCTGTAGCGTATGGCGGATGGTCGGTGGGCCGGATGTGCCTGCACCCCGGGCTCCGTGGCGCGGAAGCGCGGGGCTACAGGTAGGCGAAGCCTGCCTGTGCGGCCACGTGAGGCCACTGGTGATGTCCACGGCGGGCTGGCGGGCAGAATGGTATGGGACCGCCGGGGGCGCAGCCGCCACCGAAACGGGATAGCGCTAGCGCCAATCGGCCAGCACGGCCATGGCCGCGTTGCGCCCGTTGATCGCAATCACACTGCCACCCGGGTAGGTGCAGGCCCCGCAGAGATAGACGCCGTCCATCGGGGTGCGATAGTCGAGCCGGTTGTGCCACATGTAGGCTGGCAGGCACTCGCCCTGGAAGATATGCCCGCCGGTGAGGCCAACCTTGCGCTCGATATCGGGTGGGCCGAGCACCTCTACATCCACGATCGCGTCCGGGAAGTTGCTCACGAAGCGGGCGATCGAGCTGATCCCGAGCTGGCGCACCTCTTCGCGCCGTGTCTCCCAGTTGCCCTCGGCGAAGCGGTAGGGCACATACTGGGCGAAGACGCTCATGGTGTGCAGGCCCTCCGGAGCCACACTGGAGTCGTGTACCGTCTGGAAGTAGAGCTCCGTCCAGAGCCGTTCCGGAAGCTCGCCCCGGCGGGCGGCCTCGTAGCCGGCCTGCCACTGGGCTTTGGTGAGCGGTGTATTGATCTGGGCCTGGTGGTGCGGCTCGAAGGTGCCGGGGCGCGCCGTGAAGTTGGGAAGTTCGCGCAGCAGCATGTTCAGCTTCACGGTGCAGCCCTCGATCGGCACGGCCTCCACGCGCTGGCGCCAGGCGGCGTCGGCGGCAGGCCCGAGCAGCTCCAGGGTCACGCGCGGGTCGGCGTTGGCCACTACCACCGGCGCCACGATCCGGTCGCCACTGGTGAGCTCCACGCCCTCGCCGGGGAGGATGCGCGCCACGGGTACGCCGGCTGCCACCACGGCGCCAGCCTCGCGGGCGGCGTCGCAGAGCATAAAACTCACCGTGCCCATGCCGCCCTGCACGTAGCCCCAGGTGCCCGGCAGCCCACCCTGGCGACCGCTGGAGTGGTGGAAGTGGATGGAGGCCGTGCCGGGTTCGAAGGGGCTCGCGTTGGTGCCGATCACGCCCTGGCCGAGGTAGGCCATCTGCAGCCGCTCGTCACGCAAGTAGCGCTCGACGAGCTCGACCATGCTCCACTCGAAGAGTAGACCGCGCAGCTCGGCGTCGCCACCGAGGCGCTCGTCGAGTTGCTCGGGGCTTGGCGGCCCACCGATCCAGAGATCGCCCGCACCGGCTGGCCGGAGGGCCTCGCGCAGGCGCGCCATCAGACGCACCATCTCGCGCCAGCCGGCCACATCGTCAGGGGCGAGGGCGCGCACCTCGGCCTCGCAGCGGTCGTCGTCCTCGTAGAGCTGGATGCTGCTACCATCCTCGAAGGGCACGAAGAGCCCGTTGAGCGCCGGGGTCCAGCGGAAGCCACGGCGTGGCAGCTCCAGTTCGTCGATCACCAGCGGGTGGAGCAGCCCGGCGAGGTAGGCACAGGGCGACATGCGCACGCCAGGCCAGACCTCTTCGAGCGTGCAGGCGCCGCCGATGCGCTCGCGAGCTTCGAGCACCAGCACGCGCCGGCCGGCCCGCGCGAGGTAGGCGGCGCAGGCCAGGCCGTTGTGGCCCGCGCCAACGATGATTGCGTCCCATGGGCGGGCCGCCAGTTCGCGGATGGGCATGGGCAGGCCAAGCAGGCCCATCACCTCGGCGGCCGGGCGGGCAGCAGTGCTCATACGGCGTTGTCCCCTCTCCTCTGATCACAGAATAGCGGTGAGCGCAGCGTGTCCGGCGGATTAGCCGCCACAGCCACAGGCAGCGGCCCGGGCCGGGTGGCCAGGCAGCGGCGATGTCGTGTCGGGGCGTGGCCCAGTATAACAAAGAAAGATCCGCACCTCGTTGTGCGCGGGGTTCCTGGTTACGTGGGAACGACACGGCCACTCGGGGCTTGTGGCGCGGGGTTCCCCGCGCAAGGGGAACGACATGGTCGCTCGTGATGCGTGCTATGGGACAGGGTCCGGTGCAGGCGTTACCCGGGCACGCTGGTGGGAAGTGGACGTTTGAGCCCGTTCAGATGGCTGGGAGGAAGCAACTGTTCACGCTGGAGTCGCCCGACCACGATCCCAGGGGCGATGCCGAGCATGGCGGCAAACTGCTCGACCTGCACTTGGCTGAATGGCCCCCGTCGCTGGCTCAGAAAGGTCCGCAGCGCGTCGGGGGGGATAAGCAGGTCGGCGGCGAAGCGGTTCGCCTGCTCCTCCTTCTCGGTCCGCTCGCGCTCCTCCTCGTCGAGGTGGGCCTCTCGCTTGCCGTGGAGCAGGATGTGGCCAGCTTCGTGGAAGAAGGAAAACCAGAACTGGTCATCGCGCTTGTAGCGCAGGCTGAGCTGAATTAGCGCCTTAGTCGGTGTAAGCCAGCGGGCTGCTCCGCAGAGCCGCGTCTGGGGCAGCTCTGGCAAGATCACGACGGCCACTCCCGCTGTTGCGCAGAGAGCCGGTAGGCGCGCGAAGCCCTGCTCAGGCTCCTCACGGGTGAGTGCCCGCGCCTCCTGGAGCACCTGCCGGAAGCGCATCGTATCGTAGGGTGCGCAGGGGATGGCCCCGGCAAGGCGCTCGCCTTGCCGTAGCCAGGCCGCCACTGCCATCTCATCTGCGGCGAAGGCTGGAGACTGGCGGAACGCCGCCGCTACAGCCTCCCACTGGTCCGGTGAGGCGATACCGAAGAATTGCAGCACCTCGCGCAGCTGGTCGACCTGGTCGTCGTACGGCTCAATCCATCCACGTCGCACCATCTCCCGCCAGGGTACCGCCTGGAGCCAGGCCACCTGCCGCCCGAGCCGCTCATCTTCGTTCTGGCGAGCGAGGAACTCGCGGTACTGCTGTTCCCGCTTTAGCCAGAAGCTGGCCGGTGTACCCAGGACGCGCTCGAGCTGTAATGCCGTCTCGGGCGTAATCGCCGTCTTGCCCTGAATGATCTCGTTGATCGTCTTCTTTGGCCGCCCGGTACGCTCGGCCAACTCCGCCTGGCTGATCCCACGCTCCTCCAGGAGCTCCTCAAGGGTGTTACCAGGTGGGGAGACATAGTCCGGGCGATACTCGTTCGCTGGGCTAGCCATGGTAGTCCTCCACCTCTAGAATCCTGATTGCCGTGACACCTGCCCAGTCGAGACCGCCGTCGGGTTTGCGTGGCACCGGCTCGTTGGCCGGCTCGAAGATCAGCCGGTAGGGGTGCCGTACGTCGATGGCGAGCTGGCCTGCGCGATCGTGCCTGAGTTCGTGGCAGCGCCCGGGCAGGCTGCGCATGGTTTCCAGATTCGCAGCCGCGCGCAGCTCATCGAGCCGGCGCATGATTCGTCGGGCATTCTCAGCGCCGTAGATTCGGGACAGCTCCTTCAGAGTACTGAACCTGGCCGCGTCACGCGCATTCAGAAAGACGATGTCCACGTCACAGCCCCGCAATGGTGTTAACGGCAGGGGTTACTAGAATTGTACCACAATCCTGCCTGTTTGAGTGTCGAAATACGGTTCATTCAATCAAGATCTAAGGTGGTGGCCAGATGGCAGCCCGTGCGAGCGGAGCAGCGGGCCGGCCTACGGTGTAAACAACGGCTGGGCGCGTTCCTGGGTGGCGCGGATCACCTCGTCGAGGCTGGCCTGCCCGTAGTAGGCCCGGCTGAGCTCCTCCGCGCTCAGCTCCTCGATCTCGGCCCACCCCGCCATAATCGGCACGGTGCGGATCCAGGGGATGACATCGAGAAAGACTTGCGAGTTGGCGGGCTTCTGCCCCGGGTTCAGGAAGGTTGGCGACTCCGCCACCGCTCGCAGCGACGGCACGGTGCGCCCTGAGGCGGCGATGATGTGCTGGCCTTCCGCCGCGTTGGCGAACTCGATAAAGGTCCAGATCGCCGCCTTGTTCTCGCTGACCGCCGGCATGCAGTAGGCATCGGCGTGGAGGATACCGGCCTTCTGTTTGCCCTGGGGCAGCGGCGCTACATCCCAGTCGAAGCGCTCGATGGTGCGGTAGGTTGGCACGCCACGGCGGCTGTTGAGGAACATGCCCAGACGGCCGTTCAGGAATCGGCTTTCGCTGTCTTCGGCTGCCTCGGCCACTGCGTCGGGCACCACCTTGTGGCGTACCTGCAGGTCCACGAACCATTGCAGTGCCTCGCGGGCTGCGGGGCTGTCGAGCGCGAGCCGGGTCGGCGCTTCCGGATTGTCCACCAGCTCGCCGCCGTTCTGCCAGATGAAGGGTGCCGCCCGGAAGATCGAGACCTCGGTGCCCAGGCCATACTGGTCGGTCGCCCCATCGCCGTCGGTATCGCGCGTGAGGGCCTGGGCAGCGGCAAGGAACTCCTCCCAGGTCCAGTCGGCGGAGGGATCGCTCAGACCGGCGGCGCGGAAGAGGTCGCGGTTGTAGTAGACCACCAGGCTAGAGAGGTTCTGGGGGATGCACATCAGCTGCCCCTCCCAGATGAAGGGCTGGATCGACTCCTGGTAGAAGTCGGCCTGGTCGATCAGCGTGCTGCGCTCCAGGTAGGGTCCCAGCGGCTCAAGGGCGCCACGGGCGGCGTAGGCGGCGTAACGACGATAGTTCAGCAGCACGACGTCGGCGGGCGTGCCAGCGGCAAAATCGACTCCCAGGCGCTGGCGATAGTCGCTCTGGCCCGGGATGTGGATCAACGAGACGTCGATCGCCGGATGGCGCTCCTCGAACGCGGCGACCAGTTGCTCATAGGCGGCCTTCTCCGCCGTGTCGCCGAAGATCATGAAGGAGATTGCCCCGGACGGCTCCGCCGTGGCGGGACGGTCGGCCGGAAGCGAGTTGCCTGCTCCGCCAGGGGGCGATGGGCCGCCGTCGGTGGCGTTATTCGAGCCGGCACAGCCGGCAAGCGCGAGCATGATTACGGCGGCGAGCAGGGTCAGGCGGGAATACACAGCTGATCGGGGCACGGTTCACCTCTTCGCGCAAAGTAAGAAGACGGCCTCACGGCCGGGCCAGACGTAACGGGAGCCGGAGGTGGCGCGGGAGCGACGGTCTTCGGATTGGCGATCATGCGGCACGGGCTAATTGCCCTGTACGCCAGCGATGCGCTCGCCGACCCAGAACGCCCGCTGCACAAAGACGAAGAGCACCATCACGGGAAGGACCATGACGACGACTCCCGCCATGAGCAGGGGCCAGTTCGTGGCATCGAGCTGCTGCAAGACCCGCAGGCCGACCGGCACGGTGTAGCGGGCTTCGGACTTCAGGTACAGCAGCGGGCTGATGAAGTCGCTCCAGTAATGCACGAAGGTGAGCACACTCACGGCCACCGTCGCCGGGCGGGCCAGTGGCCAGGCGATGCGCGCCCAGATCCCGAGCGGGCCGAGGCCGTCGAGGCGGGCGGCCTCAATCAGCGCGGGCGGCAGACGCCGGAAGCTCCAGTAATAGATCAGCACGAAGAAGGGGCTAGTGCCCATCCAGGCCGGCGCGAGCAGGGCGGCGAAGGTGTCGATCAGTCGCAGTTCGCTCAGCACCAGAAAGCGCGTGAGCCAGAGGGCGGGGAGCGGCACCATGCGCAGCGCTACGGCGAGACCGAGGAGCACATAGCGCCAGCGAGCCGGCAGCTGTGCCATCGCGAAGGCCGCCCACGAGGCCACCACCAGCGTCAGCGGGACGGCGAGGGCCGCGACGAAGAGCGAATTGGCCAGGTAGCGCCCCATCGGCAGGAGCTCGAAGAGCTCTGTGTAGTTCGACCAGCTGACCGGGTTGGGCAGCCATTCGATTCGGCGCGGCGGTGGAGTGCCTGGCTGGCGGAGCGAAGCGGCTACTACCCAGGCCCCCGGTACCAGGAAGGTTAGCGCAACGCCGAGGGCGATGAGATGAAAGCCTACGGCTCGCAGACGCAGGCGAAACGGCGAGCGCGGGCCAGCCGCTACCTGCGTCCGGCGGGGGCTGCACTCCGGCGCCGCGCGCTGCGGCTCAGACGGCTTCATCATAGCCCCAGCCGCCGAACAGGCGATAGGTCAGCGCGATGAGGAGCCCGACCCCCAGGAAGACGAGCAGGGTCATAGCGGCGCCCTCGCCGAAGCGCAGCCGCTCGAAGGCCGTCTGATAGATCAAGAGCGGCACGAGTAGCGTGGCGTAGTACGGGCCGCCGCCGGTCATCAGCAGCACAGGGGTGAAGCTGCTCTGCACGCTGACGATCAGATCGCGGAGGACAACCAGCAGTAGCCAGGGCGTGAGCAGTGGCAGCACGATCGCGCGCACCATCGCCAGGCGACCCGCCCCGTCCAGCGTCGCCGTCTCGTAGTACTCATCCGGGATCTCCTGCAGGCCCGCCAGGAGAATGACAAAACCCTCGCCGAGCTGAAAGACCGCCGCGAGAGCGACGGCGGCCAGGGCCGTGCGAGGGTCAACCAGCCAGGCTGGCGTGGGGAGGCCCACACTGCCGAGGAGCAGATTCAGCGGCCCGTAGAGCGGGTTCAGGATCCAGAGCCAGATCAGGGCGTAGGCCACCCCTGGCACCACTGTGGGGAGGTAAACCGCGGCCCGGTAGAGCCCCACCCCGCGGCGCGGCCGGGCGAAGAGCAGGGCGAGGCCGAAGGTCAGCAGGGTGCGCAGCGGCACACTGATCGCCACAAAGAGGAGCGAGTTGACAACGGCGATGCCAAAGAGCTGGTTGGTGGCGAGCGCTTGGAAGTTCGCCCAGCCGGCCCAGCTCGGCGCGGAGAGACCATCGTAGTGGGTGAAGGCCAGGCCCAGCGACAGAATGGCCGGTGCGACGACCAGGAGTGTTACGCCGAAGAGGAAGGGGAGTAACAGGAGGAGGAGCGAACGCTGGTAGCGTCGGTGTGTCATCGCGTGCGGGGAGTTCGCGGAGCGCGTATGTAGGGTGTATCATACCACGCCTTGCGCCGCACCCTGATGGCGTGCCGGGGGTGTACGGTCAAGTCCTGCACCCCCGCGCGCCGTGACGCTGAAGCGCGCGGCTCTGGGGAGGCAAAGCCCGCCTGCGCGGGCTCCCGGGGCGGTCAGGCCCGTGGCGTGCCGTGACGCTGAAGCGCGCGGCGGGCTGGCGCGCCGCATAGGACGGCACCCCGTCCTTCCTCCCTTCGCATGCCAGGGAGACCACGGGGCTCACGCGGCGGTTGCGCGGCAGCGGGGGCAGAGGCCAAAGAGCTCGATCAGGTGCGCGCTGATGCGGAAGCCGGTATGTTGCTCCAGCTGTTGCACAAGGCCCTGCACCCCGCAATTGTCGAAGCGCTCCATGGCCCCGCAGTTCGTGCAGACGAGGTGGTGCCCGTGGCCCTTGCTCAGGCTGTAGCGATGGCACTCGTCGAGCCCGTGGATGCGCTGGAGCAGGTTCAGGTCGCAGAGCAGGCGTACGGTGCGGAAAATGCTTGCCGTCCCCGGCGACTCGCCCTGCGCGATGAGCCACTGCTCTAGCTCGTGGACACTGAAGGCGCCCGGCTGGGCCGTTGCGGCTTTCAGCACCGCCAGGCGCGGGCCCGTTACCTTGTAGCCTGCCTCGGTCAGCTGCTCGGCGAGATCGGTGACGGCGGCCGGAAGGGTCTCCCGGCGTGCGTCGAGATAGCGGCTCATCTCTCCCCCTTCTTTCCCCATCTGGCTGCGGTATGGCGCCCGCCTTCCTCTGCTGTTCATTCTACCACCAGTAGGTGAGAGGTTCTCTCAGTATTGACAAGAACTGGTCATGGATGATACCATCTCTCACCGGGTACCTGGTACATTGTCTCATCTGGCGTCGGAGGCGTACTGCTGACGGGCACAGGGAGGCCCCTTCGCCGGTGTGGGTTCAGGGAACGAAGTCCCGCGTGTCGTGGCAAGCACGGCGATGGCCCTCCGCCGGTGCGGCTTGAGAGCACGAAGCGAGCACCAGGAAGCGGAGAGCTACACGCAGATAGCGTTCTGACGCGCTCCAGCCCGCCGTAGCGAGCTCAACTGTTCCGGCAAGCGCGCCAGGGGCGAGCCGCGCATCCGAGCCAGCGCAACATCTGCCGCATCGGAGCGGCCCAGCGTGGCGCCGGGCGCCCTGCCGCCGCGCAAGCAGAGGTGAGCTTGCGCCTCAAGGCACCGTCGGCGCAGAAGCATTCGCCGCCCCGCCCCGGGCTTTGAGCTGAGCAGACGGCCCCTGGCATTGTACGGCGCTGCTCACTCCGCCCAAGCGCGCTGGATGCTGGCGATACAGATCTGGAGAGAGGAGAAACGTTCGTGATCGCACGATTGCCCTGGCGGATCAGCGCCCTGAGTCTGGTCGCGCTGCTGGCCCTCCTGCTCGGGGCCTGTGGCAGCGCCCCGGCCGCCCAGCCGGGTAGCGCGCCTGCGACTCCCACCGAGGCGCCCGCCGCGATAGCCCCGACCGAACCTCCCACGGCCCCGGCCGCCACGCCGACGCCAGAAACGCCGCCCCTCAAGGTTGTCGCGACCTACAGTATCCTCGGCGACTTCGTGCAGAACGTGGCCGGCGATCTGATCGAGTTGACGACTCTGGTTGGCCCAGGCGGCGATGCTCACACCTATGAGCCGACACCGCAGGACAGCGCGGCCCTGGCGGAGGCCGACCTGCTCGTGGAGAACGGGCTCATGTTCGAAAGCTGGATCGACGACCTGTACAGCGCCTCGGGCTCGCAGGCTACCCGCGTTGTGGTGAGCGAGCGGATCACCCCGCTCGCCGCGCCCGAGGAGGGCCACAGCCACGCCGACGAGGACCCCCTGGCCCATGCGTGCGAGCACTTCGCGGACGAGCCAGAGCCGGTGGCCGCTGGCGCGGCCATCCCCGACGACCACACCCATTACGTGGTGGCGCTCACGGGCGGCCAGGGCGAGGTGACGCTGGCACGTGACGAAGATGCCGAGGTGAGCTTCTTCCTCGGCGCCGATGTGCCCTTCATGCTCATGGCGGGCGGCGCGCCGCTGGCCCCCGAGGCACGTGAGGTGGTCGCCGAGGGCTGCGACGCGATCGCGATCGTCTATCGCTTCGACCTTGCCCCCGGCGACTACGTGCTCAGCTTTGGCCCCAACGCCGGCGACAGCATCGCCCTCGTCTGGGAGGAGGCGCACACCCACGCCGAGGGCGAAACGCACGCTGAGGGCGAAACGCACGCCGAGGGCGAGGAAGGCCACAGCCACGGCGAGTATGATCCGCACATCTGGCACGATCCGATCAACGCCATGCGCATGGTCGAGACGATCCGCGATGCCCTCGCCACCGCCGACCCGGCCAACGCGGCGGTCTACACGGCCAATGCCGCGACGTACCTCGCCGAGCTGGAGGAGCTGGACAGCTTCGTGCAGGAGCAAGTGGCCACCCTGCCCGAGGAGCGGCGCAAGCTGGTGACCACTCACGACACGTTCGGCTACTTCGCCGCCCGCTACGGCTTCGAGATCGTCGGTACGGCCCTGGGCTCGCTCTCCACCGAAGTGGCCGACCCTTCGGCTGGCGAACTGGCCGAGCTGGTAGAGCAGATCCGCGCCTCGGGTGTGCCTGCCATCTTCGCCGAGAATATCGCCAACGCGGCCCTGATGGAGGCGCTCGCCCGCGAGGCCGGGGTGGAGTTGGCGCCCCCGCTCTACACCGACGCGATCGGCGAGCCGGGTAGCGAGGGGGCCACCTACCTGGAGATGATGCGCTACAATGTCACCACGATTGTGACCACCCTGGCAGGATAGCCATGCATCTGCCGTACAGTGGCCGGGGCCAGGCCGGCGTGGTGCCCGGCGCCCCGGCCCTCGCCATCCACGGACTCACGGTGCGCTATCCCGGCGTGCCGGTCCCCGCGCTGCGGGAGGTGAGCCTGAGCCTTCCCACCGGGGTGCGCGCCGCGCTGGTCGGCGCCAACGGCTCGGGCAAATCCACCTTGCTCAAGGCAGTGGCCGGGTTGTTGCAACCCCGGGCCGGCACGATCCGGATCTTCGGGCAGCCCGTGGGTGCCTGCCACCACCGGGTGGCCTACCTGCCGCAGCGCGGCGAGGTCGACTGGCGCTTCCCCGTTACCGTCGAGCGGCTGGTGCTGGCCGGGCGCTATGTACACCTCGGCTGGCTACGCCAGCCCGGCCGCGCCGACCGCGCCATGGTGTTGTCGGTGCTTGAGCAGCTCGGCCTGGACGCGCTGGCCGGGCGGCAGATCAGCCAGCTCTCGGGCGGGCAGCAGCAGCGGGCTCTGCTCGCCCGCGCCCTCGTTCAGGAGGCCGATCTGCTGTTGCTCGACGAGCCCCTGAGCGCTGTGGACGCCACGAGCCGCCAGATTATTGCCCACACACTCGATAGGCTGTGCCGGCAGGGCAAGACGGCGCTGGTGGCGACTCACCAGCTCGACCGGCTCAGCGAGGAGTTCGACCAGGTGTTCACGCTCCACGAGGGTGTGCTCCAGCAAGCATTGCAGCCGCTCCCAACCCTGGAGGAGGTATGACCGAGTGGCTGCTTGAGCCCTTCCGCTACAGCTTTATGCAGACCGGGCTGGCCGCCGCCGCGCTGGTTGGCATCACCTGCGCGACGATCGGCGCCTACGTGGTCCTGCGGCGGATGGCTTTCATCGGCGACGCGCTCTCTCATACCGTGCTGCCGGGTCTCGTCGTTGCGTACCTCAATAGCTGGAACCTCTTCTGGGGCGCCATCGCCGCCGGGCTGCTCACGGCGTTGGGGATTGGCTGGGTCTCCCGGCGTGGCGCGGTGCGCGAGGATACCGCCATCGGCGTCTTCTTCACGGCCATGTTTGCGCTGGGCATCCTACTGATGAGCCAGGCAGGCAGCTTTCGCGACCTCAGCCATATGCTGTTCGGCAACATCCTGGGGGTACGGCCGTCCGATCTCTGGCTCACGGCTGGGATAGCTGCCGGCGTGCTACTTACCCTGGCGCTGTTGCACAAGGAGCTGGAGCTGAGCAGCTATGATCCGACCTATGCCGAGGTGATCGGGCTTCGGGCCGACCGGATGCGTTTTGTGCTGCTGATCGTGCTCGCGTTCACGGTGGTAACGTGTATCCAGGTGGTGGGGGTGATCCTCACCTCGGCGCTGCTGGTAACGCCGGCGGCGGCGGCGGCCCTGCTCACCAATCGGTTGCCGCGCATGATGCTGATCGCCGCGCTGATCGCAGTCGGCTCGGCGCTGGTGGGGCTTTACGCCTCGTACTATGCCAACGTTGCCTCTGGCGCGGCGATCGTACTCACCTGCACAGCCTGCTTTGGCCTGGCCTGGCTGGCCCATAGCCTCCGCACGCGCTCCGTTCGCTGATCGCGTGCGCTGGCGCTACTGTGTGATCCCCCTCGCAACCTGGAGCCAGGCCTCAAGCGCTTTGCTCACCGGGCGGTCGGCGATCTGGATGCGGGTGAGTCGGCGCCGAATGGTGAGATCGCTCACGGGCAAGACAACCAGGCGCTGGAGCGCTAGCTCCAGCTGGATGGTGAAGCGGGAGACGATGCTGATCCCGAGCCCCGCCGCCACCGCCTGTTTCACCGCTTCGGTGCTCCCCAGTTCCATCACCACCGCCACCGTGATGCCCCGCTCGGCCAGCGCTTGCTCCATCACCTCACGGGTGCCTGAGCCCGCCTCGCGCAGCACGAACGGTGTGGCGCTCAGTTCGTGTGCGGCGATCTGCGGTCGCCAGGCCAGCGGATGGTCCGGGGCGGCGATGACTACCAACTCGTCCTCGTGCCAGGGCGCGAGCTCCAGCCCGGCCAGTTCAACCGGCCCCTCAACATAGGCCACGTCGAGCCGGTGTTCCAGCAGATGCTCGGCGATCTGCTGGGTGTTGCCGATGTCTAGAAACAGCTCAATCCCCGGGTAGCGCCGGCGGTATGCGCCCAGCAGCGGCGGTAGCATGTAGATCCCGATCGTGCTGCTCGCCCCGATCGCTAGCTTGCCCTGCTGCAAGCCGCGTAGCTCGCTGAGCGTGTCTTCGGCAAGCCGCTCCAGGGCGAAGATGCGCCGCGCATAGGTGGTGAGGTGTTCGCCCGCCTCGGTGGGGACAACGCCCCGTGAGCGCCGCTCTACCAGCGCCAGCCCCAGCTGGCGTTCGAGCTCTTGCACATCGCGCGAGGCCGCCGACTGGCTGATGTTGAGGACCCCCGCCGCACGGGTGAAGCTGCCTTGCTCCACCACCGTGAGAAAGATCCGTACCAGGTGCAGGTTCAGCATAAGGTAGAACCCTGGGTTATAGCTGATAGAAAAAATGTATGCTTGTCGTATAGTATAGCAGCTGCTAAGATAGCCCTATCCCTATCGCTGGCGTCTGCCAGGCCAGGATCGACGAGGATGTCGTGTTGGAAAGGGCTGGGCATGCCAAACTACGGCTTTCTGATCGACCACCGCAAGTGTATCGGCTGCCATGCCTGTAGCACTGCCTGCAAGTCGGAGAACGAGGTTCCGCTCGGCGTCTACCGTACCTGGGTCAAGTACGTCGAGACGGGAACCTTCCCTGATACCCGCCGGCACTTTCAGGTGACGCGCTGTAACCACTGCGCGAACCCGCCCTGTGTGCGGATCTGCCCGGTGACGGCGATGTACCAGCGCGCCGACGGGATCGTCGAGTTCGATCCGCAAGTCTGCATTGGCTGCAAGGCGTGTTTGCAGGCCTGCCCCTACGATGCAATCTATATCGATCCGGAGACCCACAGCGCGGCCAAGTGCCATTTCTGTTCCCACCGCGTTGAGTTGGGCCTGAAGCCGGCCTGTGAGGTGGTCTGCCCTGAGCAGGCGATTGTCTCGGGCGACCTGGATGACCCAACCAGTCTGATCAGCCAGCTGGTGGCCCGTGAGCCGGTGACGGTGCGTAAGCCCGAGCAGGGTACCGCGCCCAAGCTGTTCTACATCGATGCCGACCAGGCGACGCTGACGCCCACCGCGACGCAGACTCACAGTACATTTATGTGGGCCGATGTAGCCAGTGATCAGGCGCGTGTGCTGGCCATGGGCCCGAGGCATGGGGTGATCCCGCTCCAGGCCGGGGTGCCTGGCACGTCCAATGGGAGGGGTGCCGGGCAGACGGCCACGGGACGAGCGCCGAGCGGCACGCCCATCCGCGCGCCACGCGAGCAGGGCATGGGTGTTGGCAGCAGCGCCCTGATGCCCGGTGCCCGCGTCGCCGGCCAGATGGTCCAGACCGCCTATAACGCGCAGCACACGATCCCCTGGCACTGGCCGGTGCCGGCCTATCTCGTCACCAAGGGCATCGGCAGTGGCGCATTTATGGCCGTTGCGCTGGCGGCTGGCCTGGGGCTGGCCCAGCTGACCCCGCTCTTCACTGCCGTCGCGCTCTTCGTCGCCCTGCTCTTCATCGGGATTACCACGGCGCTCCTGGTCTTCGACCTGGAGAAGCCGCATATGTTCCTCACCATCCTCACCAGACCACAGTGGCGCAGCTGGCTCACTCGTGGCGCTTTTGTGCTGATCGGCTTCACCCTGGTGGCCGGGCTGTGGTTCCTGGCCGAGGCTGGCGCCCTGCTCGGGTTCGTGCCGGAGGCAACGGCGGGCACGTTCCGCCCGCTCCTTGCCTGGCTCGGTTTCCCGCTGGCGGTGCTCGCCGCGATCTACACGGCGTTCCTCTTCGCCCAGGCCGAGGGTCGCGATCTCTGGCAGAGCCCGCTGCTCCCGGCGCACCTGCTGATCCAGGCTCTGATGGTGGGCGCCGGCGTGCTGCTGCTGGCCGGGCTTGCACTGCCGCTGCCCCCCGGCATGGCTGCCGTGCTCGGCTGGCTCTTCGGGGTGAGCCTGGTGCTCGATCTCTTCGTGACGCTGATGGGCGAGTTCGGGGTTCCCCACGCCAGCGAGATCGCTGCCCGTGCGGCGCACGCGATCAGCCACGGGCGCTATCGCCGCCACTTCTGGCAGGGGAGCATTCTGCTGGGGCACCTGCTGCCGCTCGCGCTCGTCGCGCTCGCCGCCGCGCTGCCGGTCTGGGCCGGGCCGGCCCTCGCGCTCGCCGGGCTGGCGACGGTGGTGGGGCTCTATGCCTTCGAGTATGCCTTCGTGATGGCGCCGCAGGAGATTCCGAATAGCTAAAGATAGGGGACATGGGACCGGAGGGGGCAGGGGCGCCGCGCGCGTCACGAAACGGTTCCTGGTTTGCGGTTGTTACTCTAGCGTTCGTGCCTGGAGGATAGTGATGACAAGCTCGCTCTTCCAAACCCTACTTGGCGCGCTGGCGCAGCGTGAGCTGGCCTGGCCTGCCGTGCCGCGTGCCGCCGACGTGAGTGCGCCGGTGGCTCGCGCCGCGACCGTGCCCCACGCCTCGACCACCGGGCTTGTTGACTATCCGCCGGTTGATCGATGGAACAACTGGACAGAGTATGACCCGAAGGCCTGGCCCCGGAAGGTGCCACGGACCTACACGCTTGTTCCGACGATCTGCTTCAACTGCGAGAGCGCCTGCGGTCTGCTCGGCTATGTCGATACCACCACGCTGAAGATCCAGAAGTTCGAGGGCAACCCGCTCCATCCCGGCAGCCGTGGCCGCAACTGCGCCAAGGGGCCGGCCACCCTCAACCAGGTCTACGATCCCGACCGCATTCTCTACCCGCTCAAGCGGGCCGGTAAGCGCGGTGAGGGCAAGTGGAAGCGCGTGAGCTGGGACGAGGCCCTCGACGCGATCGCGGCGCGCATCCGTACCGCCATCGTCGAGCAGCGCCAGCGCGAGATCATCTACCACGTCGGCCGGCCTGGCCACGACGGGATTATGGAGTGGGTGCTGCCCGCCTGGGGCGTGGACGCCCACAACTCCCACACCAACGTCTGCTCCTCGGGCGCCCGTTGCGGCCAGGCGATGTGGATGGGCCTCGACCGGCCTTCGCCCGACCACGCCAATGCCCGGGTGATCTTCCTGATCAGCTCGCACCTGGAAACCGGCCACTACTTCAACCCCCACGCTCAGCGCATTATGGAGGGGAAGATGGCCGGAGCGAAGCTGATCGTGCTCGATACCCGCCTCTCCAACACGGCCTCGCTGGCCGATGAGTGGCTCTCGCCCTGGCCCGGTAGCGAGACGGCCATTCTGCTCGCGATTGCGAGCCACCTTATTCGCAGCGGCCAGTACGACCGCGATTTTGTGCGGCGCTGGGTGAACTGGGAGGCCTACCTCAAGGCCGAGCATCCCGAGCTTCCGGTGAGCTTCGAGCACTTCGAGATGAAGCTCCAGGAGCTGTACGCGCGGTACACCTTCGAGTTCGCGGCCCAGGAAAGTGGAGTGAGCGCCGAGCAGATCGCTCGCGTGGCTGGCTATGTCGCCCGGTGTGAGGGCAAGCTGGCGGCTCATAGCTGGCGTAGCGCCACCAGTTCCAACCTCGGCGGCTGGATGGTCGCGCGCTGCCTCTGGTTCCTGAATGTGCTCACCGGCTCGATCGGGGTCGAAGGCGGCACCTCGGCCAATGTCTGGGACAAGTGGGTGCCTCGTCACCCCAACATGGCCCCCCACGTGAAGGTCTGGAACGAACTGACCTGGCCTCAGGAGTACCCGCTCAACTTCTACGAGATGAGCATCCTGCTGCCACACTTTCTCAAAGAGGGGCGTGGCAAGGTCGATACCTATTTCACCCGTGTCTACAATCCGCTCTGGACGAACCCCGACGGCATGAGCTGGATGGAGGTGCTCACCGACGAGTCGAAGATTGGCCTCCATGTGCATCTCTCGCCCACCTGGAGCGAGACGGGCTGGTTCGCCGATTACATCCTGCCCATGGGCGTGGGCGCTGAGCGCCACGATCTGATGAGCCAGGAGACCCACGCCGGCTGCTGGATCGCTTTCCGCCAGCCGGTGCTGCGTGAGGCGCTGCGCCGCCTGGGCCGGCCCGTGAAAGATACGCGCGAGGCGAATCCTGGTGAGGTCTGGGAGGAGACGGAGTTCTGGATCGAGCTCTCGTGGCGGATCGACCCCGACGGCAGCCTGGGGATCCGCAAGACCTTCGAGAGTCCCTACCAGCCCGGCACAAAGATCACGGTGGATGAGCTCTACGGCTGGATGTTCGAGAACCATGTGCCCGGCCTGCCCGAGGCGGCGGCCAGGGAGGGCCTTACGCCCCTGGAGTATATGCGCCGCTACGGGGCCTTCGAGCTGCGCCGGGGTCCTCAGCCGACTTACGACAAGCCCTTGAGCCCGGCCGAGCTCACCGAGGCGACGGTTGATCCGGCCAGTGGCGTGATCTACACTCGTGCGCCGGCCAGCCCGCCATCAAATATTACGCCGATGCCCTTCTTCCAGCCCGACCCCGAGCGGGGCCGGCCGATCGGCATCCAGCTCGAGGATGGCTCGCGGGTGATGGGTTTCCCCACGCCCTCGCGGCGGCTGGAGTTCTACTCCACCACCCTGCGCGATTGGGGCTGGCCCGAGTACGCCATCCCGACCTACATCCACAGCCATGTTCACCCCAGCAAGGTGGATCGGAGCAAGAATGAGGCTGTGCTGCTCTCGACCTTCCGGCTCCCGACGCTGATCCATACCCGCAGCGGCAATGCCAAGTGGCTCTACGAGATCAGCCATAAGAACCCGGTCTGGATCCATCCCAGCGATGCGGCCCGGCTCGGCCTCTCGACCGGCGACCTGATCAAGGTGACGACCGAGATTGGCTACTTTGTCGATCGTGTCTGGGTAACGGAGGGTATCCGTCCCGGCGTGATCGCCTGTTCGCATCATCTCGGCCGCTGGCGGCTCCAGGAGGATGGCGGCGGCAAGCTCTCCACGGCCCTCGTTGAGCTTACGCAGCCGGGCGAGTCGACCTGGCAGATGCGCCAGATCCATGGCGTCAGGCCCTACCAGAGCGAGGACCCCGACACGGCCCGGATCTGGTGGGAGGACGCAGGTGTACATCAGAATCTGACCTTCCCCGTCCATCCCGATCCAGTCTCGGGGATGCACTGCTGGCACCAGAAGGTGCGCCTGGAGCGGGCCGGCCCGGGCGATCGTTACGGCGATATCTTCGTTGATACGAAGCGGGCCCACGAGGTGTACAAGGAGTGGCTGGCGATGACCCGACCGGCCAGCAAGGTTTCGCCAGACGGCTTGCGGCGGCCCCACTGGCTGCTGCGGCCCTTCCGTCCGGCGCTGGAGGCCTACAGGCTCCCGGCCGTTGCGCCTGGCGTCGGGCATGGGCCAGCGCGGGCGTCCTCGGAGCCGGAGGTGCGGGCGTAGACGGGCGTCGGTGAAGCGGTAGCGCGCGCGGGGGTCCATCAGGCTCCGCGCCAGGGCAGGTGCCCCCTATGGATCGTCCGCCGATCGAAGAGCTGCAGGCCCGGCGTGGGCTCTATGATCTGCTCGCGCGGCTCTACCTGCGGCCGCCGGACGAAACCCTGCTCCAGGCATTGCGTGAGTTACCCGGCCTCGCCGAGCACGTCGCCATCCCGCCAGACGCACTCGAAGCGCTTCAGGTCGAGTATGAGGCAATCTTTGGGCGCAACGTCTACCCCTACGAGTCGCTCTACCGTGATCGTGAGCTGATGCTGAACACGGCGGCCGCCGACCGGATAGCGCGGCTCTATGCCGCCTGCGGTTTTGCCGCCGGGCTCAATGAGGCCGGCGCCCCCGATCACCTCGGCCTGGAGCTGGGGTTGATGGCGCAGTTGGTCGCGCGTGAGGTTGCTGCGCTTGCCGGTGAGGATGGGGCGGCCCGCAGCTGGGCACGCGCGCGGCAGGGCCAGTGCCTCCACGAGCACCTCGCCCTGTGGGTGACACCCTGTGTGTGGGCGATCGAGCGCGTGAGCACCCACCCGCTCTACCTGACGGTCGCCCGGCTCACCATGGAGCTCGTGCTGGACGACCTTGGCCGGGTGGAGGCACCCGTGCTTGGTTCACTGCCGCTTGAGCCGGTTCGGGAGGCGCCGACCCTCCCTCCGCCAGGACCCACCTCCGACAGGGAGCTCATCCCGCTGCGGCCCTACCCAGATCAGCCAGAGGGCGAGCGCGATCAGGGCTTGAATCGGGTGGTCCGCCAGTTGATCACCGCCGATGAGGTTGGGATCTTCTTCAGCCGCAGCGATCTCACCCTGATCGGTCGACAGCTTGGCCTCCCCGTCCCAATCGGCGAGCGCTTCCAGATGTTGCGCGGGCTCTTTGAGAGCGCGGGCCAGTTCGAGCTCATCGCCCCGTTGATCGATGCGCTTGATGCGCTGGTTACCACAGAAGCGAGCCGGGTTGAGGCGTTTGTGGGTGCCTACCCGGCCTGGAGTGCTGGGGCTGATCATTGGCGCACCCGCCTGGAGCGGGGCCGGGCCTTGCTCGAAGAGTTACGCACCCAGATGCGCGCGCCCCTTGATGAACCTACTCTGTGACTGCGCTCGGCGCGTGTGCATGAGTTGCGGCGGGGCAGCGAAGTGAGTGCGGCGCCGTCACGGCGATCTGCGTAGCCCCTGAGCGAGCGCCACCCCTTGCGCAAGGGTCGCTGCGACCCGCGGCAACGAGAATGCCGGGTTGTGCGCAACCAGTTGTTGCGCAAGCAACGGGCGGATCCCAGTGACGATCGCCTGTGTTCCGAGTAAGGCGAGAGCGGTGAAGAACCCGATGATTACAGGGATGGCGCTGTCGGTCACCTCTGCCACCCCGGTCATGTCGATGATCAGGACCCGCGCGCTGGTGGCGGCGACGCGCCTGATGGCGTCGTTGCGGAGGCGTTCGGCACTGTCACAATCGAGCGCGCCAATCAGGGGTAACACAAGCATGTTGTCAGCGATGGGGATCAGCGGCGTCGCGAGCTGGCGGATGGTTTCCAGGTGCCGATCGCGCTCGATGGCAAGCTGCTCGAGTGCCTCAAGCTGGCGGCGTGTTTCAGCGTAGAGCCGTGCGTTTTCCTGGTTCAGCCGGGCGAGCTCTTCGGCGCGCTCAGCCCTTTGTAAGGCCACCTCTAGGGTCTGCGCGTGCTCGTTCAGCACGAGGAGCGCGCGTTCAATCTGCGCTTGCCGGTAGCCAGCAAAGCCCGCAAAGAGTCCAAGAAACAGAGGAGCGGTGTCGATCACCCAGTGTAATGGCTGCGCCTGTTGAATCCTGGTGATCGATTCGAGCGAGAAGGGCAACCCACGCAGCCAGATGTCAACAAGGGTTGCGCCGATGGGGAAGAGTGTGGGTCTGTCAAGTAGGTTGTGTAAACGGTCTCCCTTTCCCTAATTAGCTGAGCGGGAAGCGGCCCTCGAAGCGGATGGCGAGCTGGTTGAGGATGCAGGCCCAGTTGTGCGGCGGCATCGTCCACTTGCGGGT
>SFCB01000271.1 GCA_004367505.1 Chloroflexi bacterium OHK40 | reverse complement strand
TGGTGATCGCGGCGGTCAGCGTCGTCTTGCCGTGGTCGACGTGCCCGATCGTCCCGATGTTGATGTGCGGCTTCGTCCGCTCGAACTTCTGCTTCGCCACTCGTGTGCTCCTTGAGGCTGAAAATGCGCCGCTCGTGCCGGAAATGCGTCCAGCACGAGCAACCTGGCGTGGCCGCTAGCTCTTCCACACCTGTTCGTTCTGGAGCCTACGACGGGACTTGAACCCGTGACCTCGTCTTTACCAAAGACGTGCTCTACCGACTGAGCTACGTAGGCGTGTGGCCTGCAAGCGTCAACATGCAACATGCAGCAGGCCAGCCTGGTGATGCTTGTCTGTGCATGTTGCATGTTGCATCTTGCGTCTCCTGGTGGGTCGGACAGGATTCGAACCTGTGAAGGCGTAAGCCAGCGATTTTACAGACCGCCCCGTTTGGCCACTTCGGTACCGACCCGCTGATGCCTGGAGCCGACGCAGGGACTTGAACCCTGAACCGACGGTTTACAAAACCGTTGCTCTGCCAATTGAGCTACGCCGGCTTGCACACCGAAGATGCCGCTTTCACAGCACGGCCATCTTACCATACGCCTTTGTATTCTGCAAATCCGCTTGCGGCCCCGCTCCACTTCCTGTATGATGACGGCGTTCACCGCACACCGAAGCGTTGTCCGCCAGCCTGGCTCCGGCCTCGCCCCTCTGCAGCGCCGGCGAGCCATGGGCCGGCAAGGTGTGTCCATGGCGCGCCCTACCCGACCGATCCGTGTTGCAATCCTCGGCGGTGGCGCGGCGGCCCTGGCTGCCGCCTTCGAGTTGACCGATCCGGCCCAGCAGGGCCGGTATGCCGTGACGGTCTACCAGCAGGGCTGGCGCCTGGGCGGTAAGGGCGCTACCGGCCGCAATCCCCATCAGCATGCCCGGATCGAGGAGCACGGCCTGCATATCTGGCTCGGCTGCTACGAGAATGCCTTTCGCCTGATGCGCCGCTGCTACGCCGAGCTTGGCCGGCCCCCCGACGCCCCGCTCGGGACGGTTGAGCAGGCCTTCAAGGCCCAGAGCGCGGTGATCTTGAGCGAACTGGTCGATGGCGCCTGGTCGCCCTGGGCGGTCACTTTCCCCGCCGACGACCGCTTCCCCGGTGCCCGCGATCACCTCCCGACTCCCTGGGACTACCTCGCCCGGCTGCTGAGCTGGATCCCCGAGGTGCTCGCCGCCCACCCCGAGCTGCGGCTGAATCCTCGCGAGGGTGCTGGGATGGTGGGCCAGGTGCATCTGGCCGAAGCCGCCGCTCACCTTGGCCGCGCCCCCGACGACCCGGCTGCGCATGAGGGCCTCGCCCGGAGCTTTGCCGGGCTGCGGGCCGCTGTTGGTGACCGCGCGCGCCCTCACGTCGGCAGCAATCTTGCCCTGCGCCGCGCCTGGATCCTGCTCGACCTTGCGGCCACGATCGTCGTGGGCTTCGTCGCCGATGGCCTGTTCTTCGGGGGCTTCGATAGGCTGAATGCCGAGGACCTGCGCGCATGGCTCACGCGCCACGGCGCCGATCAGCTGACGGTGACGTCGCCGCTGATCGCGGTGCTCTACGAGCTGGTCTTCGCCTTTGAGCAGGGCCAGGCCCTCGGTCCTACCAGCCGCCCCAGCCTTGAGGCCGGCACGGTGCTGCGGGCGCTCCCCCGTATGGTGCTCGGCTACACCGGCGCCTTTATGTGGCTGATGCAGGCCGGCATGGGCGACACGATCTTCGCGCCGCTCTACCAGGTGTTGCGGCGCCGTGGCGTGGTATTCAAGTTTTTTCACCGTGTGACGAATCTTCACGTCCAGGGCGAGGCGCTCGCTGCGGTGACGATCAGCCGCCAGGTGAACCTGACAGTTGGCGAGTACGATCCGCTGGTGATGGTGAAGAACCTGCCCTGCTGGCCGAGCCAGCCGCGCTACGAGCAACTCGTCGAGGGCGAACAGCTTCGCCGCGAGGGCGTGAACCTCGAGTCGTTCTGGAGCCCCTGGCACGACACGGGCGGCGAGCTCACCCTGCGCCTGGGCGATGATGTCGACCAGGTGGTGTTGGGGATCTCGCTCGGCGCGCTGCCTTACCTCTGCCGCGAGTTGATCGCCGCCAGCCCCGCCTGGGCCGCGATGGTTGAAGGTCTCGGGACGGTGCAGACGATCGCCCTGCAGCTCTGGCTCAGCCGCGCGCTGGAGCAACTGGGCTGGCCCGCCGAGCGCACCGTCAATGGGACCTTCGATGTGAGCCAGCTGGATACCTGGGCCGACATGAGCGATGTGCTGGCCAGCGAGAACTGGGAGCCGGGCCGCGTGAGCCGGCTTGTCTACTTCACTGGCCCCATGCCCAGCCCACGCCGCGCGCCTCCCCCGGAGGATGGCGCCTTCCCGGCTCGCGCCGCCCAGGAAGCCGAGACGCTGATCCGCACGCTTATGGAGACGCAGATTGGGCAGCTCTGGCCCGCGTTTACCTGGGAGGATCTGGTGGCTCCTCCCGGCGTGGAAGGGCCAGCCCGGCTGGCCCGGCAGTACCTGCGCTGGAATATCGACCCCTCGGAGCGCTATGTGCAGACCCTCTGCGATACGAGTCGCCTGCGGCTGAAGGCCGGGGCCTCGGGATTCCACGGCCTGACCCTCGCGGGCGATTGGGTGGACACTGGCCTGAACATGGGCTGTGTGGAGGCGGCGGTGATGGCCGGCATGCAGGCTTCGCGGGCGATCTCGGGCTTTCCGGCCCGCGTGATCGGCGAGGACGATACGCTCTGGTAGAACGAACGCGCAGAAAGGGTCCTCCGATGGCAGCCCCGGGCAGGCCCGGCTATGTCGAGCACGCTGGGGAAGTGTCCTTCCCCGGCCCGGTTCGCTGCACTGGCGCCGTGCTCTACACCTTTTGGCTTCAGGGCGACCACGGGCGTTTGCAGGCGCTCTGCGAGCGCTTCTTCGGCGCACCTTCGGGTGGTGCGGCCACCTATCTGCCCTTAAGTAGCCTGGTGATCCTCACCATCGGCCACATCCCGGAGATCCGCTCTGGCACGTGGGATACCGGTACGATCAGCGAGTCGCAGGTGACGATCTGGGTGCCAGTGGCTGCCGTGCGGCGGCAGGGCGTGCTGGCCTTCGCCGAGCGGGTGGCACTTTTCCCCTACCACATGGTGGTCGACAACGTTTTCTCGCTCGTCTCTGGCCGTGAGCCCTACGGCCTGCTGAAGAGCTTCGGCTGGGTGGAGACGCCCACCGCGATCGTCGCGCCGCCCCCGGAGCGCCTGACGGTCGATGTGCTGAACCTCCGGCGCTACGGTGGCGACAATACGCCCCGGCGCTGGCCGTTGCTGAGCCTGGCGCGCGACGCGGCGGCCCCGGGCGACACCGGCCGGCTGCTGGAGTCGCCTTCCGAGCTGCTGGCCGAGCTGCGGGCGCTGCTGAAGGCGCAGCCGGGTGGCCCCTGGTTGCTTCCCGGCCTGGAGTTGCCCCTCAGCCTACTAGAGGACGCGGTGACGCGCTCGTTGCCACTGGTAACGCTCAAGCAGTTTCGCACGCCGGGCGGTCTCGGCGCCGACTACCAGGCGGTTGTCGAGGCCCCGGTGAGCCTGGAGCGGCTACGGGCGGCGCAGTTGCTGCACCCCTACGATCTGACGCTCGCGGAGTATCTCGCCAGCTTCCCGCTGGCCGAAGACCTGGGGCTGGCCGATCAGCGGGCTTTGCTCAGCTTCCAGATCGAGCTTGACTTTACCATCGGTGATGGCCGCACGATCTGGCGCGCGGGCGAGCGGCGGCGCGGCTGCCTGGGGCAATTGCTGGGGGGCTAGGGCCGGATCAGGGTGGGAGGCGCCATGGCAGATGGTAGCGGCAAACACAGAGTGGCGGTGCTTGGTGGGGGAATCGCGGCGCTCACGGCGGCCTACCAGTTGAGCGAAGACGATCGCTACGCGGTGACGGTCTACCAGATGGGCTGGCGGCTGGGTGGCCAGGGCGCCAGCGGACGCAACCAGGATCAGGCGCAGCGGATCGAAGAGCACGGCCTGCACATCTGGTTCGGCTTCTACGAAAACGCCTTTGCCCTCATGCGGCGCTGTTATCAGGCTCTGGGCCGCCCGCCCGGCGCGCCCCTTTCTAGCGTGGAGACGGCCTTCACCCCGGTGGATAGCCTGCTGATCGAAGAGCACCTGGGCGGCCAGGCCCTGCGCTGGCCGATCAGCTTTCCCACCAATGGCCTGCGTCCGGGTGAGGGGGCCGATCGGCCCAGCCTCTGGGGAACCCTGGTGCTGGCCCTCAAGTGGATGCTGGAGCTCGAGCTTCAGACGCCGCTCACCGGTGGCAAGCCAGTGCCCTGGGGCGCCCCGGGCCCCTGGTGGCAGCGCCTGCTTCAGGCGGGGCTTCGCGCCGCCGAGTGGGCGCGTGGCCTGTTTGGCGGCGGGATGCCTGGCTTCAGCCAGCTGCCGCGCTGGCTCCAGCAGCTGATCGGCGATCTCGACGCGCGGGTGGACCTGGCGGCCGAGCGGGTGGGTACGTGGGCGCTCCGCCAGCTGGTGGCCTTCGTCGATGCCCTGCCCCTTGACCCGGGCGATCACCATACAGAGCACCACGCCGCGATCCGCTACCTGCTTGGCCAGTTCGCCCGGCACACCTGGGAGCACCTGGAAGCCCGGGTGGATACTAACCCCGAGGCCCGCCGGCTCTGGATTATGCTCTACCTGATCGCGACATGCGTTGCCGGCGCGATCGACGACGATGTGTTCGGACGCGGCTTCGACCCGTTGGACGAGTACGAGCTCACCGAGTGGCTCTACGCCCACCGGTTGCTCGACAACCAGCGGGCCAACGACATGGCCTACCGCTCGGAGCCGATGCAGACCCTCTACGACCTCTGCTTCCATTACGCCGAGGGCGATACGGCGCGCCCCGCCATGGCGGCGGGCGTTGGCCTACGCACTCTCGCCGAGATCTTCTTCGGCTACAAGGGCTCGCTCTACTACACCATGAATGCGGCGATGGGCGACACCGTCTTTGCGCCGCTCTACCAGGTGCTGCGGAATCGCGGCGTGGAGTTCAAGTTCTTTCACCGCGTGACCGGTTTTGAGGTGGATACCACAGCGAAGGTGGTGACGGGCGTGCGCCTGAGCCGCCAGGTGAACCTGAAGGTCGGCGAGTATGATCCGCTGCTGCTGGTGAAGGATCTCCCCTGCTGGCCGAGTGAGCCGCTCTATGACCAGATCGTCGAGGGTGAAGAGCTGCGGGCGGCGGCCCGCGCGTACCGCGAGGCCCAGCAGCGCGCAGCTATGGCGGAGATGCGGGCGCTAGGCGCCATGGGGTCCCACCCCATTCCCTTCCCCGTGAGCCTGGAGCATTCCGCCGGTTGGACCACCTGGCGCGACACGGGCGGTGAGGTGACGTTGCGGGCGGGTGTGGACTTCGACCACGTGATCCTGGGGATTGGTGCGGGCGCCCTCCCGCTGATCTGCGACGAGTTGGCTGCCGCCGACTCGCGCTGGGCGGCGATGCTCACCAACAGCCACACCGTCGCCACCCAGGCCATGCAGATCTGGCTGCGCCCGAGCGAGGGCCAGCTCGGCGTGCCTCCCGGCAACCGGGTCACGGGTGGCTGGATCGAACCCTACTCGAGCCTGACGAACTTTGGCGACCTGCTGCTGCGAGAGAACTGGCCGGCAAACGACGCGCCACGCGATATCGTCTACGCCTGCGGTGTGTTAGCAGATCAGCACTGCACGAGCCAGTGGGATGCCGACACGGCAGCCAAGCAAGCCGCGCTCGATCTGCTGCGGAACGAAGCGAGCCCCCTCTGGCCCAGGATTGCCAACCCGGCTCACCCGGCGGGCATCGACTGGGAGCAGCTGGCAGCAACGGACGACGTGGAGGGCGAAGCGCGCTTCAATGCCCAGTACTGGCGCGGCAATGCCGACCCGACCGAACGCTACGTCCTAACGCTGCCAAAGACCACAAAGTATCGCATGAAGGCCGGCGAATCGGGTTTTGCCAACCTGATCCTGGCTGGCAATTGGATCGACACGGGCTATAACGTCGCCTGCGTCGAGACGGCGGTAATGTCGGGTATGCAGGCGGCCCGGGTTCTCACCGGCGAGCCCTTCCTGATCCCGGGTGAGCAGGGGATCTAGGTGGGGGCGGCGGGCCATCGATATCATGGTAGAGTAGAGACGCCCCACTGGGGCGTCTCTACCAACCGGTTTCCGGGGTGCGACGATGCCCCGTGGGGCGGGGGCGGTACCAACCGGTTTCCGGGGTGCGACGATGCCCCGTGGGGCGGGGGCGGTACCAACCGGTTT
>SFCB01000282.1 GCA_004367505.1 Chloroflexi bacterium OHK40 | reverse complement strand
TTCTTCGCGGGTGATTGGCTCGCGCCAGTTGTGCGCCAGCCCGCGCCAGAGCGCCCCGTCTGGCCCCTTGCCGTCGATGCAGAAGATCCGCAGCTGCGCCGGTGTCGTGCGATAGCACAGCGTCGTGGTGGTCAGGAACTCCCAGATATTCTTGCCCCAGCGGGTCATGCCCGTGACCTGGATATTGCCCACAAAGTACGGGCTGTCGCCGTGCAGGCTGCCGGTCACCAGGTCGGCCACGCCATCCGAGTTCTGCCAGCCGATCGGAATCGCGTACGGATCAGTCTCGTGATACGCCGCGACACCGCGCAGGGTTGGCCCGAAACCCGCTGGTGGGGTGCGCAGCGGCTGCGGGTGATGAAGCAGCTTTTCGAATGCCTGGCGCTGGACTGAATCCAGTGCGTCGATGCGGTGCTGGTAGTCCTGGGTCAGCTGCGCCGCTCGATCTTCGGCCTGCCTGGCGCGCCGGCGCAACGTGAGCACCTCGTAGACCGGCCAGGCGACGACGAGCAGCGCGAAGCCGATCCACTGGAAGAGCCCGAGGGCTTCAAGCAGTTGTGGCTGCATCGCGATACCTCCTCAGGGCGCAATCTTCTGCCACTCCTCGGCCGGCACGAGGCGCGCGAGGTGGCCGACATTGGTGGTTGCGATCACCACGTTGTGGCCAAGACCAATCAGCAAGGCGGCCTGGGCGGCGAGGATCACATCGCCGTCAAGCGCCAGGTCAGGCGCGGTGGGCTTTCCCTCTTGACGCAGCTGCGCCCAGTAGGCCGCTGCCTGCAGCATCGTCGCCGTGGTAATGGCCACATACCCAAAATCAGCCTTGAGCTGGTTGAGCCGTTCGACGCCACGCCGCTTACGCGCCCGCAGCAGCTCGCGACGCACTTCGTAGTCGGCAATCTCCGCGATATGGACTTTTGCCCCGGCGGTGGTCAGATCAACCGCCCACTGACGGCACGCCAGGCTCGTCGGTGTCGGGCGTGGCTGGGATAGCAGCCCAAGCGGGCCAGCATCCAGCAGAATGATCCGGCTCATGGCTGTGTATCGCGATCCACAAACAGTTTGCGGTACTCGGCGCGATTGGCGTCAACCGCGCGCAGCACATCCTCCCAGGTGCCCTCGCCTTCCTCGTCCTCATCGACCCCATCGGCCGCATTCCATGACTCCAGCAGCCGAACGGCCTCCGCAGCCGTCCCGTGTGGCGGCACGATCATGTCGCTTTCGCTCATCTGGGCAAGGAGGGCCTGCACGTCCGGCGCCAGGGCGACCGGGGAGGGCGTAGGCTGCTCACTCGTCAGTCGCTCGACCAGAAACTCCTCGGCGATCTCATGCTCCGCCTTCCCACGCTGGCGAGCCGTCGCACGCAGCAGCTCGTAGATATCTGGTGTGAGCTCAATCGTCAGTGTTGTCATAATAACCTCCCGGCACGTCTCGTGCCGCGATGAGATTTCTCGATGGAAGACCTCAATTCCGACCAACCTCGGTGAGAAACCGTCACGCTGGCCGCTCCTGCCAGGTCTCGATCATCCCTCGATAGAACTTGCGCAGCAGCCGCTCGGAGCCGAGCGCAAAGGCAAAGGTAATGGCTAACAACAGCAGCGCGTTGGGCCACCATGCCGGTACGGTCGTATTGCTCACCAGCGCGGCTAGAATCTGCCCCCAGTCTAGCACGTTCTGCGGGGTCTTGCCAACCAGCATTGGGAACCATTTTGTCGCCAGGGGAAGCAGCCCGACCAGGGTCGTGCCGGCGTCGACGAGCACACAGCCGACGAGGAGCAGCAGATACCACGGGTCGCGCCAACGGTGCCAGAGGTAGAGCTCGGCGCGTGAGAGCAGCAGGTGGAAGACGAAGCCGACCAGGCCGGTTAGCGGGGTGAGCCCCACCGGCGCGGTAACGCCGAGCACGGTGAAGATGGCGTTGCTCAGCCAGACGCCCAGGCCAAGCAGGAAGAAGAACACCTCGCCGAGCATCCGGTCGCGCCAGGTATCATGGGCGCGTCGGCGTGGCCGCGCTGACGCACGGCCTGCTGCGCTCCCGCGTGCGGTGGGGGCAGGCCGCGCCGGCTCCGGATCGGTCGGCGCCGGGCGCTCCTCAACCACGGGGCTAGGCGATGGTGTCGCTACAAGCGGCTCCGTCGCGGGGAGCCGGGGGCGGCGGCGCAGAGTCAGGGGCATGATCGTCTCCTTCTAAGCGTCAAAGTCGCCCAGCCCGGCGGCGGCCGCCTCCAGCTGGCGTTTCGCGGCCAGGAGCTCGCGCGGGTCCGGGAGTTCGCCCGGCAACGTCGTCGTCGCCCCGGCGCCCCCACTGATACTGATTCGTCCGGTGGTCAAGAGAAAGCCAAGCAGCGCCCACTCGCCGAGCATGCGCGCCGCCGGACTGTGCCGGCCAGTCTGTTTCACTGCGGCCAGCACCTCGCGCAGCTCGCCGAACCGCGGGTCGTCGGCGGGCACGCTGGCGTAGTAGCGATCAGGGAAATCCGCCTTGATCATCGTCATCTCCAATGGCGCGTTCCTGCGCCATTCTGCGGGCACGGGCTAGTCTGCATGGTTATCTCAGCCAGCCCGCGCCCACGCTATTCATCGTCCCAATGCGGAAAGGCGCTGTTTCGGCCTGCCCAGCCGAATGGCGCACACGCGGGTCATTACCCCTGGAGGCGATATTTCGCCAGGCGCTCGATGCCATCGGCGACCCGCGTGACCGGGTGCTCCAGCAGCGTCACCGGGGTGAGCGGGGTGAGAATCGCGCTGATCGCCGGCGCCATCACCTGGCCTCCACCGCCGAAGAGCAGCACCTCGCCCTGGGCCAGCGTGCGCTCCCAGCGCGGCAGCACCTGGGCCAGGATGGCGCTGGCGGTGTCGCTGAGCGCGGTCTGGAGCTCCGCCCGCACATCGCAGGGCTCGCCGGCGACGTAGACCGTCGTCTCACCCTGACGCAGCATCGTCAGCACCTGCCCCGCGTCCAGCTGCCGCAGGCTGGGGAAACGGCGCTGGATGAGCGCCCGCGCCGTCTCGGCCGCGTTCTGCACGCCT
>SFCB01000030.1 GCA_004367505.1 Chloroflexi bacterium OHK40 | reverse complement strand
GTTGCGAGCCCTAGAACAGGTATGGTCCATCATCGGCTTTTCCGCAACAGTATCCTCCCCTGTGGCATCGTGTCGCTAATTGGGGCCAAACTTAGGTGTAAAAGTGGCGCGACGCGTTCTCCGCGAAGACCCACAGGAATAGCGCCGCGTGGCCACGAGCCAGGAGATCGGCGGCAACACGCGCCATGAGGACGCGCCCGACGCCTGCACGCTGGTACGTGTGGAGCAGATAGATCGCCCGCAGCTCCGCGTCATAGCCCGGGAACAGCTCCTGGGCCGCGCCCGCATTGGCAAAGCCGATGATACCCGCGCTCGGATGCTCAGCCACAAGGGTCACATCCGGCGAGGCCGGATCGGCGAGTTGCCGGGCCCAGAAGGTGGCCCGGCGCTCCACCGAAAGCCCGGCGAGAAACTCAGTGGGGAGAATGTCCTGGTAGGCGCTGCGCCAACTCGCCACGTGCACACCAGCGATCGCCTCGGCGTCGGCCAGTGTCGCTGGCCTGATACGGGCTATCTGCACGTTCTCCCCCTGGTGAGGCGAGCCACAAGGGCAGGCTCACGCCACCGATCGACGCGCTATCGAAAATGGCCGCCCAGGCTGACGATGCGCAATGCGGGCCGCTCCAGCCAGTGGAGCCAGGCGCATGCGCGTCCATCACGGATGGCCTGCCGCCCACTCCTCGCGCAGCACCCCGTAGCACACCAGATCCTCAAAGCGATCGCCCTTGCGGATGTGCTGGCGCTGCACACCCTCATAGCGCATCCCATTCTTCTGCATCACGCGGCCGGAGGCGGGGTTGCGAGGAAGGTGCCGGGCAACAACACGGTTCAGGCCCAGGGCGGAGAAGGCATAGGCGATCACCGCCGCGGCGGCCTCGGTAGTATAGCCCCGACCCCAGTATGGCACACCGAGCCAGTAGCCCAACTCCGCGTGGACATGCTGCCAGGTGATCGCCAGGCTGATGGCGCCGTACAGCTCGGCCGTCGCCCGGTCGGCGATCGCCCAGGTGACACCCGAGCCGCCGCGAGCCACCTCGGCGCGCCCGGCGATCCACTGCTCGGCCAGGCCATCCGGGTAAGGGTGAGGGATATTGAGCGTCGTATCAGCGATCGCGGGGTGGCCGGCGAGCCGCTGCACCGCCGGCGCGTCGGCAAGCTCCAGAGGGCGCAGACGCAGGCGGTCAGTCTCAAGAACGGGGATCGGATCAATGCTGAGCGCCGCGACCATACTCCTCCACGGGCTACCCGGATGCTCCACGGGATTATAGCACGCGCCACCCTGAGCGCCATGGGACAGGGGACAGGGGAGAGGGGGGGTACTGGGTTCCCGTGTGCGCGGGAACGACACATGGGTGGGCCATCTGCCGGCTCTCCGCCCACGCTGTCGGGGGCGGCAGCCTTGCCATACGCATCGTTGCTTGCCCGCAGGCGGTATACATGGCGAGGAGGTGTCATATGCCCAGCTTCCTGGCCGCCCTGCTGGCGCGGCTGCTCGACCTGATCTTCCCCGACCGCTGCGCCGCATGCGGGAGCGGCGACGGACTGCTCTGCACGGCTTGCCGGACCGCACTGCGGCCCTACCCGCCCGAGCCACCACCCCCAGGGCTCGACGGCGTCGCCATCGCCTGGCTCTACGACGCCCCGGTGCGCCGCGCGGTGCATGCCCTGAAGTACCGGCGCCGGCGGCGGGTGGCCGGGGCCCTCGGCGATGCCCTGGCCGCCGCGCTGCCCAGCCCCCCGCCAGGCGACGCGCTGATGCCCGTACCACTGCACGGCGGACGGCTCGCCGAGCGCGGCTTCAACCAGAGCGAGGAGTTGGCCCGGCGCCTCGCCCAGCACTGGGGCCTGCCCGTCGTGAGCACCGGCCTGGAGCGCGTGCGCGACACCGGGCACCAGGCCGGGCTCGACCGACGCGCGCGCCTGAGCAACGTGGCCGGCGCATTCGTATGGCGCGCCGCTGCCCCACCGCCAGCGCGGGTGCTGCTCGTGGACGACGTGCTCACCACCGGGGCAACCCTGGCCGCCTGCGCCGAGGCACTACGCGCTGCAGGCGCCCACGAAGTGCGGGCGCTTGCCCTCGCCCGCTCCCTTGCGCCAGCGCGACGCATCCAGGCCGCGCACCAGGCATTCATCGCGCGCCGTGAGCCCCCGGACGACCCGGCCAGCGCCCGTGTGCTACAATAAAACCAGATGTGAGCGCGTAAAGCCATGCGGAGGAACGCCGATGTTCGAATCGCAAGAGCAGATCCGGGCCGCCCAGGAGCGCTGGGAACAGCAGACACTCTGGCCCGCCCTTGAGCGCGCACCCGAGCGCAATGTGCGCTTTATGACCACCAGCAGCACCCCGATTGAGCGGCTCTACACCCCACGCGATCTCGAGGGCAACGACTATCTGCGCGACATTGCCCACCCCGGCGAGTACCCCTACACGCGCGGCATCCACCCCACCGGCTACCGCGGCAAAGTCTGGACGATGCGGATGTTCGCCGGCTTCGGCACCGCCGAAGAGACGAACGCCCGCTTCCACTACCTGCTGAGCCAGGGGCAGACCGGCCTCTCAATCGCCTTCGACATGCCCACCCTCTACGGCCGCGACACCGACCACCCCCTCGTCGAGGGCGAGTTCGGCAAGTGCGGCGTGGCCGTCTCCTCCCTCGCCGACATGGAGATCCTGCTCGACGGCATCCCGCTGGAACAGGTCTCAACGTCGATGACGATCAACTCGCCGGCTGCGATCATCTGGGCGATGTACCTCGTCGTGGCCGAGAAGCGTGGCATCCCCTGGGCCCGGCTGCGGGGCACCACCCAGAACGACATCCTCAAGGAGTATATCGCCCAGAACGAGTACATCTTCCCACCCGAGCCGAGCATGCGCCTGGTGGTCGACACGATCGAGTTCGCCAGCCGCCACGTGCCGCAGTGGAACCCGGTGAGCGTGAGCGGCTACCACATCCGCGAGGCCGGGGCCACCGCCGCCCAGGAGCTTGCCTTCACCCTGGCCGACGGGCGCGCCTACGTGGAGGCCTGCCTCGCGCGCGGCCTCGACATCGACACCTTTGCCCCCCGGCTCTCCTTCTTCTTCAACGCCCACAACGACTTCTTCGAGGAGATCGCAAAGTACCGCGCCGCCCGCCGGATCTGGGCCCGCCTGATGCGCGAGACCTACGGTGCCCGGCAGGAGCGCTCCTGGTGGCTGCGCTTCCACACCCAGACGGCCGGTTGCTCGCTCACCGCCCAGCAGCCCGAGGTGAATATCGTGCGCACCGCCATCCAGGCGCTCGCGGCAGTGCTCGGCGGCACCCAGAGCCTGCACACCAACTCGATGGATGAGGCTCTGGCCCTGCCCTCCGAGAAAGCGGTGACGATCGCTCTGCGAACCCAGCAGGTGATCGCCAGCGAGAGCGGCGTGACGAACACCGTCGACCCGCTCGGCGGCAGCTATTTTGTTGAGGCTCTGACGGACCAGATGGAGCGCGAAGCCAACGCCTACTTCCGCGCCATCGACGAGCAAGGTGGAGTGATCGCCGCCATCCGCAACGGCTACTTCCAGCGGGAGATCGCCGACGCCGCCTACCGGTACCAGCAGGAGATCGACGGCGGCGAGCGCGAGATCGTCGGTGTGAATGCCTACACCGTCGAGGCGCCCCTGGAGATCCCCATCCTGGCGATGGATCCCGAGGGCGAGCGCAAGCACGTCGCGCGGCTGAACCAGGTGCGTCGCGAGCGCGATCAGCCCCGCGCCCGGGCCGCCCTCGCCGCGCTGCGAGCCTCCGCCCAGAGCGGCGAAAATACGATGCCCGCCATCCTCGACTGCGTGCGCGCCTACTGCACGCTCGGCGAAATGTGCGATGTGCTCCGTGAGGTCTTTGGCGTCTACCAGGAGACGGTCGTCGTCTGAGGCGAGCAGGAAGTCAGGACCGGGGCTCACAGTGGTATCTCGGTGGTGGGGGCACCTTGCGCCATGGTCATCGAGAGCGACCTGGCATCCCCATGCCCAACACCAATCGGCGCCCACAGCGCCGCACCCGGGGGCGCAGCGCAGCAGGAGCCCCGGGCGGCACCTTTGCCACAACGCAGTTTGACCCGAGGATCGGGCTGGCCTCGCTCGCGATCGTCGCCATTTCGCTCGCGCCGCTCGGGCTGATCGCCCTGCTGGCCCCGGGTAGCGCTACCAGCAGCCTGATCCTCGCCAGCGCGATCTATCTCCCCTGCCTGATCTTCGCCGCCATGACGCTCCACTTCGGACGCGCCACACCACTCAAGGCGCGCCTCGTCGCCGGGGGGTTCGCCTTCGGCGGCCTCGCCTTCGCCATCTGGGGCGGGCTCACCGACTACCACATGCGCGCCATCACCCTCCTGGAGATCGAGGTTGAGGGTTCTACCACACCCTTCGTCACTGGCCAGCCTCCCGTGCGTGAGCTGAGCTTTACGGTGGAGCACCCTGGCGTCGAGCACACGCTGATCGTCTGGCCGGTGATGCCCGGCCCACGCGAGCCGGACTTCACCGCGACAGTGCGCGTGGAGGTGCGCGATGCCGAGGAGGTGACGCTCTTCGCGCATGAGGAGCAGTTCGCGGTACGCTCCAGCGGCGACAGCCGCGACTGGGGCAGCGCAAGCGTCCGCTTTACGCCCGCCCAGGCGGGACGCCATACGTTGCTCGTCACCCCTACCACACCTGGCATTCCGCGTGTCCACGTACGAATCGAAGACCCGCTCAAGCGCGACGGAGTACGCCCGCCGGGCTATTAGGCGCCCTCGCCCAGCCCAGCGCGATAGCCAAGTTGGGACGCGCTTCGGGCCCTCTCCCAGCGTGGGGGCGGGGGAACGCCGCCCATCAGGATGCGGCATACCGCCGATCGAACACAGACTCTGTCCGCCCCAGAAACCCGAATCGCGCAATGTAGAGACGCCCCACCGGGGCGTCTCCGTACCCGGGGCGTCTCCGTACCCGGGCGGTTCAATAGCCCCACCGGGGCGTCTCCGTACCCGGGCGGTTCAATAGCCCCACCGGGCCGTCTCTGTCCGCCCCAGAAACCCGAATCGCGCAATGTAGAGACGCCCCACCGGGGCGTCTCCGTACCCAGGGCGTCTCCGTACCCGGG
>SFCB01000098.1 GCA_004367505.1 Chloroflexi bacterium OHK40 | reverse complement strand
GACCTTCCGTATCGAGCGCCTTGGGTTCATTGTCAACCTTGAACCACGGGCGGTCGCGGCCGACTGACGGCCCCTGCCGGCGAGCTTTTTCATATCAGAGGCAATCAGCAGCATACGGTCGGCGGCGAATTGGGACCGGGTGAGACGAAGGTGTTTCCGGGACCGGCCGGCAACATCTGGAGCGACAGTGACCGAGATGATGGGGTGCTCTACAACCCACAGGGGCAGCTGATCAGCTACTGGCAGGATTGAACCTCCGGCAGATTCACAATCCCACCCCCTGACCTGAGCCGGCTTCTTCTATCCCAGAGGAGGCCGGCATTGTGCTTCTCAGCGGACAGTACCACCGCGGGGCGGTGGTTTTTTCGCGTGCAGGTATCCGCCTTCGCCAGAAAGGCTCCTGCATGCACCCGCTCATCGAGGCGCCGATCACGAGCGCCACGCTCTTCCACAGCCGGGCCGGCGGCTTCCCCCTACATTTCTGCAGCTACGTCCTCCTCGACGCTGACAGCAACGACACCGCCGAGCTCGACCAGGTCGTGGTTATCCGCGTAACGGCGCTCAACGGCGAGCGCTTCCGCCTACGCAACGCCGACGATATCCGCCGCTTCCTTCAAGCCGTCGGCCGGCTCGCCGACGAGGTGACTCCGTGAGCGCCCGGCAGAGCGCCGGGGGGCGCGCCCGGCAAGCGCAGATCAAGACGGTCCTCGGCGAGAACGGCTACCGGCGCTATCAGCAAGCACTCGCCCGTGCCGGCGGCATCGCCCGCCAGGCCCAGCTTCGGTCGTCCCTCGGCGAGAATGGCTACTGCGCTTACCAGCGCTCGCTCTACGGGCAGGCCGTCCAGAAGCATGGTGCTGAGAAGATGCAGGCCATCTTGACCGCCGCTCACGAGCGGCGCCGGCGCTGGCGCATTGCGAACCCTACACCTGCTGAAGAGCTACTTCACTGGCTTGCGCTCCAGGCCGGGCTGACCCTTCACGCCGAGCTGAGCGGTGTCTGGGAGTGGACAGCATTTCGAGCCGCTCCGGCACCTTCACCCTGGTCACCGACCGATGCCATTATCGAGGCCCGCGTGCTCGGCTACGCCTGCGACCTGCTGTTGCCCGCCCACGGACTGGTGATCGAGGTAGTCGGCGGTGTCCACGCCCTCACCGCCGAGCGCGACGCCGCCCGCCAGGTCAGCATCGAGGCGCAGGGATTGTCGGTTCTCACGCTCACGAACGAGCAGGTGTTCCAGGGCGAGGCCGACCGGCTCTTCGCGCAACTCCTGGAGGCCCGCTATGCCGCCTGACCCCTTCACCAACCCCATAGCCGCCCTGACCGACCACCCCGTCCTATCGCACGAGGTGGAGGCGGCCCTGATCGCCACGATGCGCACGGGAGTAGCCGCTCGCACGACGCTCCTCTCGTCCGAAGCGGAAGCCGAGCCAGCGCTTCGCCGTCAGGTCACCGAGGGCGAGGAGGCCCGGGCCACCTTGGCTCGTCACAACCTGCGGCTGGTGGTTAACCTCGCCCGGCGCTACCAGCATGTCGCTGGCGAGCATCTCAGCCTGGAGGACCTGATCGGCTTCGGCACCATCGGCCTGCTCCAGGCTATCGACCGCTTCGACCCGCGCAAGGCCAACAAGCTCTCGACCTACGCGACCTGGTGGGTGCGGCAGGCCATCACGCGCGGCATCATGGACGAGGGCCGGCTGATCGCCCTACCCATCCACCTCCACGAGCGCCTCGCAGCGAAGCGGCGGGTCTCTTCGCTACTGACCCAGCAGCTCGGCCGCGAGCCCACCCCCGAGGAGCTCGGCGCCGCCCTTGGCTGGTCACGGGCGAAGATTGTTTCGGTGGGAGCCGACCTTCAGGACGCTGGCTCCTTGAACGTCCGCATGGGGTTCGAGGCGGATGGCAGCGAGCTTGGCGAACTCTTACCCGACACGCGCTTCGACCCGGAGTCTCACGTGCTTGAGGGCACCGTCGAGACGGATATCCGCGAGGCGATGGCGCGATTGCTCACCGAGCGCGAGCGGCAGTTTGTTCGTGCCCACTTCGGCTTTGGCAGCGGGCAGAAGGTTACGCTCGACGTGATCGGCCGGCAGGCCGGGCTGACCCGCGAGCGCGTGCGACAGGTGATCGTCGGCGCATTGGACAAGCTGCGCGATGACCCGGTCATCCAGGCCTACGGCGTGTCACTGGTCGACAGGTAGCGCGTGCCTCGTCTCGCCCCTCCCTTGAATCTCTTTCCTACCCTTGTCAATTTACCCGACTTCGTGTACCCTCTTCGCTATCGAACATGCGAGCGAGGAGGGCATGATGAGGTACACCGCGGCCGAACAACAGGAGTTTGATATCGACGACCTGCTGGCCGTCTCGCTCCCCACCGAGGTGACGGACACGGTGCTGGTCCACGTCTCTGAGCCCGAATACGATATGCTCCGCGCCGACCATCGCACCGCCTGGCGGGTTGTGACCGGGCCGATCACCGACTGCATCGTCGTCATCCTCAGCCTCGGCCCCTCCCATATCGCCTGGTGCGTTAACGACGACGAGGCGGCGCACATCGCCCGGCTGCTACGCACGCGGCAGCCCCTCCTGCTCACCGTCAGCAGCCCACGACGACGCTTCGACGTCAACGTCCCACCGCTTCCCATCGAGCTGTGCGCCTATCTGCAGCTCGACTACATCCCGGTCAGTGCTGCGTAAACCCCACCGAGCAGCCCCACGGTCTTCGCCCACAGCCTAGCGCTCCACGGCTTCGGGCGAACCGGCGAAGGCCTCGACCACCTCAAGCGCCTCCCGTGCTTCGAGCAGACTGCGACCGGCCAGGTCGCCGAGCAGGCGCTGGAACTTTGGCGATGACTCAAACCGCCGCCCCAGCAGACGGGCCAGCCCTACCGCGAGTGGCACAAAGACGAGCCCTAACAGCAGGTTCACCCCGAGCCAGGGCAGCCCCAGTACCGCGTACGCATCGAGGCCGAGCAGCCCCTTCAGTCCGACAATCACGAGTAGTGGCCAAAGCAGCGGGCTCAGCGCGACCGTCCACAGCAGCTGCGTGAGGCTTTGCACCCGCAGCCGGGCCAGCCGCTGCTGGAGCGCCACCAACGGCGAGCTGTAGTCGAGGGTGCGCAGCGCAACGAGCTGACGTACGCTCGCCACGAGCTGCCAGAGGGCGAAGAGATACAGCCCCAGCCCAGGGAGCAGAAAGGGCAGCGCGGCGAGGTGGTGAAACAAAAAGCTGCCGAGCAGCAGCAGGACCGCCACATTGAGCGCGACCTCGGCGCCCACAGCCCAGCTCCGCCGGCGCAGGGGGGCCTGCACCGACTGGAGGTACAGGCGGCGCAGGAAACCATCCTGCCGCCGTAGCCGCTCGTCAAGCTTCTGGTCGAACTCGTCCCAGCGGCGCTGAAGGGTCTCAAGACTCACAGGAAGCCTCCTTATCCAGTGGGGTCGGTTGGGTCAAGGACTTGGCGCAGACGCTGGCGCACACGGCTGAGCCGGGTGCCAACATTGCTCACCGAGATGCCGAGGATTTCGGCGATCGTCTCGTGGGGGTGCCCCTCCAGGCTGAGCAGCACGAGGGCCTTGTTGAGGCCGTCGAGGCCATCGATCGCCTGGCGCAGCTCCACCAGCTCTGCCGGGTCGGAGGCGCTCGCGATGGTATCGTGGACCTCCACATCAAATGCCACGAGCGGGCGGGCGCGGCGGGTCTCGCGACGAGCGGCGGAGATAGCTACGTTCATGGCGATCCGGTACATCCAGGTGGAGAAGCGATAGCGCGGGTCGAAGCGCAGGAAGGCGCGCCAGAGCTGCACGATCATCTCCTGAATCAGGTCAGGCCGGTCATCGGGGTGGGGGCAATACACGTAGGCCACCTTGTAGAGGATTTTCTGGTGAGCCTCCAGCAAGGCCAGAAAGCGCTCGTTCGTCTCGTCGACGGTCATGCGATGCCCCCGATTGAGTGGAGCATTTGGTCCAGGGTCACAGCTCCTGCATATTATTCGTCCAACCCGCATAGCACATCACAACCAGCGTCGTGAGCCGCTGATCAAGCAAGGAGCCACTATCACGCCGCCCGCGGCGTGATGCCGCCACCGCAGTCTTCCTTCACCCGAGAGGAGCACTGCTGTGGCGAACCTGTCCTGCCCGTCGGCCTTCCATCTCACGCCCGAGACCCTGAGCTTCACGGGCCCCGGCGATCGCTTTGGGAAGAATCTTGCCGCGCTCACGCTGGTGCACCAGCTGGAGGCCGAGGGCCGCCCCGCAACCAACGAGGAGCGGCTCGTCCTGGCGCACTACAGCGCGTTTGGCGAGTCGGCCCTGCTGAACCGGCTCTTCCGCTACGACCACGCCGCCGGCCGCTATGTGCTCCACGACAGCTATGGTGCGTTCCTATCATCCGACGACGCCCGCCACCTCCGTGTCGCCGCACTGACCGCCTTCTACACTCCGCTCGATATCGTCGCCGCAATCTGGCAGGCCGTCGAGCAGCTCGGCCTCAGAGCGCTGGAGCGCCCGCGCATCATCGAGCCGGCCGCCGGCGTGGGCCACTTCATCTCGGCGATGCTGCCGGAGCTGCGGGCGCGGGCCGAGATCACTGCCGTCGAGCTCGACCCAGTCACCGCCCGCATCCTCGGCCACATCCATCCCGACATCACCCTGCACGGCGGCATCGGCTTCGAGCGCGTCGACCTGCCGCCCAACGGCTTCGACCTGGCGATCTCCAACGTCCCGTTTGGCGAGATGAGCGTCCACGACCCCCATGTCCCCGCAGCTCTTCGCGGACAAATTCATGACTACTTCTTCGCCAAAGCCCTGCGGCTGGTGCGGCCTGGCGGCCTGGTTGTCTTCCTGACCAGCTGGGGCACGCTGGACAAGCAGGCCCGGGCCGTCCGCTCCTTCCTGGCCGAGCAGGCCACGCTGCTGGGCGCCTTCCGCCTGCCCAACGGCGTGTTCCGGCGTATGAGCGGCTCGGAGAGCGCCACCGACCTGCTCATCCTCCAGAAGAAGCCGCAGCCGGAAGCAGAGCAACCGCGCTGGCTCATGGTAGCGGAGGCTGACTACCAGCGATCAACTGACCACCGCTCGATGACGGTTGGCTCGCGCTACACCCGCGAGATCAAGGACCCCGAGGAGCTCGCCGCGGCCCGCCTGGCCGTCAATCAGTGCTGGCTCGACCAGCCGGAGCGCGTGATCGGCCAGCCGGTCGTCGTCACCAGCGACAACAGCCTCTGGCTCCAGGTGATGCCACCAGCCAATGATCTAGCCGCAACGCTTCAGGCGCGCCTCGCCACGCTGCTGCCCGCGCAGGTGATCGCCCCCTTCACGCCGAACGAGGTCGCGGTAGTGTCTGTATCGGCCGCGCCGTCGCCCCTCCACGAGCGCCGGGCCGAGCAGATTGCCATCCCCGCGCTTGGCGGCGTGGCCCAGGAACGCGCTGCCGGCCTGGCAAACATCTACAACGCCGCCAAAGCACTCATCCGGGCCGAGCTGAACGACGAGCCTGATGTGGACGCGGCGCGGGCCGAACTCAACCGGGTGTACCAGGGCTTCGTGTGGCAGTACGGCGTCATCCACGACCCGCGCAACCAGCGGCTGTTCGGTGACGTACCCGAGCTACAGTTTCTCCTGGCCCTGGAGCGCAACCCCCGCCGCACGCCGAGCGGGCGCTGGCTGGCTGACCGTGAGCGCATCTTCCGTGAGCGCACCCTGCGCCCACACCAGACTGTGCTCCCCGGCACGCTGAGCCCGACCGAGGCGCTGCTGCGCTGCCTCGACGAGCGCGGTGGCCTCGATATCGGCTACATCGCCACGCTGGCCGGGCAGTCGCCTGATGCGGTAGTCGCGGCCCTGGACCAGCGGGTCTACCGCCTCCCTGGCACAGGCCAGTACGAGCTCGCCGACATCTACCTGAGCGGCAACGTGGTGGCCAAGCTCCGTGACGCCCGGGTCTGGGTCGAGCGCGACCCGGCGTTTGCCCGCAACGTCGCCGCACTCCAGGCCGTCCAGCCCGAGCCGCTCGGCCCGCGCGACATCATCGTCAACCTCAACGCCTTCTGGCTGCCGGGCGCAATCGTCACGGCCTTCATCAAGAGCCTGCTTCCCGTCTGGGTAGGCGAGGCGACGTATCGCACGTCGCTGGGCGAGTGGGTGCTGTCCGACCCCGGCAAGCAGGGGGCGTTCGCCGTCGAGGCAACCACCCGCTGGGGCACCAAACGAGCAGATGCCATCGCCATCCTGGAGGCTTCCCTGCGCGGCGTGCCGGTCACGGTCTACGACGTGATCACCGTCGGCGACCAGGAGCGGCGCGTGCTCAACCCGGCCGAGACGGTGGCCGCCCAGGAGAAGCAGCAGGAGATCGCCCAGGCCTTCCAGCGCTGGGTCTGGGACGACCCCGCGCGCGCCGACGAGCTGTGCCGGCTCTACAACGAGCGCTTCAACAGCCACCGCATGCGCGTGTACGACGGCGGCCATCTCTCGTTCCCCGGCATCAACGCCTCACTGCTCCGCGGTGGCGACCTGGCCGACTATCAGAAGGGCGCGGTCTGGCAGATCCTGCAGCGGCCCAGCACCCTGCTCGGCTTCGCCGTCGGCGGTGGCAAGACGTTCACGGCGATTGCAGCCGCGGTCGAGGCCCGCCGCCTCGGCCTTTGCACCAAGGCCCTCGCAGTCGTGCCAAACAATCTCGTGGGCCAGTGGGCCAACGAGGCTCGCCGGCTCTACCCCGGCATCAAGGTGCTGGCGATGGCCCCCGAGGACTTCGCCAGGCAGCGCCGGGGCACGGTGCTCAGCCGGATCGCCACGGGCGACTGGGACCTCGTCGTCATTGCGCACTCCAGCTTCACCCTGCTGCCGCTCAGCGCCGACCTCGTGACCGCGTTCCGCGACAAGGAGACCGACCGCCTCCGCGCCTACCTGGAGGAGCAGCGGGCCACCGCCACCTCAAGCGACGAGAAGCGCTCCTTGAAGCAGATCGAGCGGGCGATCAAGCGGTTGGAGGAGCGGCTACAGTCGATGGCCGACAGCATCGCCCGCGACAGCGCCCGCACCATCGCCTGGGAGGAGCTCGGCCTCGACATGCTCATCGTCGACGAAGCCCATGCCTACAAGAATCTCTTCGTGCCGACCCGGCTCACCAACATCGCCGGCCTGCCCTCGGCCCACAGCCAGCGTGCGCTCGACATGCGCATCAAAACCTGGGACCTGCTCCAGCGCCAGAAAAAGGTCGTCTTCCTGACGGCGACGCCCATTATGAACACCATCGGTGAGGGGTATGTGATGCAGCTCTACCTCCAGGAGCAGCAGCTGGAAGCCGTCGGCATCCACCACTTCGACGAGTGGGTGTCCTTGTACGCCCAGCCAAAGATGGCGTTTGAGATGAAGCCCGACGGCGGCGGCTTCCGGATGAACACTCGGCTGGCGACCTTCGTGAACCTGCCGGAGATGTCGGCACTATGGCGCCAGGTGCTCAATCTGCGTACCAAGTCCCAGATGGGCCTGCCCGAGCCGGAGTTGGTCACCGGCAAGGTCATCCCGGTCGTGGTGCCGCCCTCGGCCGCGCTGAAGCGCTACGTCCAGTCCCTGGTCGCCCGCGCCGACGACGTACGGAGCGGCCGGGTCGACCCGAGCATCGACAATATGTTGCGCGTCGTGGGTGACGGGCGCAAGGCCGCACTCGACATCCGTTTGGTCGTGCCCAAGGCCCTGCGCACCCGGCGGAGCAAGATCGGCGCACTCGTCGCCAACGTTGCCCAGCTGTACCACACCTATGCACCGCTCCGGGGCACCCAGCTGGTCTTCTGCGACCTGGCCACGCCCAAGGGAACTGGACGGGGCGCGGACGAGCCGCCAACTCGCATCATGGTGACCGAGCCGCAGGGCGAAAGCTCCGAGGGTAAGGAGGAGGTCGAGACCGCCGAGGAGCGCACGCTGAGCAACTTCGTCTACTACGAGATTCGCGACGGCCTCGTCGCCTCGGGAGTTGCCCGCGATGAGATCGCCTTCATCCACGACTGCACCACCAAAGCCCAGCGCGACGCCCTCTTCGCCGCGATGAACGAGGGCTGCGTGCGCGTCCTGATCGGCTCGACCGGCAAGATGAGTGTCGGGATGAATGTGCAGCAGCGGCTGATTGCACTCCACAACCTGGACTGCCCCTGGCGCCCGGGCGACCTCGAGCAGCGCCACGGCCGTATCCTGCGCCAGGGCAATCAGTGGCCAGCCTGCTACATCTTCAGCTACCTCACCGAAGGCTCCTTCGACGCCTACCTCTACCAGCTGGTGGAATCCAAAGCCCGCTTCATCGAGCAGGCGCTGGCCGGCGAGATCACCGCCCGCACCGTCGAGGATACCTCGGACGTGGTGCTGTCGGCCGCTGAGATCAAGGCGATCGCCAGCGGTAACCCCCAGGTCGTGCGCAAGGTGCAGCTGGAGGCCGAGGTCGCTCGGCTTGAGCGGGTGCGCGGCGTCTGGCTCGACACCCGGCGTAACCTCCAGCTGGAGCGCCACTTCACCGAGGAGGAGATCCGCCGGGTCGAGGGCCGCCGCGCCCAGTGGGAGTGGGCCGCCAAGCTCGTCGCTGCCTATCCGCACGAGCCGTTCTGTGCTGAGGTGGCTACGACGGTAGGAGCGGAACCAAACCAAACAATGACGGCGCGGGCCGAGGCGGGGTCAGCGGTGCGCCGACTCGTGCACGACTACCAGAGCGCGGCTGCTTTCCAGCGGCAGCGTTTGCGGGGGGTGGTCGCCCGTTACCGTGGTCTCGACCTGGTCGTCCAGGCCCACGCCGTGTTCGCCGCCGACCTGAGCCTTGCGCTCCCCGGCGGCGCCACCCTCGACACCATTACGGCCTCCACGGACACCGGCGTCTGGCAGAGCGTCGGCCACACCGTGAGCGACATTCCCAGCATCCTGGAGCGACTGCACGGGCGCATCGCCGAAGCCAACGAGCGCATTGCCACCATCGACCGCGAGCTTGCGCGTCTGGCCAGCTGGGACGGACAAACAACCTACGACGCGGCGATGGGCGAGCTCCAGGCGATCAATGCCGCCTTCGCTGCGGCTGAGGCCCAGACTGACCCACAGGCCGACGGGGCACACGCGACGGTGCCGGAAGGAACCGCTCGGTCCGCCCGCGTGGCAGCAGCGGACGAGACGCCGCTGGCCGACCTGCTGCTCGCCCTCGCCCAGCAGGAGCGGGCCGAGGAGGGCTGGGACGAGTGGGCGACGGTCATCCCGCCCGCCCCCGCCTCGCTTGCCCTGATGGCAAGGATGATGGAGCAGGAAGCCCTGAGCACGCGCTCTGGCGGCGAGACCAATGAGGCTGCACAACGTGATGCAGAAGAGGTGCAGGCGCTGGCGGTCGCGGTTGGTTTGTTCGACAGCACACCACTTCGCTCTACGCCCCTTAGTGAAGCCACAACGCAGCGACGGCGACCAGCAGCACACACTCAAGCTGCGGTCAGCGAGCCAGAGGTGCGCCAGTTGTCCTTGTTCTAAGCGGAGTGGCTCGCACGCTGGGCGTGAGCGAGTGGGTTCTTACATGCACGAGCTCACGCCCACAAGGCGCCCTCGCGATTGAACGCGCGTTCGACTTCGGATACAATGCTGGGGTCCCAGCCGCTCCTTGTTGTGATGAGGCAGCCATGAAGCAGCCATCCTCGGACTTCGACGGGGCGTGGAAGTACGCCCTGGAGCGCTACTTCGCGCCGTTCCTCCAGTTCTTCTTCCCCGATGCCTATGAGGCCATCGACTGGGACGAGCCGGTCGTCTTTCGCGACACCGACCTCCAGCAGATCGCCCCTGAGGACCCCGAGGGCAAGCAGCGCGTCGACAAGCTCGCGGCCGTCACTCGTCGCGACGGCACCCCCGCGTTGGTGCTCATTCATATCGAGATCCAAAGCCAGCACGACGCAGTGTTCGCAGAGCGGATGTTTTTCTACCACGCGCGCATCCTCGACCGCGAGCGTGTGCCAGTGGTGAGCCTGGCGGTCCTCGGCGATGACGACCCGGCCTGGCGGCCCAGCGCATTCGCCTCCGACCTCTGGGGCTGCTCGCTTTCGCTCCGCTTCCCCACCATCAAGTTGCTCGACCTCGACCCCGCTGATCTGGAGACGCTGCGCAACCCGTTTGCGACCCTGACCCTCATTCATCGCGACGGCCTGGAAACGCGAGGCAAACCGGCGGAGCGGCTACAGCGCAAGGTGGCGCGCTTTCGCACGCTGCTCGGCCTCGGCTATGACGCCGAGGATGTCCGAGCCCTGCTGCGCCTGATCGACCACATCCTCCGGCTCGACCCGGTGCGCGCGCAGGAGGCGCGTGATAAAATGCGAGCAGTGGAACAGGAGGTCACCGGTATGGACACCTTCGTCACCAGCTTCGAGGAGATCGGGCGGGCTGAGGGCAGGCTCGAGGGGCGGGTTGAGGGGCAGCTCGAAGAGCGGCAGGCTATTGTGCTGCGCCAGCTCAATCGCAAACTTGGTTCACTTCCAGACACGCTTCAGGCGCAGATCGCTGCGCTGGCTCCGGATGCCCTCCTCGAATTGAGCGAGGCGCTGCTCGACTTTGCCGACCAGGGCGACCTTGTGGCCTGGCTCGACCAGCAAGACGGCAGGCAAGGATCGTGACCCACTTCGTTACCAGTTTCGAGGAGATCGGTCGGGCGGAAGGCCGGCGTGAAGAGCGCCAGGCAATTGTGCTGCGCCAGTTGAACCGAAAGGTTGGACCGCTCGCCGGTAAACTTCAGGCGCGGGTGGCAGCGCTTTCTCCTGAGACGCTACTGACGCTCACGGCGCGAGATCGTCTTGCGGCTGCTGAAACCGCAAGCCCGGCCCGCTCTCTGAAGAGCTGCAAGCGCGTGTAGTGGCACTCGCCCCTGATGCGTTGCTTACCCTGAGCGAGGCGTTGCTCGACTTCACCATGCAGACTGATCTCCTGGCCTGGCTCGCCCAGCAGGACCACGCTCCAGACGCGTAGCGACTGCTTCAGCTCTCCATAGTCCGCTCCACAGCCTCAGCCGCCTGCTGGGGCTGTTTTGTTGCCTGCCTCCGGGGTAGCCTGCTTCGCCGCTCGCTCGCCCAGTGCCTACCAGCCGCCCGGCGGCTGGTTACTTATGCCCAGGTTTCGACACGAACCGGGAGGGCACACAGATGACGCGGTTTACCAGCGAGAACGCCGCCGAGCACGGACGGCGCGGCGGGCAACAATCTCATCAGCGCCTTGAGCAGCAGTACGCCGACCTGGTGTTGTCCAACCCCTCGGCGGCCGGTCGCGTGGCCGAGCTGATCCGCCAGGGGCACCGGCTCATACTGGCGCTGCGGGTGGTCAAGGTGGTCGACCGCATGAACGAAGGGGGACGCTGATGCGCATCCGCGAACTCCCCGCCGACGAGCAGCCGGCCAGCCGCATCACCCGCCACGGCCCCGATGTGCTCAGCGACGCCGAGCTGCTCGCCCTGGTCTCCGGCCAGCATGACCTGGAGATCTGCACGCAGTGCCTGCGCGACTACCAGGGCTGGGTCGGCCTGCTCCGCGCCGACATCCGCGCCGTCGCGGCCAGCATCGGCACGCCCCGTAAGGCCGCGAGCCTCAAGGCGGCGCTGGAGATCGGCCGGCGCCTGGCCATCGCCGGCTACCACGACCGCTTTCAGGTCAAGTCCCCCGCCGACGTCGCCAAGCTCTTCATGATCGAGATGATGGCCCTCGACCAGGAGGAGCTCTGGGTCGCCGCCCTTGATACCAAGAATCGTCTCATCAAAGTATCCAAGGTCTACCGCGGCTCGGTCAACACGGCCATGATCAGAGTGGGGGAGGTGTTCAAGGAGGCGTTGCGGGTGAACGCAACCAGCATCATCGTGGCGCATAATCATCCGACCAGCGACCCTACTCCGTCGCCGGAGGATATTCTGGTCACGCGACAGATCGTCGAGGCGGGAAAACTCCTCGACTGCGAATGTCTCGACCATCTTGTCATCGCGGGTGGGCGCTACGTTTCGCTTCGCGAGCGCGGCCTCGGCTTTCCAAGCTAGTTTGTCCCCCTCTCATGTCCCCAGACATGACCCCTCAACTGTCCCCTTCGCAAATACACCATCGTCCTGTATGCTGTCCACACAAGACGATGTGTTCCAGAGCAATCTCAACGACTTGGATGGAACGTGGATAAGCAGGAGGACAGCCATGAGCGAGCAACCGCAGCAGGAGCAACTCCAGCTGGAGGCGGCGATCGAGCCGCTGCTGGTGAAGGTTGAGGAGGCCGCTCGCATCCTCTGCCTCAGCCGCTCGACGATCTACGAGCTGATGGACTCCGGTGAGCTCCCCTCGGTGCGACACGGTGCTGCCCGTCGCATCCCCGTCGCAGCGCTGCGTGCCTGGGTCGCCCGACGAACCACCCCGGCCGCAACCCCCTAAGCTCCTGGCCTGAAGCAAACAACGGCGTAGCGCTGCGTCGACCGTGCATCACCTGACGCATGGGCTGGTTCGGTGCGCCCTCACGAACACAGAAACAGCTATCGGCGACAACAGGTGCGTTGTCGCTCGTACCGCTTTGGGCAACGGAGTGTGCTCCGGCCAGCTCAGGCGATGGAGGTCGAGATGGGCAGACGACGTGGCAACGGTGAGGGCTCCATTCACCAACGACCAGACGGCCGCTGGTGTGCCGTCATCGACCTCGGAGTGGTCAACGGCAAGCGCAAGCGCAAGTACATCTACGGCGACACGCGCAAGGAGGTCGTGGAGAAACTGCGGGCGGCCCAGCAGGCGCAGGCGGCCGGCGCCAACCTGGCGGTCGAGCGCCTAACGGTGGCCAAGTTTCTCGACCGCTGGATAGCCGACGTGGTCAGCAGGCGCAACAAAGCCCGCACCGTTGACGGCTACAGGCAGATCATCAAGGACCACCTCAAGCCGCACCTCGGCCGCCACCAGCTCGACAAGCTCCAGCCCGAGCATGTCCAGGCGATGCTCAACGCCCTGGCGGCCGAGGGCCGGAAGTACAACACCGTGCGCAATGTGCGCGCGGCCCTGCGGCGCGCGCTCAACCAGGCGATGCGCTGGCAGTACGTCCAGCGCAACGTCGCCACGCTCGTGGACGTGCCGCGCTACCGCGATACTGACGCCGATGAGGAGGAGGCGCAGCCCGAGTTCAGCATTCAGCCACTGGATGAGACACAGGCCCGCGCGCTGCTCAAGGCGGTCGCTGGCCATCGCTGGGAGGCTCTGTACCGCATCGCGCTGAGCCTCGGCCTCCGTCGTGGCGAGGTGCTCGCCCTGCGCTGGAAGGACATCGATTTCGAGCGGGCGACCCTCCGAGTCACCGGTGTGCTTCAGCGGGTGCGCGGCAGACTGGAGCGCGGCACCACCAAAACCGCGTCCAGCGCCCGCGGCGTCGACCTGCCGCCGGTGCTCCTTGCCCAGCTCAGGCGGCGACGCGAGATACAGGAGCAGGAGCGCGCGGAGGCCGGCGAGGCCTGGCAGGAGAACGGGCTGGTCTTCACCACCCGCACGGGCACGCCGATCGAGCCGCGCAACCTCATCCGTCACTTCAAGCAGGTGCTCAAAAAGGCGGGGCTGCCGGAGACGATCCGCTTCCACGACCTGCGCCACTCCTGCGCCACGCTGCTGATCGCCCAGGGCGTCCACCCCCGCGTGGTGATGGAGATCCTGCGCCACTCGCAGATCAGCACCACGATGAACACCTACGCCCACGTGCTGCCGCGGCTCCAGCGCGACGCCACGACGAAGATCGAGGAGCTGATTGATGGAGCGGCAGAAGGCACAGCGGCGAAGGAGGGCGGGGACGAGCGCGTAGACGGGGGCGTGCAAGCGCCGACGGCGAATGATGAGCGGCCGGACGAGGATGCGGCTGAGCCTGGCGAAGAGCCGCAACAGGATGGATAACGGAAGATCGAGGCCATGCAGAACGAGACCACAGCAGGCAACTCCTTGCCCGAGACTAACGAGCCAGCGCCGGACGTGACCGACCTTGCCACCGCGAAGCGCATCATCGCCGAACTCCGCGCTCGCCTCGTGCGTGCCGCTGAGGAGGCTGAGCCGCTGGCGAACGAGATCGCGGTGTTTCTGAGCCCCGAGGATGTGGGCAAAGCCGAGTGGCTGTTTGCGCAGCGCAAGCTGTGCTACGCCCAGCGCGACGACCCCGAGCTCGAGTTCTTCGACGCGTTCCAGGAGTTTGTCAGCGAAGCCATGGACGTCGCCTACGACCTGGCAATCCACGAGCGGTCGGGGCCGGCCGCTCCACCCATCAACCCAAAGATGGCCTGACGCCGGAAGCGCTGGACGTTTGTGTAACGCCACGGACGCGGAGGGATTTTTCGAAATTGGCTGTCAAACACCCCAAGAACGATCAAACGCGAGAACCAGGGATCTCGAAGAAGACAATCCGGTCTACTTTGTGTTTGGTAGCGCGAGTGCCCCGCTGCTTGCGGCGGGGGTGAAGCGCGTTTGATGGCGTGGTGCCGCGACAAACTGCCCTCGAAGTAGTAGACTACAGACGCCCGAACAGATGAGCGGAACGACATGAGTGCCCATCAGAAAGCCTACCGATACCGCCTGCTGCCGTCCTGTGAGCAGAAGGTGGTGTTTGAGCAGTGGGCGGGGGTGCGGCGCTAGGTCTGGAATTGGGCGCTGGTCCGTCGGCGGGCGTACTACCGTGAGACGGGCAAGAGCCTGACGGTTCAGCATGCCAAGCCTAAAGATGAGGCCGCCTCGACGCAGTGCGTAGCGCCAGAGTGCTGTGCGGCTGTGGAGCCTTGCCCAACAAGCGCCAGCGAGAGCCCCGCTAGATCAGGAAGGTGAAGCTGCCGATGCGACGCTGCCGCGGGCGAAGGCCTGCCAGGGCGCCGAGAAGACATTCACATCGCTCAGGCCGAGGAACTGCAGGTTCCACATCAGGTGGAAGAAGATCATTAGCACCACGGCGATGCCACGAGCCACGTCGATCTCCCAGAGCCGGGTGGTTGTCCGTAGTGATGCCGGGTCGTTTTGCGTAGAAAGGCTCTTTCGTGCGTGTGATTGCATCGTTGCTTCAACGCAGCGGGCGCGCTGCCAGCGCGACCTGATACGCGCCGCCAAGGCCAGCCGGCTCCTGATGCGTGACGCGCAGATCCGTCGTCGCAAGGATCGGCCCAAGCTGCCGGTTGATGTCCGAGAACGCGGCGCTCGTCACCGCGTTCACCGCTCGGCGCGCGAGCGACGGCCGCGCCCCGTCGGGCAGCCACTTATCGAAGATCGCGGCCCGGCCGCCAGGGCGGAGCAGGCGTGCGGCCTCCCTGGCGCAGGCCATCGGGTCGGGGATCACGGCGAGGATGAGGTGGAGCACCACCGCGTCGAAGGCGCCGTCGGCGAGGGCCACCTGCTGCCCGTTCATCACGGCCGTATCGATCACTCGCCCGAGCCCCGTCGCCCGTGTCGCCGTGCGGTGAACCATCGCCGGGGTGAGGTCAAACGCAGTCACCCGCACATCCCCCGACAGGAGTGGCAGGTCAAGCCCGGTACCGCAGCCCAGGATCAGAACACGCTCCCCCGGCTGGAGCGCGAGCAGCTCGACCGAGCGGCGCCGTCCGGCAGCGAACGGCGCAGCTACCAGGTCGTAGAGCGGCGCGTAGGCGCTATAACGGGCGCGGTTCCAGGCCGTAGCCGCCGCAGGGTCAGATAGCACAGACATGTGGCGTGACTCCTCAGGGACAACACTTGCACGGCGATGTGATGATAGGTCGCTCAGGCACGCTGCTCGACAGTATGCCCGGTGGTCTGTTCAGCAGTAGGCCCGCAGCATCTGCAGCTCGTCTCCGCTGATGCGTCCTGAACGCTCAGCTCTCCGGCAGGCACGCAGCAGCCGCCACTCGTCTGCTCCAGCGTTTCTTTCTGAATGGCGGCCTGCGCGGCGGGCACACAGCACCCACAGGCGGCGGTGCCATCGCCGCCCTGCTGGGTCAGGAGCGCGACGGTCAGCGGGGCCACCACGTGCGAAGCCGCTCGCGCGGGAGAGGCAGAAAGAGCCGAGTTCGGCGCGGCATCAGGCAGGAGTGCCTTCTGGCGCAGCAGCCGCGAGGAGTTGGCCAGGATGCCGAGGTCGGGCAGCGACTGCGCCGCCGCGGCCAGGATGGGCGGCAGGAAGCCGAAGGCGGCCAGCGACAGGCCCGCCAGGTTGTAGAGCGCCGTAAAGCCAATATTCGTCTTGACGACCCGCATCGTGCGCCGGGCGATCTGCAGCACCTCCGGCACGAGCCGCCGTCGTCACGCATCAGGGCCACGTGGGCCGCCTCGACGGCGATGTCAGTGCCGGCCACGCCCATCGCGATGCCGACGTCGGCCTGGGCCAGGGCCGGCGCGTCGTTCACCCCGTCGCCTACCATCACCACGGTGTGGCCCCGCGCCTGGTACTCGCGCACGATCGCGATCTTGTCTTCGGGCAGTAGTTGGGCCCGGTGTGCCACGCCCAGAGCGTCGGCCCGGGCGGCGGCGGTGCGCTCGTTGTCGCCGGTGAGCACCACCACCTCCTTGATGCCGAGCTCACGGACGGCGGCGAGGGCGGTCGGCAGCTCGGCCCGCGGCGTGTCGGCGGCGGCAAGCAGGCCGATCAGCTCGCCGTCCCGCGCCACCGCCAGCAGCGTCTTGCCCTGGGCCTCCAGCTCCACGGCCGCCGGAAGATCGGCGCCGCCACCGAGCATGCGCAGGCTGCCCACCGCGACCTGGCGCCCGCCAACCAGCGCCCGGACGCCCTGGCCCAGCACCGCCTCGAACGCCTCGGGCGTCTGGAGCGCCAGCCCACGCCCGCTGGCGGCAACACGCACCGCCTCGGCCAGGGGGTGCTCGGAGTAGCGCTCGGCGCTCGCCGCCAGCGCCAGCACCGCCTCCTCCGCCTGTCCGTTGAGGGCCAGCACGTCGGCGATCTGGGGGCGGCCCTCGGTCAGCGTCCCAGTCTTGTCCACCAGCAGCACGTCGGCCTTCGCCAGCACCTCCAGGTACTTGCCGCCCTTGATCAGCAGCCCGCGCTTGGCGGCAGCACCGATGCTCGCCAGCATCGCGATCGGCGTGGCCAGGGCGAACGAGCAAGAGCAGGCCACCACCAGCACCGCCGTGGTCGCCAGCGGATTCCGGCTGAAGAAGTAGGTGAGCGCCGCGACTGTGGCCACGACCGGCAGATAGTAGGCGGAGAACTTGTCGGCGATGCGCTGGACGTCGGCGCGGTGGGTCTCGGCCTCCTCGACCAGCTTGATCACCTTGCCGAAGGTGCTGTCGGCGCCGATGCGGGTCGCGCGCACGCGCAGGCTGCCGAGTTGGGCGAGCGTTGCGGCAAAGACCCGGCCGCCGGCCCCGACCTCGACCGGCATGGACTCACCGGTGATCGCCGCCTGGTTCACGATGGCCTGGCCGCTGAGCACCTCGCCGTCCACCGGGATCTGCCCGCCGGGGCGGACGACGACCACGTCGCCCGGCCGCACCGTGCTGATGGGTAGTTCGACCTCAGCCCCGTCGCGCTCGACAACGGCACGCTGGGGCGCCAGCGCAGTGAGACTCTTCAGCGCCCGGCGGGCCCGCTCCGAGGTGAAGCGCTCGGCGTACTCGCCAACTCGCATGAAGAACACGACCACGGCCGCCGTGGCCCACTCCCCGATCGCCAGGGCCGCGAAGGCGCCGACGCTCATCAGGGTGTGCGAGATGACCTGGCCGCGCAGGGTGGCCCGGATGACGCTGCGGAAGATCGGCCAGTCTGCGAGCAGTACGAGCAGGACGCCCGCCCAGAAGGGCACGTGCTCGGTCACCGTCTCGAACAGCCCGAGCCACTCGCCGATCACCACGACGAAGAGCACGGCGCCGAAGACCAGCCCAAAGAGACCGAGCGCCTGGCGCGAGAAGTCCACCCCTGACACGGCCGCCGGGGCGGCGCCCGTCTCTTCCTGGGGCACATTGTAGCCGGCGCTCTCGACGGCTGCGCGCAGGGCCGAGAGGGGGGCGCGAGTCGGGTCGCGCTGGACGACCGCCTTCTCCGCTGAGAGCAGCACCGTGGCCGAGTGGACGCCGGGCACGGCGGCAAGGGCCCGCTGCACGTGCGACGCGCACTCGGCGCAGTCCATCCCCTGAATCGGCAGCTCGATAGTCTCGGCGGTATCGGCGCTGGCCGGCACACGATACCCGGCCTGCTCTACAGCTCGGCGCAGGGCGGCCACATCAGCCTGAGCGCGGTCCAGGCGCACCCGGGCCTTCTCGGCGGAAAGCAGCACCTCGGCCGACGTAACACCGGCAACCTTGCCGAGCGCACGCTGGACGTGGGAGGCACACTCGGCGCAGTCCATGCCCGCGATCGGCAGCTCGATCGTCGTTGTCTCAGGCATCACGGCCCTCCTTCATCGCGGTCGTCACGGCCGGCTCGGGAATGATCGCTGGCTCCGGCGCCGTGTAGCGGGTGCACTCGTACACCCCGCGGGCCACGTCGGCGAGCACCTCGTCGGCGAGGCTGAGCAGCGTCTCGATGCGCGGGTCGCTGAACTGGTAGGTCACAAAGCGCCCGCGCTGGGTCGCCGCCACCAGCCCGCAGTCGCGCAGACAGGCCAGGTGGTTGGAGGCGTTGGACTGGCTCAGCCCCGTCCCCGCAACTAGCTCGCTCACGGTTCGTGGCCCCTCGCGGAGCGCTTCGAGGATGGCCAGCCGCGACGGGTCGGCGAAGCCGCGGAACAACTTGGCCTTGAGAGTCACTCCCTGAGCCTGCACCTGAAGCATCACGCGTGCTCCTCATCTCATCGCATCATCAGCTGGTGATCTGTTAGGCAATGTCCCCGGCCCTGTCAACATTCCGGCACCAGCACAGTGACAGCCAACATCTTCGGGTTGGGGCGCGAGTTACGGCTCTGGCGCTCGTGGCCGAAACCCCGGCGAGGACACACATGGTCAGGGGGCAGCCTCGGCGTGTGGTCGGTCACGCATGGTACAGTCCTCGTCACCAAACTCGACCTCCACCGTGATGTGGCTGGCCTCCAGTTGCGCAGCGATCGCCCGCGCCCGGTCCTTTACCGCCACGATGGTCGCCTTGGGCGTATCTGGATTGACGACCAGGTGGGTGGTGAGCACGTGGTGCTCGCCGTCGAGGGACCAGACGTGGGTGTGATGAGTTGATTGGACGTCATCGATCCGCCCGAGCTCGGCGTCAATCGTCGTCACGTCTATGCCGCTGGGCGCAGCCTGGAGGAGGATGCGCAGCACACCTCGGAGGTTCCGCGCGGCGTTTGTCAGGACGACGAGGGTGATCAGCACTGAGAGCAGCGGGTCGAGGATATACCAGTCGCCAACGAAGAAGAGGACCAGGCTGACCAGCAGCACGGCGACCCAGCCGAGTACATCCTCCAGCAGATGCCAGCCGACCACCTGCGCGTTGAGCCCTTCGCTGCGGCGTAACCGGAGAACGGCTGCCCCATTAACCAGGATGCCCAGCACCGCAAAGCCGATCATGCCGGGGGCGTAGGTCGGCTGGGTGTCGAGGATGCGGGGGATCGCCTCGGACAGCACGAAAAGCGAGCCGCCGATCAGCACGCCGGCGTTGATAAGTGCCCCGAGCAACGAGAACCGCCCGTAGCCGTACGAGTAGGTCCGGCTGGCGCCCCGCTGAGCGTAGCGTTCAAGATACCAGGCGAGGCCCAGCGAGGCGGAATCGCCAAGATCGTGCACGGCGTCAGCCGTAATCGCCACGCTATTTGTCCAGATGCCGCCTGCGAACTCCAGCAGCGTGAAGCCCAGGTTGAGAAAAAAGGCCATTCGGATATTGCCGGTATCACCGTGACTATGGGCGTGGTTGTGCGCCATCTCCCCCTCCGTAGCATGTAGTATGTCGTTCACGGCATCAGGCGCAGCGCCTGGCGTCCCTGAACCCGCTCGCAGCATACACGTTCAAGCTGTCTTCAAGGTCAAGTGGCAGTTGTCGCCTTTCAAGTGAGATGCGCTTGCCGCCTGCTGCAGGCTCACGTATACTGACTGCGCGATGCATGTGAAGGGAAGCACAACCTATCGACTGGTGCCGGGAACACTGCGCGAGTCGCTCCTGCTTGGGGCGCTGCTGCTCGTGACCCTATTAACCGTGCTCGCCGCTCCCTGTGAGCGTGAGCTGTGCGACCGGGCTGATGGAGCTCTTCCTTCACAGGCGCAGACAACCCCTGTCGATACGCAGCCTTCGCCGCCCGACGCGCTGGAACACTGTGCGCTCCACTGCGGGTTGCTAATATTCCCGCTGCTCCTGCTGGCTGTCTCATCGCCCCATACCGCTCGTGTCACGCTCACCACACCTGCCCTCCGCCTACGCCTGACGCCTCCGCCCCTGCTGCCCCCGCCCCAACCCGCCTGATTGACCCGCCCTGCTCGCGATCCGGCGCCGTCTGGTCGCTGGAGTTCTCATTCCCCCTGAGCTAGATTGATACTCGTCCGCGGCGTCACCGTCGCGGCGGGCTCCCGCTATGGCACATACTTCAACTCACGATACGGTGGCTCGATCTGCTGCCGCAGAGGACGACGAGCAGGACGAGTCGCTGCTCATGCTCGTCCTCGGACGCCTCAGCCGGTACGTGGCCCTGTTGGCGGCCTGGCTCGCCACGGGCGGCAGCCTGTTTTTCAGCGAGGTGCTCGGCTGGATGCCCTGCACGCTGTGCTGGTATCAGCGCATCCTGATGTACCCGCTCAGCATCACGCTCGCCGTCGGCATCCTGCGCCGCGACGACGGTCTGCACCGCTACGTGCTGCCCTTCTCGCTGACCGGGGCCGGCGTCTCGCTCTACCACTACTTGCTGATCAAGACCGACTGGTTCCCGCCGCCGCCCTGCCGCGCCGGCGTGCCCTGCACGGTGGACTACCTGGACATCTTCGGCTTCATCAACATCCCGTTTATGGCCCTGACGGCCTTTCTGATCATCTCGCTGATGATGGTTGTCTCGCGCTTCGCACCCTTCGAGGAGCCGGATGCAGGAGCCCCTGCCGGAGCACGGGCGCTTATCACCCCTGCGGCACTTCCCGTCTACGGCATCGTCGTCGCCGTTGTGGCGGCCTTTGTTCTCACGGCCCAGCTGTTGTAACCCGGGGCGCGTAAGCGCCAACAGATAGGAGACCCATGTGGCAACTCGTCAAGACGCACCCCGCCGCAAGCGGCAGTCGCGCAACCAGCAGCGCCTGATCTGGATCGCCGGCGTTAGCGCCCTGCTGGCGGTGCTGGTGATCACCAGCGTGGCATCAATAGGCCAGAACTCGGCCGAGCAGCGCATCGCGCGCAACCTGGGTCCGATCGTGGTGAGCGAGCACCCCGCCCCGCCCAACGCCGAACCGAACGGGCGCGCCTGGGGGCCGGCCGACGCACCTATCCAGGTGGTCGAGTACGCCGACTACGAGTGTGAGTCCTGCGGCTACTTCGCCCGCACCTACGAGGCCGAGGTGATCGAGGCCTTCGCCGCGACCGGCAAGGTGCGCTTCGAGATCCGCAACGCGCCCTTCCACGGCGAGGGCTCACGCAACGCGGCCGCCGCCGCCTACTGCGCGGCGGAGCAGAACGCCTTCTGGCCTATGCACGACACCATGTTCCTCAACCAGCCCACCATCGAGGGTACCGGCCCGCAGGTCTTCAGCCAGGCGCGGCTGAACGAGATGGCGGCAGGCCTCGGCCTTGACACAGCGGCCTTTGGGCAGTGCCTGGGCTCGGGCAAGTACGCCGCCCAGGTCGAGGCCGACTACGCCGAGACCGGGCGCGTGGGCGTGACGGGAACGCCGACCTTCGTGATCAACGGGCAGATGTACCCGGCGATCCTCAGCACCGATGACCTGCGCCGCATCTTCGCCAAGGTGGCGCCAGACGTCGACCTGACCCCGTAGTATCGTGGTTGGGCGGCTCGCAGCTCAGGCCGCGGGCTGCTCCTGCTCCAACGCGAGAAAGAGTCGGGCGAAGAGGAAGGCATGCTCGCCACGAGCCACAAACAAAAACCCCTCGTCGGCGTGGCGCAGCTCGGGCGCGTCACGGCCGTCGGTGGCGTGGCAGCCAGCTTCCAGCTGTGCGAGCCGTGTGAGCGCCTCACCGACGGCAGGATTGTCGCTGACGATCAGGATGTGGTACGCCTCGCCCTCCTGCCACAGGTGGACGTGGTGGCCACGCAGCGGCACAAGCAGGGCACGGCCCTCATCGCTCGTCAGCACACAGCTGGTCTCAGCCAGGAGCTGCTCGAGCGCCGCGTCAGGCGAGAGGGCCTGGGGTTCGGCGCAGACCTGGTCGATCAGGCGGTCGAGCGCGGAAGCATGCGTCTCCGCGGGGGCAGCTCGCAGGTCGCGGAGAAAGAGGCCGAGCTCATGACGCAGCACCAGCAGTGGCGTGATCTGGCGCTCCAGGGCGACCAGGCGCTCGCGCGCCAGTGTCGCAAGCATGCCCTCCTTGATAGGATCACCAGCGCGGCCCGCCAGCAGGGCGCGGATGTCGGTGAGGGCGAACCCAAGCCGCTGGGCACGCTGGATGAAGCGCAGTGTCTCCTCAGCCTCAGGGTCGTAAAGCCGGTAGCCGGCCTCAGTATGCGCGGTCGGTGTAAGCAAGCCCTCGGCCTCGTAGAAGCGCAGCGCCGAGGGACGCAGGCTCACGCGCTTCGCCAGCTGCCCGATGGTGAGCCGTTCGACCTGCATCGACTCTGTTCCTATCCGCTTGCTCGGCGTCATTCTGGCGCTCGTGATGACCTCGTGTCCGGGGGTTCATCATACCATAGGCCGTTGCCGCCCCGTGGTCTCTGGCCTCAGCCATGGCGAGGCCGCTAGAAAGATGTGAGATGCAAACCTCCACCGCTCGCCGGCCGTCACTGGCCCTGCTCGGCGGCTCGCTGCTTGTCTCGCTGCTGATCGCCGCGGGCGCCATCGCCTTCCTCGTCGCGCGCCTGAATGCTCAGGCCGGAGCTGTTACGGCGCCAATCGCCCAGGCACCTGACTTCGCGCTCACCGACCAACTCGGGCGCTCCGTGAGCGACGCCGACCTGCGCGGGAAGGTCGTGGTGGCGGATTTCATCTACACCACCTGTACCGACATCTGCCCGGCCCTGACTGCTCAAATGGTCTCGCTACGGACTCGCCTCGCTGATGAGGGCCTGCTTGGCGACGACGTGGTGCTGCTGTCGATCAGCGTGGACCCGACCCGCGACACGCCGGAGGTGCTGAAGGCGTACAGCGAGCCGTTCGCGGCTGACCCGGCCAACTGGTACTTCCTCACGGGCGACGAGGCCAGTATCCGCCAGGTCGTCGTGGACGGCTTCATGCTCGGCGTCGAGGTGATGGAGGCCGCGGCGGAGGATGCCGCGGCCCACGAGGCCGGCGTCGCGCACACTCCGGGCGATGGGCACACCGGTGGCCACGGCGCAGATCACGGCGGCGACTACGAGGTGAGCCACAGCGGGCGCTTCGTCGTGATCGATCGTGACTGGCAGATTCGTAGCTACTATGACAGTGCCGCGCTCGACCAGGACGAGTTGGTGGCGGCGATCGAAACGCTGGCGAGGTAGGCACCGGCACGAGAGAGCGCGGCGCTACGGCAGCGTCGCCAACCGCACCCGCTCCTCGTCTGCGAAGACGAGCCCGCGCCCATCTGGCGTGAACGCGACGGCGTACGCCGGAGCGAAGCCGGGGTCGAAGCGGCAGTCGGTGACCGTCTCGATCGACGCGCCGATGCTGCCGGTCCATTTCGGCGTGCAGGCGCGCAGCCGGCTGCGGCCCACGTCCCAGCGGCGCAGCTCGTCGCCGGTGTCGGGGCGCCAAAGCCGCACCGTCCGGTCCTCGCCGCCCGAGGCGACTTCGCGGCCATCTGGCGAGAACGCCACGGCGAAGACACGGTCGGCGTGGCCGCTCAGCTCGCCCACGAGAGCGCCGTCTGCGACACGCCAACGCCGCACTATACCGTCGCGCGCGCCCGAGACGAGCATTGCACTGTCAGGCGTGTAGGTCAGAGCGAACACCAGCTCGGGATGCGCCGGGATGGTGTGCAGCAGCGTCTCGCTCGGCAGCTCCCAGACGCGCACGGCGCCATCGCTGCTGCCCGCGGCGAGGGTGCGTCCGTCCGGGGCGACGGCCACCGAGAGCACGGCGCTGCCTACCGGCAGGGTGGTGCGCATGGCGCCGTCGGCGACGCGCCAGAGGCGCACTACGCCATCCTCACTTGCCGTGGCCACAGTTGCGCCGTCAGGGGTGAAGGCCACGTCCCAGACGATGTTGTCGTGCTGGAGCAGCTGCTGCGTTGTGCTGTCGGCGACGCGCCAGACCCGCACCGTCCAGTCCCAGGAGGCTGAGGCGAGCAGGCGGCCGTCGGGCGAGAAGGCCAGGCCGAAGATCCAGTCGCGGTGGCCGCGCAGCATTGCCCGCGCTCGTCCGGACGGCAACTCCGACAGCTCGATGTCGAAATCACCGGCGCCGGACGCGACCAGGTTGCCATCTGGTGACACAGCGAGACTGGCGACGGGTGCCTTGTGGGTGCTCAGCACGCGCGGCTGACGATCGAGCGTGAGCAGGAGCGGCAGCACGCCTGCCAGGAGCATGCCTATGCCAAGGATGAGACGGATGAGGAGGCGACGAGGAAATGTGCGTAGTTGCCACTTGCCCTCACGTGTGAGCATTGACATTGTGTGGACTACCTGTTATTTTAGGAATACCTAAAATTTGGATGCGAGTACGAAAAATCGAGGCTCGGTAATGGCGAGACTGAAACCCTGGCTTAGCAACGTGATCGGACGTATGCCGTTGCTGCGACGGCTGGCGCCGCTCGGCTGGAAGTATGTGCTGGTCGAGGCGCTGCTCGAGATCCCGTTTCTGCTCCTGGAATTTACAATCTGGTTCGGCCCACTGTTTGGCGTAACCATCGGGCTCAGCCTCTGGCAGTGCGTGCTCCTCGCAATTGTATTGTACCTGCTGGTAGAGGGGGGCGCTTCGTTATCGTCACTGCGGTGCTCAAACGGCAGTACCGTTTTTTGAGCGCCGAATGGGAACTGCTCAAGGCTGCGGTGGAATGGCTCACACGGCGCTTTTACCGCTTGTTTGAATCTGCAAAGGCTCCGTAGTGCTTCTTCACGTGTGGTTGACGTCACAATGGTACGCGGCCAGGGTGAGGCGATATGTGTCTCTCTCTGGCCCTGTGTGACCAGGCGCAAAGGATTTAAGAGCAGCCGGGAAGAATTACCCGTTCTCCCTCTTGACTTGTTCCCCTTTTGATGGTATTTTAGGATAGGCTAAAAATAGATTTTGCGCACTTAGAGCTTGATGTGAGGAAGACCTATGGAGTGCTTGGCAGCAGACCATAGTGACGCTCTTGCTCAAGGCAAAGCGTTGACGCCAGCAGTGGAAGATTATGTGAAAGCGATCTATACGCTGCAGCAGCGTGGCGAGAGTGCCTCGACGAACGCACTCTGCGCGCAGCTGGGCGGGATCAAGCCCGGCTCAGTCTCGGGGATGCTCCGCCAACTGGAAGAGCGGGGCCTGATCGTCCATCAGCTGTACCGCGGCGCCCGGCTCACACCGGCAGGCGAGCGCGTGGCTCTGGGCATGGTGCGCAACCACAGGCTACTGGAGACCTTTCTCGTCGAGGCGCTTGGATACAGCTGGGACGAGGTTCACGCTGAGGCGGAGGCGCTGGAGCACCATATCAGCCCCAAGCTCGCGGCGCGCATCGCCGCCTGGCTCGGCGAGCCGACGACCGACCCGCACGGCGATCCCATCCCCCGACCCGACGGCACCTTGCCCGGCTGCAGCGATCAGCGTCTCAGCGATGCGCCAGTTGACCGCCCGCTGGTCATCGTGCGCGTGCTCGACCAGGACGCGGCCCGACTGCGCTACCTGGCCGAACTCGGGCTGACGCCCGGTGCAACGTGTCGCGTCGCAGCCCGTGCGCCCTTCGATGGTCCCCTTCAGTTGTGTGTTGCGGGCAAGAATCACCCGCTCGATCACCAGCTCGCCCACCAAATCGTCGTCCGCGAACAGTAAGGAAACTCAGATGGCAGATCGCACCTCTCTCACGCGCCGAGCGCTTCTTGGCGGCATCGGCAGCCTCGGCGCCCTTGGGCTGGCTGGCTGCGCCGCAGCGGCTCGCCCGCAAGTAGCCGCACCCCCCGCGCCAGCTTCGGGCGCAATGCCGGGCATGGATCACGGGGGCACGACGACCAACCTTGGAAACATGCTCCAGGGCGATGTGGACCCGGCAGCTAACGGCTTCGACCCGATGGCGATGCTCACCGATTTCGACTACGGCACGGTGAGCACGCTGCCTAGCGGCCAGACCCTGCGCGAGTACACAGTCTACGCCGCCGATAAAGTGATCGAGATTGCACCTGGCATCAGCTTCCCCGCCTGGACCTACAACGGCCGCGTGCCCGGCCCCACCATCCGCTGTACCGAGGGCGACCGGGTGCGCGTCACCTTCACCAACGGCTCGACTCACCCCCACTCGATCCACTTCCACGGCTTCCACGCCGCCGAGATGGACGGTGTGACGCCGGTGGCACCGGGCGAGCAGACGGTCTATGAGTTCGACGCGGCGCCCTTCGGCTTGCACGTCTACCACTGCCACGTGCCGCCGTTTATGCGCCACATCCACAAGGGCCTCTACGGGACGTTTATCATCGACCCCAAGACGCCGCGACCGCCGGCGCGCGAGCTGATAATGGTGATGAACGCCTTCGACACCAACTTCGACGGCGCCAACGAGATCTACGCCGTCAACAGCGTGGGCTTCCACTTCACCAAGCACCCCATCCCGCTCAAGGTCGGCGAGCTCGTGCGGATCTACCTGAGCAACTTCACCGAGTTCGATCCCATCAATTCGTTTCACCTCCACGCCAACCTGTTCAATGTGTACCGCACCGGCACCGGGCTTGAGCCGAGCGAGTTCACCGACGTGATCACCATGGGCCAGGCCGAGCGCCACATCCTCGAGTTCACCTACGACCGACCGGGTCAGTTCATGTTCCACGCCCACCAGAGCGAGTTCAACGGCCTGGGCTGGATGGGCATCTTCGAGGTAACCGAAGACGGCGTCGCCTCGGCGCCCTTCGAGACTGCCGCACGGCTCGGCATCTGCCAACTCACATAGGAACGTCACTATGGCACGCGTAACTACACCAGCCGGCGACCAGCCGAAGGCCCCTACGATGGGCGCCGGTGCTGTGCTACTGGCGCTGATTCCCCTGCTGCTCCTGGGCGGGCTGATCGCCATGCTCGTCGTCACTGGCGCGGGGCTGGGCAACCGCACGGCCCCACCGATCGAGGAATTAACCGTCGACCGCATCAGTTTGCCCGCTGTCGACCAGATGGTTGTGGAAGTGACGAACGGCGGCGCTGACCCAGTAACGGTGGCTCAGGTGCTGGTGGACGACAACTACTGGGACTTTGCGATCAGCCCCGGCCCGGAGATCCCGCGCCTTGGACGGGCGACGATTGCCATCCCCTACCCCTGGGTGCAGGACGAGCCGCATCATGTGGTACTGATTTCCAGCAACGGCGTGACCTTCGAGGGCGAGGTGGCGGTCGCCACGCGCAGCCCACAGCCCACCGCCGCGACCTTCGGGCAGTACGCCTTACTCGGCATCTACGTCGGCTTCATCCCGGTGGGCCTGGGCCTGCTCTGGTACCCGTTTCTGCGCCGCCTCGGCCGTGGCGGGATGCAGGCCGTGCTTAGCCTGACAGTGGGTCTGCTGATCTTCCTGCTCTTCGACACAATGGCCGAAGCGCTGGAGCTGATTGCAACCACGCCAGGAGTATTTGGCGGGGCGCCGCTGGTCTTCCTGGTGGCGCTGCTGGCTTTCGGCGCGTTGCTCGCCGTTGGCGGAGCGGGCAAGGGTCGCGATGCCTCGAAGCTCGGCGTGGCCTACCGAATTGCCTTCGGCATCGGGCTGCACAACCTTGGCGAGGGGCTGGCGATCGGCGCGGCCTTCGCATTGGGCGAGGCAGCCCTGGGGACCTTCCTGGTGATCGGCTTCACGCTGCACAACATCACTGAGGGCATCGGCATCGCCGCACCCATCGCGCGCGAACGGCCGGCCTGGTGGCACTTCGTGCTGCTGGCGGCCCTGGCCGGACTTCCGGCGGTGCTCGGCGTCTGGATCGGCGGCTTCATCTACAACGCGCTGCTGGCGGCGGTGTTCCTGGCGCTGGGGGCGGGCGCGATTGCCCAGGTGGTCTACGAGGTGGGCCGGCTGATCGTGCGCCAGAGCCGCGAGGAGGGGGCGCCACTGCTCTCGCCGGCCACCTTCGGCGGGCTGGCGGCTGGCATACTCATCATGTACGCGACCGCGCTGCTGGTCGCTGCGTAGGCTCGTTTTGGGCGGCTGGGCCCTCGCTCAGCCGCCCTTTTCTCGACACTTGTTTTAGGAATGCCTAAATACCGAATAAGGAGGGGGTAATGAACGAAGCGCTGGTCTACCGCGGCCTAACGCTGGGCATTCTGAGCCTCGTCTTCGGGATCAGCGCGACGTTTCGACGCCGTGCCGACCGGGTTGGCGGCGCGCTGCAAGGCGAGAACGGCCTGCGGCTTGTGGTGGTGCTGCGTCTGCTCAGCCTGGTCGTCCTGCTGCCGCTGCTGGGCTACCTGATCAACCCAGTGTGGGTCGCGTGGGCGCGCCTCTATCTGCCCTCCTGGACGCGCTGGCTCGGCGCCGCCGGTATGATCATCGCCATCCCGCTCGCGACCTGGGCACTCCGCAGCATCGGCACGAACATCTCGCCCAGCCACGCAACGCGCGAGGGGCATCAGCTGATCACTCATGGCCCCTACCGTTGGGTGCGCCACCCACTCTACAGTGTGGGTATCCTCCTCTGTATCTCGCTAACCTTGCTCACCGCCCTCTGGACGCTCGGCGTCGGCATGCTCATCCCCCTGGCGGTGCTCCTCTGGCGCACGCCTCGCGAGGAGGCCCGGCTGATCGAGACGTTCGGCGACGAGTACCGGACCTATATGCGTCGCACCGGCCGATTCTTCCCACGCATCGTGACGTCAGTCCGGTCGCCTGCGGCATAAGGCCGGTGTGAGCGGCATTATGCGGATGATGACTGAGCGGAAAGCAGGGCAAGGCGACGTGGGTGGCACGTGAGCCGACTTCACTTTGCAAGCTGCAAAATGCGGAAGGCGCCCGAGGCTACCAGGAAGAACACGGCTGCCCCCACGACCAAATCGGGGAGATTGGAGCCAGTGACGAAGACCATGACACCGGCGACAATTACGCCGATGTTGATCAGAACATCGTTCGAGGTGAAGATCTGGCTCGCCTTGATATTGGCGTCCTGGCTTTGCGTACGACGCAGCACGAGGAGCGAGGCGACATTGCCCGCCAACGCAATCAGCGAGATCGTGATCATCAGTGTGAAGTTGGCCTCATCGCCGGCACCGAAGAAGCGCCGCAGCACCTCGAAGATGCCAAAGACTGCCAGGAGCAGCTGGAAATAGCCACTGATGCGGGCAACACGCTTCTTCTGAGCAACGGCCTTGCCTACGGCGTAGAGGCTCAGGCCGTACACCAGGGCGTCGGCCAGCATATCAAGACTGTCGGCCACCAGGCCCATCGAGTTCGCTAGAAAACCGGCGATCAGTTCGAGCAGGAACAAGCTGGCGTTGATCAGCAACACGATGATCAGTAGCTTGCGCTGCTGGGCGTCGTTCGCGTCAAGCTCAACATCATCGGCATCTACGGCTTCTCGTCCGGCCAGCGAAGCGCCGAGGTTTAATTCGCGCATCGCCCGCTCGATCGCGGTGCTGTCGCCCGCGTGGGTCACGGCGACGGTGCGGCCTGACAGGTCGAAGACCAGCCGCTTCACATGCTCCTGATCGGCCAGTTTCATGCGTACCAGTTGCTCCTCGGCAGCACAATCCATTTGCGGCACCGTGAAGGTCATACGCTCCAGTGGTCGGTCTGTCATCGTGCTCACTCCCTGTTCCTCACTCTTATTTCACCAATCACATCTCAGCGTAGTGGGATGACGGATTATGTTCCTATGAACGATGGCGCTGTCGCACGAGGGACAGGGTACACTACCAGGCGTCTTAGGCGACCCTCGATTAAGGACGCTACAACCCAGACGAGGGTGCAGGCGCCTCCATCATGTGTGATGAAACCGCCCTTGCCCCGTTGGGTGATACCAAGTCATCGTTTGCGCCCGGATATCCTACGACGCCTTCGTGCGGCTCCCGCTGGTTAGGCGTCAATCACCAGCCACCTGCTGGACTGCGACCGGCGGTGCTCCTGGTGGTACGGCCGCTGGCGGTGCGGCGGGAGCACGCAGGAGACGTGACGAGTTGGCGAGGATGCCGAGATCCGGCAGCGACTGCGCCGCCGCCGCAAAGATCGGCGGGAGAAAGCCGAAGGCGGCCAGCGCAAGTCCGACGAGGTTGTACACGGCGGTAAATCCAATGTTGGTCTTGACGACCCGCATGGTGCGTCTGGCGATGCGTAGCGCTTCCGGCACCAGGGTCCAGTCCTCGCGCATCAGCGCGATATGCGCCGCCTCCAGTGCCACATCGGTTCCCGCCGCGCCCATCGCAATGCCGATGTTGGCCTGGGCCAGCGCGGGCGCATCATTAACACCGTCGCCGACCATCACAACGGTATGTCCCTGGGCCTGGTACGCCTTGACCGCCGCGATCTTGTCCTCCGGCAGCAGGTTCGCGCGGTAGGCAACTCCGAGGCGCTCAGCCAGCGCGGCCGCCGTCCGCTCGTTGTCGCCGGTCAGCACCTCGATGCGCTGTACACCGAGTGCTCGCACCTCTTGGAGCGCTGCGGGTATCTCAGAACGAACCGTGTCGGCGGCGCCAAGAACCGCGATGAGCGCTCCGTCGCGCTCCACGAAGAGCAGTGTCTTGCCCTGCGTCTCCAGCTCCGCTGCCGCCGGGACGTTCATCCCAGCCGGGATAAGCCGCCGACTTCCAACAGCCACCGTGGCACCATCGACCTGTGCTCGAACTCCTTGGCCGGGGATCGCCTCGAAGTGCTCAGGCTCGGCCACAGCCAGCCCACGCTCGCGCGCCGCGACACGCACCGCCTCAGCCAGGGGGTGCTCGGAATACCGCTCGGCCGCAGCAGCGTCAGCCAGCACCGCATCGGCGGGCAGTCCGTTCAGCACGACCACGTCGGTGAGCTGCGGACGGCCCAAGGTCAGCGTCCCGGTCTTGTCGACGAGCAGCACATCGGCCTTGGCCAGCACCTCGATATACTTGCCGCCCTTGATCATCAGCCCGCGTTTGGCGGCGGCGCCGATGGAGGCCAGCATGGCGATCGGCGTGGCCAGCGCGAACGAGCACGAGCAGGCCACCACCATCACTGCTGCGGTCGCGAGCGGATCACGGCGGAGCAGGAAGGTCAGCGTTGCAATACCGGCGACGACCGGCAGGTAGTAGGCGGAGAAGGTGTCGGCGATCCGCTGCACATCGGCCCGGTGGGCTTCCGCCTCCTCCACCAGTTTGATTACCTTGCCAAAGGTTGTGTCAGCACCGACGTGGGTCGCCCGCACCCGCAGGCTGCCGAGTTGGGCGAGCGTTGCGGCAAAGACCCGGCCGCCGGCCCCGACCTCGACCGGCATGGACTCACCGGTGATCGCCGCCTGGTTGACCGTGGCCTGGCCGCCGATGACCTCGCCATCGATCGGGATCTGCTCGCCCGGTCGGACGATCACAATGTCACCTACTCCCACAGCCGCGACTGGCACCTCGATCTCGGCTCCGTCACGCTCGACGTGGGCGGTCTTTGGCACCAACGCCGTCAAGTTCTTCACGGCCCGGCGGGCGCGCTCGGTGGTGAAGCGCTCCGCGTACTCACCAACGCGCATGAAGAAGACGACCACGACGGCGGTGGCCCACTGGCCGACGGCGAGCGCGGCGAGGGCGCCCAGGCTCATGAGCGTATGGGCGATCACCTGGCGCTTTAGCGTTGCGCGGACCACATTGCGAAAGATGGGCCATCCGGCGAGGAGCACAATCGCCGCCCCGATGGGTAGCGGCACGCGCTCGGTCAGTGACTCGAAGAGGCCGAGCCCCTCGCCGATCACCACAATGAACAGGACGGCGCCGAAGACCAGCCCAAAGAGTGTGAGGATCTGGCGGTTGAAGCCCTGTGCGGCCGCCGGTGGGGCAATGTCGGCCGCCGCTGCGGGGACGTGGTAGCCGGCGCCTTCGACGGCACGGCGAATAGCGGTCATGCTCACCTGGGCAGGATCGAGTGTCACAACCGCTTTTTCCGCCGAGAGCAAGACCTTGACCGACTGCACACCAGGCAGGGCCGCAATCGCGTGCTGAACATGACCAGCACACTCCGCGCAGTCCATGCCGTGCACCGGCACCTCGACCGTCTGCGGCCCAGCGACACGAGCCTCAGGGACGCGGTAGCCCGCACGCTCAACAGCCGCACGCAGCGCATCCTGGTTCACTTGAGCCGGGTCGAGCTGAACAACCGCCTTCTCCGCCGCGAGCAGCACGTTGACGGATTGCACGCCGGGGAGGGCGGCGATCGCGTGCTGGACATGCTGCACGCACTCCGTACAGTCCATGCCAGCGATAGGGAGCTCAAGGGTTTGCATGGGTGCCATCGTTCTTCCTCGGGTGATAGTCCTGGTCACGCTGGGCCACATCTGGCCTGCGGACCAGTGTGATGAGGATTGTTGCAACGGCGATGTTGAGGAATATATCGGCCAGGTTGAACGTGGGCCAGCGGGACGCACCGAGCCCAACGTCGAGAAAGTCCGTCACCCGGCCGTCGGGCAAGCGGTCGATAAAGTTTCCAAGCCCACCCCCGAGGATAAGCCCCAGTGGTAGTGTGAGCCGGGTTGAAAGTGCTCCTCTTGTGATTGCATGACTTATCCAGATCATGAAACCGAGGATTATGCCGCCGGAGAGGATGGCTGGAAGCGGCCCACTGTTGGTGAAGAGACTGAACGCGACACCGGTGTTATAGCTGAGCGTCAAGCGGGCAAATGCGCCGACGATGGGCACCGGTTGATAGAGTTCAAGGCTGCGCTCGGCCCAGCCCTTGGTCAGCGCATCGAGGAGTACCGCCCCCGCGGCTGATACCAGTAACACCACAAGCTGTTTGCCTACCCGCATGGTTAGCGCTGCTCCGTTTCCGCTTCCGCTGCACCATAGCGTGTGCAGGCGTAGATGCCGCGCGCAATATCGGCAAGCAACTCGTCGGCAAGCTGGAGGGTCGCGGCAACACGGGGATCGCTCAGCTGATAGGTCACGTGGCGGCCACGTTGTGTGGAGGACACCAGCCCGCAGTCGCGCAGACAGCCGAGGTGGTTCGAGGCATTAGGCTGGCTCAAGCCAGTCGCCTCCACGATCTCACTGACGGTCAAGGGGCTATCGGCCAACGCCTCCAGGATGGCAAGTCGCGAAGGGTCGGCCATGCCGCGGAACAGCTTTGCTTTCAGGCTGGTCGCTTGTGCTGAAGATGTCAAGGGTAGCTCCCGCTCTCGTTTTATATCATCAAGTAATGATATGATGATATAGTATACGTCACCTCGGCACCTTGTCAATCTGTTGCAGCTATCACGGCATCTCGGCACCATCTGGTGATGCGATACCACGCTGCGCAACCCCGACCACGAAATCACCAAAGAACAGCTCAACCGAATCGACTACCGTCAAGCCGTGACGCTCGAGTTCGGCAAGAAACTCCGTGCCGCTGAAGCGATCCTGGCGCGGGTGGTCTAAAAACGTGCGGTAGGCCCAGCGGTTGAGCGCGTGGCGGGTGACCTCCTCGAAGAAAAACCGCCCGCCGGGGCGCAGGACGCGGCAGACCTCCGCGATGGCCGCGCGCCAGTCTGGAACGTGATGGATGATGCCAACATCAACGACCGCATCGAACGCCGCAGACGGCGCGGCGATCTGCGTGACGCTCCCTACCGTCAAGGTGAGCCGCGCAGGCGGGTAGCTCTGGAGACGGCGGCGCGCCTGCTGCACCATGTCCGGGTCGAGATCGAAGGCATACACTGTCTGGGCGCCGAAGTGGGTAAAAAGGATGTCCGTACCGACCCCACGCCCACAGCCAACCTCAAGCACCCGTGCGCCCTCCAAGCTTCCTCCCATCCGCTTAAGCAGGGGCGCCTCATACTGCCGCTGGAGCAGCGCACGCGCCGGGTTGTTCATCAGCGCTTTCTCAATCGCGTTGAGCTTCATATATGCCGTTTAGCTCCCCCAATACGCTCATGGCGCGCGACCAGCAGCAGGTTGCCAGGCTGGGCTATATTCATAGGCGGGGTCACTGGTAAGCTGCGTCAGCTCCGAGCCATCAGCGTTGATCACGAAGATGTCTCCATCGCCATCACGGGTGGAGGTGAAGGCGATCTGTTTGCCGTTCGGCGACCAGGTTGGGGCAAGTGCATCTCCCGTCGCATCGGTTAGCCAGATGACATCCCCCGACGCTACATTGAGCAGCCCGAGTCTGATACTACTCCCCTCAGTACTGGTGAATGCAATGTGTTGCCCATCCGGCGACCAGGCGAGGAAGCTTTCAGCGGCCGGCGTGCGCGTCCGCTGTGTAAACTCTGTACCGTCGGCCTGTGCGAGGTAGACATCTCCGCCCGATACAAATGCGATACGCTGGCCATCCGGCGACCAAACTGGGAAACCGTCGTCTGTGGGTGTCTGGGTAAACCTCCGCACATTCGTCCCGTCCGCTTGCATCAGATACACGTCCCCGCTACCCGGAGGGCCGGTGACAAAGGCGATCGTGCTCCCGTCAGGTGACCAAGCGGGAAAGCGCTCATCGTCAGGCGTTGCGGTGAGATTGGTCGGTGCAGAGCCGTCCGCCTGCATCACATAGATATCCCAGTTCCCATCACGGTCAGACTGGAACGCGATCTGCGTTCCGTCAGGCGACCACGCAGGGCGGTCATTCGCAGCTTCGGTTGTGCTCAGGCGTGTTGGTCGTGAACCGTCTGCTTGTATCACGTAAATCTCGTTGGTGCCCTCACGGTTCGCCACAAACGCGATTACGCCGGCGCTACCTGCTGACCTGGTGACGCACCCGGAGGTGCTCGCTATCAGCAGCGCCACCAGCGCTGCCCACAGGAGAATGGGCAGACGGGGGGTGATACGCAATCGTTGGCCCATGTCACTCATCTCCACCGCCACTGAACTCACTTGACATCGTGGAATGATTATATCATAATATCACTATCTGGTTATATTTCAAGCACCTGCGAAGGACGCCAAAACCATGACCGTCGTTTCAGCCCACGCCCTTGCGGTGAAAGCAAAGCTGTTCCGTGGCCTCGCTGACCCTTCGCGACTGGCTATCATCGAGTCGCTCCGCTCAGGGGAGAAGACAGTGTCCGAGCTCGTGATGCTCACCGGCTTGTCGCAGCCGAACACCTCGGGGCATCTGGCATGCTTGAAGGAATGTGGCCTGGTAACCAGTCGCCAGGCCGCACGCTTTGTCTACTACGCCATCGCCGATGAGCGTCTGGAAGATGTGCTTCGCCAGGCCGGGGCAATCCTGGCAACCATTGCGGAGTCCATGTATGCTTGCACTCGTTACCAGGAGGAGCAGCCGCCACGCCAACAGTCGTAGCTGGCTTAGATACATCGCGTTTGGTGGCAGGCGCGCCATTGCTTGGAGGGAGGCACCACTATGCGCCGCCTGGTGCTCCTCGCACTGCTGATTCTGCTGGCTGGTAGTGCGGTGGCGTTCACGCCGGAGGTGCGCCTTCGGATACGGGCGTTCGTCCGCCCAGAGCCACCGCCGCCAATTACCCCCGTCGCGCTGACACTGCCATCAGCACCGGCAGGGACGGCGGCTCCCATTCTCCCTCGACCATCATTCATCCCCACCATCGCCCCCGTCGCTCCGCTCACTCCCACTGCAGCTGCACGCCCAACGCCCTTAGTCGAGTCGGCGGTGTCACCAACCACGCCGCCAATACGAGCGCCGGTCATCATCCAAGGACGACCTTACACCGCGTATATCCCTGCGGCGACCAAGCCAGGGCAGTTCTACCAGTACTCCTGCGAGTTCGACGCGGCGTGGGTCATTCTTGCCACCTATGGCATTGATGCCTCAGGCGAGGAGATCATCAGCGCGGTGGAACATGATCGCAGCGTTGAGCCATACATTGAGGAGACCGGCGCAGGTTTCATCATCCATGGTGGCGATATCACTGCGGCTTACTCGGGTGACTACACCAAGAACTTCCTCGCGCGCTCGACCGCGACCGCTATTCGCGCCGTCTTCGAGCGCTACGGCTTAGGCACAACCCTGGTACATGATCGCGCCGGCATCGAGGCCGCGCTTGACTCAGGCGCGCTGGTATGGATCAAGAGCACCGTGGACTTCAAACCGTGGCGCCCAGCCATATGGACGATGCCCGATGGTCGCACGCACCGCACGGTGCTCGGGAACGATCACGCCGTCGTCGTGATTGGCTACCACGACAACGGCGTGGTTATCCGTGACGTCCTCGGGCCGACCAGCACGAACCAAAACCGGCCCTACGAGTACGAAGTCGACTGGGCAACCTTCCTGGCCGTATGGGAGGCCCAGTCGTTCGATGGCCTGGCGGTGATACCGCCAACGAAATAGCCCACACTAAGCGGAGCTGCCAGGCGAGCAGATCTTTGTGCCTAGCCCCGAGCGCAGGAGCACGAGCAATGACAGATAGCACGTACGATGTGGCGATTATCGGCGGAGGCCCTGGCGGCTACGTCGCAGCTATCCGCGCCGGCCAACTTGGAATGCGGGCGGCCGTGGTTGAGCGCGGTGCATTGGGCGGGGTCTGCCTCAACGTGGGCTGTATTCCGACCAAGGCCATCTTGCACTCCGCAGAGGTTCTCGACCAATCACGCGAGAGCGCGCGCATCGGCGTCGTTAACCGCGACCCGCAGCTCGACTGGGACGGAGTGATGGGCCACAAGGAGCGAGTTGTTTCCCAACTGCGCAGCGGGGTCGCCGGCCTGTTGAAGAAGCACAAGGCCGATGTGCATCAGGGCGTCGGCACGCTCCTTAGCCCCACTAGCATCAGCGTCGCAAGGGAAGGCAACACGCAGACCATCAACGCCCGGCATATCATCGTTGCGACTGGTTCGGCGCCTCGCGCACTGCCGTTCGCCCCAATCGACGAGACGGTGATTCTCTCGAATACAGGCATCCTGTCACTCAAGGAGGTGCCCAAGCACCTTATCATCATCGGCGGCGGGGTCATCGGCGTGGAGTTCGCCTCGGCCTACCGCTCGTTTGGAGCTGAGGTGACCATCCTGGAGGCACTGCCGCGGCTCGTCGCCGTCGAGGATGCCGACATTAGCGCCGAGCTGCTGAAGGCGTTCAAGCGTCGTGGCATAAACATTCAGCTTGAGGCCAGGGTGACGGGTGTTGAGCGGACGGAGCAGGGCGTTGTCGTCACGTGTACCGATACGGGCGGCACATCACAACAGCTTACCGGTGACAAACTGCTGCTTGCGGTCGGGCGCGCCCCGCTGACGAAGGGGCTCGGGCTGGAGGATGTTGGTGTCCAGACGGATCAGCGGGGCTACGTCCAGGTCAACTCGTCCATGCAGACCAGTGTTCCGACCATCTACAGCATTGGGGATTGCCAGATCGGCGAGCGGGCGCCAACGCCCTGGCTCGCGCACGTGGCCTCGGCTCAGGGGGTGCTGGCGATCGAGCACATCGCGGGCCACGCAGTGGTGCCGATTGACTATACGAAGATCCCGGCCTGCACCTACTGCTCGCCGGGCATTGGCAGCAGTGGGCTGACTGAGGCCGAGGCGCGCGAGCAGGGGTACGATGTCAAGGTCGGGCGCTTCCCCTTCTCCGCAAACGCGAAAGCGATGATCCAGACGGAGCGAACGGGCTTTGTCAAGGTTGTCGCTGATGCTCGCCATGACGAGATTCTGGGTGTCCATATCATCGGGCCAGGGGCGACAGAGTTGATCGGCGAGGGCGTGCTGGCGCTAACTCACGAGGCGACCGGGGAGTCGCTTATCCACACCATCCACGCCCATCCAACCCTATACGAGGCGCTGGCCGAGGCGGGTCACGGCTTGTTCGAGGGGCCGCTGCATCTCTAAGGGGCGCAGGCAGAGCTATGTGCTCAGGGGCGATGTCGGGTGATGGCAATACCGGAACAGAGAGTGGGGCAATGATGGGTCAGATTCCTGCTGATGGAAGTGTTGATAGCACGCTCGCGCTTGTTCGCGAGGGGTATCGGTTTATTATCAACCGCTGCCAGCGCCTGCAGTCCGATGTCATTCAAACACGATTGCTGTTCCAGCCAGTGATCTGCATGGCCGGGGCCGAGGCAGCCAAAGTGTTCTACGACAACGACCGCTTTCTGCGACGCGGCAGCGCGCCGGCACGGCTGCAAAAAACCTTGTTTGGCAAGGGGGGCGTGCAGGGGCTTGATGATGCGGCGCATCGCTGGCGCAAGCAGATGTTTTTGGCCTTGATGACGCCAGCCGCGATCCAGCGGTTGGCAGATCTCACCGCTGCACAGTGGAGCCACGCTATTGTGCGGTGGGAAGGCAAGCGCAGAGTTATCCTGTTCGATGAGCTACAAGAATTGCTGTGTCGTGCCGTCTGCCAGTGGGCTGGCGTTCCTCTCGCCGAAGCGGAGGTCGCGCAACGAACCCGGGATCTTGCCGCGCTGATCGAGAGCGGCGGCCGCATCGGCCCACGGTATTGGCAGGGGCGCGCGGCTCGCGCCCGCAGTGAGCGCTGGGCCAGCGATATCATCGAGCGGATACGCTCTGGGACGCTGCACGTGCCGGAGGAGAGCGCTGCTCACCGTATCGCCTCCTACCGCAATCTTGATGGTACGCCATTGGAGACACGGGTGGCCGCCGTAGAGCTCATCAACGTGTTGCGGCCCACCGTCGCAGTCGCCCGCTATATCGTCTTTGCCGCAGTGGCGCTCCACGAACATCCCCACTGGCGGCAGCAGCTGCACACCGATGCCGATCAGGAGCTGTTCGTCCAGGAGGTTCGGCGCTATTATCCCTTCTTCCCCTTTGTCGCAGCTCGTGTGCGCTCAACGTTCGAGTGGCGCGGCTATCGCTTCCCCAAGGGCCGAAGAGTGCTGCTTGATCTGTACGGGACAAATCACGATGGGCAGGTGTGGGAGCAGCCCGATGTGTTTCGACCGGAACGATTTCGCACCTGGGATGGAAGCGCCTACAACTTCATCTCCCAGGGCGGCGGCGAGCACCTTCGCCACCATCGGTGTCCCGGCGAATGGCTCACCATCGCGCTCATGAAGGTCGGCCTGCGCGCGCTAACGACCAGGATGACCTACGAGGTGCCACGGCAGGATCTGCGCGTCAGCCTGACCTCGATACCGACCCTTCCCCGAAGCCGTTTCGTGATCCGTAAGGTACGGCACCGGCCGTCAGCAGCCGAAGCCAGGAGGATGTAAGAGGGTAGTTGGATAATGTGTGGTTTGAGGCGTCAGGAAGCCCTAAAGCCTGGATACTTACAGTAAACCAAATACTGTGGCTATTTGGGCATCAGGATGCGCTAAACCTCGATTTTATCCAGTTACCTCTAAGAGATAGGAGGGTTCTTGACACAAGCTACACGCAAGCCATAGCCGTTACTCGATCGCTGCCTGCGCCGTTATGAACGACTCGTTGGATTGTAAAACCCTCTGATGGACGGCCTCTATGTTTCACAAACATGTATCTCTATTTTATTAAAGTAAATTTATAAATTAGTTTAGTAGAACCCCGGTCATATATTGATGGTCAGTGCTAAACTTATGCAAAACCCGTTGAGGACATCCAATTGAATGGAGGTTCTTGCAATTGGAGAGTAGGTTTACAGCTCCCTTACAGTATCTCTTCACTTCGTGCCCGTTTTACAAGTCCTGGCAAAAGGCCAGTCAGTTTTGACCGTGAACAACCGGGTAGGTTGAGGCACTTGTGACCAACTCACTCGAACCGAGAATCACTCACGAACGAGTCTACTATGCGCTAAAATCTGGGGACGCTACCCGTCCTGAACTTGCGGCACGTACTGGCCTTAGGGTATCAACTGTGATCAATGCAGTTGACGCCCTCATTTATACTGGCCTAGTGCGTTTAGAGAACGCTACGCAGAGCACTCGTGGCCGCCCACCCGCCCGTGTCCGGCTTATTCCCGACCGTTTCACGGTTACGGCAGTTGACTTCAGCGGCGAGATGATTAGGAGCGGGCGATACGACCTCGCTGGCCGTCGCCTCAGGTACCTTGAGCATGGCCCGCTTCAGGTGCAGTGCTTGCCACATGCGCTGCTCACTGCTGACGATCTGCTGAACTGGTTACGTGAACAGGGGTCCGCTGACTTATCTGTCGTCAGTGCCCCCGGCCTGGTGGACCCACGCACGCGTATGATCACCAGCCGGGTTTTCGGCTTCCGTGACTACCCACTTGAGGCAGAATTGAGTGCTGCGCTTGGTTGGCCGGTTATCGTCGAGGATAATGCCAACCTCGCCGCCTGGAATGCTTGGCGTCACCTTCGCCTCACACCCAGTGACTCGCTCCTGTACATCATTTATAGCTGCGGCTTCGGAGCCGGCATGATGTTGGGTGGCACCCTGTACTATGGCGCTACGGGTGCGGCAGGAAAAATATCTCTCGTCACGACCCCGGACAAACCCTCTCGGCACGACCAGTCGCTGATACGGATGATCAACCACCTGTTCGCAGCTATTCCTGGCGGCACTCTTTCTGAGGTCATTGCACTCGCGAAGCGAGGCGACGAGACCGCGCAACGCGCCGCCAGCACATATACCACCGACTTCGCTAGCTACCTCACCTTCATCACGGCGGTGATCGAGCCGGCAATCCTGGTCCTTCAGGATGTTCCCCACGTGGCGGAACTACTCAGCGAGGAAGTGAGATTTGCTCTCAAGGATGTTGGGCTCCAAACGCAGGTAATGATCAGTCCGCTCGGTCCTTTGAGTGAACTGGACAGTGCAGCCCAGTACGGGATCCGCGCCTTGGAGCGTGCTCGCCTGTCATTAGTCCGTGAGTTGTGAGCTATGGAAGCCCGGGCCCTCGCTTCTCGTGGCGATGGCGTGCGAGAAGGTAACCAGCAACACCTCTGAGGAAGTTCACGCCGCACCATGTACCTTACTCCGGCCCTCCAGCGGCGTCTATGACGCCTGTCTCACCTGCTACCTTCCCGTCTACGAGGCCATAATCAACGCCAAAGGCGTCATGCCTGAAACGATTCGCCCCCCCTGCTTTGCAAGCGTCGGCGCACGAACTACACACGAGCGAAGTTACGATGTCACGCACTGTTAAACTGGTTCTCGACCTCGTCATTGGCGCCGGGGTGCCGATTGTCGTTCTGGCCTTCCTGAGCGAACCGCTGGGGGCCGTGCCCGCCTATCTCCTCTCGGCGCTGATCCCAGTTGGTTGGGTTGCAATCGATCTGCTGTTCCTGACACGGCGCTTTAACATCATCACAAGCTACACGGGGTTCCTGGCACTCGTGCGTGGGCTGCTCGCCTTCTGGTTCGTCGACGGCTGGCAGTTTGCGCTCAAGGACACGGCGAGCGGTATGGCCGCCTGTCTGGTCCTGGCCGGAAGCGTGATCTCCCGGCGCCCCTTGATGAGCCTGTTCTGGCATCAGGCTGTCCAGCCAGATACGCCTGAGCGCGACGCAACTTTCACAGCCCTGATGGCGCAGGCGCCAGTGCGACAGTCGCTAGTGGTGGGCACCCTGCTCGTACTGGCAGTGATGGTGGTAAGTAGTGGGCTGAACATCATCTTGAACCTCGCCATCGTCACAGCGCCCTTCGGCACGACGCTCTTTAACCAGCAGGTTGCTCAGGTCAATGCGATCACCCGCGTCGCCCTCAACGCGATCGAACTCCTCGGCTATGGTGGTGCGTTCTGGCTCTTGTTTCGTGCGCTGAGTGCTGTCTTGAGCAAGCATCTGGACGAGGGGGTCGCGTCAGACGATGACTTCTGGCAGGCCGCGGACGCTTGGAGTCGAAAGGCCGAGGCGTCAGTGGGCGATGGCCAGCAAATGACGTAGCCCGCCTTCTGCTGTCCAGGACCGTGCAGCAGAGATAATAGAAACGATAGCAGCCGCGAACTGACGCTGGCCGGGAGGCTGTTTGGCCAGGAAGTTCGGTGCTAAAGGTCGGTTTCCAGGCCCTGACTACCTGGTGGCCTACGAGGTGCCACGGCAGGATCTGCGCACCAGCTTGATCTCAATCCCGACTCTGCCCCGAAGTCGCTTTGTGATCGGTAAGGTACCGCGCCGGCCGTCAGGCGCCGACGCGAAGAGACCGTAAGAGACAGGAGGATGCTTGACAGGCCTTCACTGTGGTGCTAATATTTCGATAGTTGTTCAAATATCAAGGTAAACTATGGCACAGACTTCATCCTCTACCAGCCCCGCGCCGGCCAATGCGACCGACCCCGCGCTATGTGAGGTCACTATTATCAATTTTGAGGCCGTGCAGGCCGCACGGGCTGTTGTTCCCCCTCCCGGAGTTCTCCAAGAGGTTGCGGCAATCTTTCAGATTCTTGCTGACCCGGTGCGCGCTGGCATTGTCTATGCCCTCGCCCATGGGGAGCTATGTGTGTGCGACGTCGCCGCGGTTGCTGGGCTGTCGATCAGCGCGGCCAGCCACCAGCTGAAGCGACTGCGCGACCAGGGAGTTGTTGGCTATCGCAAAGAGGGGCGCCTGGCCTTCTACTCACTGCGTGATGCCCACATCCGTCGCCTGGTCGAGGACGGTATTGCCCACGTCCAGGCCAGCCAGGCATAGGTCGTTCGTCACGCCTTTTATTTCGATATCTGTTCAATTGTGAGAAGGGAAGTGCGCTATGCGTGACGAAACCACGCGAACCGTGCAAGAAATTGAGGCTGACGAGCACGGGGAAGACGAGGAGCGCGAGGAGGGATTTAGCGGCCCCTGGTTCGCCTTCCCCCCGATGCGCAACGCGCTCATCTCAGGTGCTCTACTATTTCTCGGCTGGCTCCTCGGGCGCTTCGCTGTGCCTGACTATCTGCCGCTGGTCCTGTTCGGCCTGGCTATCCTTATTGGTGGCTACTACTGGGTGCGCGAGGGTATCGAGGAGTTCATCGAGGAGCGCGAGGTCGGCATCGAGGCGCTCATGGCCTTCGCGACTATCGGTGCCATCATCCTGGGGGAGTACTTCGAGGCGGCCTTCCTGGTCTTTCTCTTCGCTGGTGCTGAGGCAATCGAGGAGTACACCTACGCCCGCACGCGCAATGCCATCCGCGCGCTGCTCGATCTGGCCCCCGAGACGGCAACACGGCTCGGCGAGGGGCGCGAGGAGCGCATTCCGGCCGAGCAGCTACAGATGGACGACCTGTTCCTGGTCCGGCCAGGTGAGCGGGTGCCGACCGACGGCGAAATCATCACAGGGGCCAGCAGCCTGGACGAGGCGGCAGTGACGGGCGAGTCTGTGCCAGTGGAGAAAGGCGTCGGCGCGAAGGTCTTCGCCGGCACGATCAACACCACAGGTGCCTTGACCGTGCGTGCGACCACCACCTTTGCCTCGAACTCGCTGCAGAAGATCATCCACCTGGTTGAGGAGGCGCAGGGCGTCAAGTCGGGCGCACAGCGCTGGATTGATCGCTTTGGCAACCGCTACAGCCCGATCGTGCTTGTGGCGGCCCTGCTCCTGCTGGTGGTGCCGCGCCTGATCGGCTGGGACGCCGATACCTGGTCGTACCGGGCCGTGGTGCTGCTGGTTGCGGCCGCGCCCTGCGCCCTGGTCATGTCCACGCCGGTGGCCGTTGCGGCCGCCATCGGTCGCGCGGGCCGCTCAGGCGTGCTCATCAAGGGCGGTGTCCATCTGGAGAACCTGGCCAGGGTGAGGGTGCTCGCCTTTGACAAGACCGGCACGCTCACCCGTGGCAAGCCGGTGGTCACAGACATACTTGCGCCAGGAGGCCAGCCCGACGCGGTGCTGCGCGTGGCAGCCGGCATCGAGCGTTTCAGCGAGCACCCGCTGGCACGAGCAATCGTCGATCGCGCAGCAAGTGAAGGGCTGGAGCCTGTTCGTGCCGATGACTTCCAGTCGCTGACGGGTGCCGGAGCGCGTGCGCTTGTTGATGGCCGGACGGTGCATATCGGCAGCCCCGCGCTGTTCGCCCAACTCGGCGTCGGCCTCGCCAGCCTTACAGCGGACATTGAGCGGCTGCAGGCTCAGGGCAAGACAGTGGTGCTCGTCGGCACAGCGCAGGCGGCCGAGGGGCTGCTGGCCATCCGCGATGAGCCGCGGCCCGAGGCAAAGCACGCTATTGCAGAGCTCCATCAGATGGGGCTGAAGGTGGCGATGCTGACCGGCGACAACGCCCGCACGGCACAGGCCATCGCGGCCGAGCTGGGAATCGATGAGGTGCGCGCCGATCTCAAGCCCGATGACAAAGTAGCCGCGATCAAGGAGCTAGAGCAAACCTACGGCCCGGCAGCGATGACCGGCGACGGCATCAACGACGCGCCTGCCCTGGCGACAGCAACCGTAGGGCTGGCGATGGGCACGGCAGGTACGGACGCCGCCATCGAGGCCGCTGACGTGGCCTTGATGGGTGATGACCCGACCAAGGTCGCCTACGCCCTGCGGCTAGCCCAGCGCAGCCAGGGCATCAGCGTGCAGAACATTATCTTTTCGCTGGCGGTACTAGCCGTTCTGATCCCCGGCGCCGTGCTCGGGCTAATCGGTATTACCGCAGCCGTGTTCGCCCACGAGGCCAGCGAGCTGATCGCCGTCGCGAATGGATTGCGTGTTGCCCGCCATCAAGCATAGCAGCGCACAGCCAGGAGAACAACGTGGACACAGAACGATGGTTTCGGCGCAGCTTTGTGGCGGTTCTGATCCCGTTTGTCGCGATCAGGGTCGCAAGCTTGCTAGTGGTCTCAAGACGCCGCGCGAAGCCACGAGCGCGACAGCGGGCGAGCATCAGCGGGCTGAAGCGGCGCTGGGCCGCGCTGACAACGTACGAGGATCGGCTCAGTGTTGCGACGCGCGTTGCTCTAGGCCCGCTGATCATCCTGTCGGTCTGGCGCTACCTCGCAGCACCCCAGCGCGTGCAGCGCTATGCCCTGCCGATACCGGGCTGGCTGCGTTGGGCCGGCGCCGCGCTCGGCTTTGCAAGCCTACCGCTCCTGGCGTGGACACATCAAACCCTGGGCCGCGCCTGGTCGCCCAACCTTGAACTGCAGGATCAGCACCGGCTCGTCATCGACGGCCCGTACCGATGGGTGCGCCACCCGATGTACACGGCGTTCCTCATGTTCTTTGCCGGCAGCGCCCTGACCACCGCGAACAGCGTGATTATTGGGCCGGCGGGTGTGGCTTCCTGGGTGATCCTCAGGCGTATTGCCGCCGAGGAGTCCATGATGACTGCCCGATTTGGCGACGACTATCGTATCTATACGGAACGTACGGGTCGCCTCCTCCCGAGGACCGACTTCAGCGCGGTGCTGCGCCGTGATGGGTGAGAGGTGCCGGGGCGAGGAAAGTCCTCGTGCGAGCGGTGCGTGAGCAAGGAGTAGTGGCAACAGTGAATCCTATATTGGGGGCGGTGATTTCAGGAGTGGCGGAGACTGTAAAATAAGTTGTGTAAGCGGTGCGTTCTACGCCGAGCCAGTTCAGGGTATACTACTGCCCTTTGCCGGCGAGAAAAGGAATGACACCATGGCTGACACACGACGGGCAAAGGCGGCGCAGCAGACGCCCGCACCCGCTCACAGCGAAACCCCTGCGGCGGACCTGCCGGCAATGCCCTCAGTCGAACGCATCCAGCAGGAGCTGGCTAGTGCCAAGAACCTGGACGACTTCTTCGGCAAGGAGGGTATCTTCGCGCGCCTGTTCGCCACGACGCTTGAGCAGATGCTCGAGGCAGAACTGACCGCCCATCTCGGCTACGAGCCCTACGCGGCCGAGGGCCGCAACTCGGGCAACAGTCGCAACGGCAAGCGTACGCGCAGCTTGCGCACCTCGGCCGGCGATACCACTATCACCGTTCCACGGGACCGGAACGGGAGCTTCCACTCGCCCTTGCTGGAACCTTATCAGACCAGCACCAACGAGTTGGAGGACAAAATCATCGCCTTGTACGCCAAGGGCCTCTCGCTGCGCGACATTCAAGCCACGCTCAAGGACGTCTACGGCGTGGAGGTTTCGCCTGGCACGCTGAGCACCGTGACCGACAAGGTCTGGGAGCTGGTGGAAAGCTGGCAGAACCGGCCGTTGGCAGAGATTTACCCCATCATCTACCTGGACGCAATCCACTTTAAGCTCCGGCGCGACGGCAAAGTACAGAATACGGCCGTGTATGTGGTGTTGGGTATCGACCTTGAGGGTCAGCGCGACGTGCTGGGCCACTGGGTTGGCGACGGCGCGGAGGGCGCCAATTTCTGGCTGACTGTGGTGACCGATTTGCAGGCTCGAGGGGTGCAGGACATTTTCCTGGCGTGTGTGGATGGGCTGACTGGCTTCAAGGCGGCTATCCAAGCAGTCTTCCCCAAGACCCACATCCAGCGCTGCATCATTCACCAGATCCGTCAGAGCCTGAGCTACGTGACTTGGACAGACCGTAAGGCCTTCGTGCGCGATCTGCGGAAGATCTACCAGGCCCCGACCAGGGAGGCAGCCGAGACGGCGCTCTTGCAGCTCTCCGAGGCGTGGGGCCCAAAGTACGCGATTGCCGTACGCTCCTGGGAGACGAACTGGGAGGACCTGGCGACGATGTTCGAGTACCCGCCCGATATCCGCCGACTGATTTACACGACCAACTCGATTGAGGGCTACAACCGGCAACTGCGTAAGGTGACCAAGACCAAAGGGGCCTTCCCGACCGCTGAGGCGGCCCGCAAGCTGCTGTTCCTGGTCACACGGGATATCACTCGCAAATGGACGATGCCGCCCCAGAATTGGGCCTGCATCCTCAACCAGCTCGCCATCCGCTTCGACGGCCGCTTTCCGGTCAACCGATAAGGAAGCCGTTTACACAGCCTACTTGACAGACTCGAGTGGGGCGTTTGCCGCCACGAATCTGGATGATCTGTTCCTCTTGATGCTGTACTTCTCACAGGCAAACAACGATCCTCAACAGGAAAGAAATATTGTCGTTGGTCAGTATCTTGGGTTTGCCGTACTCGTGTTCATCAGTGTGCTCGGGTATCTGGGCAGTTTGTTGATCCCGCGCCAGTATGTCGGCTTGCTCGGCATCTTGCCCATCCTGCTCGGCGTTCGGGAGTTGCTGTTGTTGCGCCAAGCCGACGAGCAAGCAGAACAGCAGGTGAGGGCTGACACCCCAGGCTCTGACCCACCCGGCATTGTTCGTCGCAGGCGGTTGGGCTGGTTGAGTCCACAGGCGTCCAGCATTGCAACCGTAACGATGGCCAACGGCAGCGATAATCTTGCCGTCTACACCCCACTCTTTGCTGCTGGCGGGATGACGGAGATGGTGATCATTATCGTCGTTCTTCTACTCATGGTTCGTGTCTGGTGCTTCATCGCTGATTGGCTGGCGGAGAACCCGGTCACAGCCGGACCCTTGCGCCGCTATGGACGCCTCCTCATGCCCTTCGTCCTGATGGGGATCGGGGTGACCATCCTGATTGAAAGTGGAGCGCTTGAGCTTTTTAGTTGAGCGGGCATCGCTTATCCTGTGGCCCGGCCAGGCGATCTACCTGGGGATGGGTCTGCCCTCGACCCTCCACCGTCACCACGCCGTCCAAGTCGGCATCAGTCTGGACGCACCATTACAGGTACGAACTCAGGCGCACGAGCCGTACATCGCGCAGCGGAGCTTCATCGTAGGGCCGGACGTTCTCCATCAGGTGGACGCGGCCGACATCCCCTCGCTCTTTCTCTGGAGCGAGTCGCTCGCGCTTGCCGCATTGGCACGCCGCCTTCGCGCAACGGCCACCGGAGCATTGCCTGAGCTTCCCAGTGAGCAACTGAGTGTGCTCCTCCCCGGCATTCTGACATGCTGGGCTGAGATGCCGGACGCGCACGCCGCATGTACGTTACTGAGTGAGCTCCTCCAGGCGCTGCTCGGAGCAAAAGGGATTGAAGGAAGCAATGACCCCCGTATCGCCGCCGCACTGTCAAGGGTGACCCCACAGTTCCTGGTCGATTACCCCCAGCCGATCGCGCACCTTGCCGCGCATGTTCACCTCTCCCCCAGCTGGTTCCGCCATCTGTTCCGTCGCGAGGTGGGCCTGTCGGTGCAGCGCTACCTGCTCTGGCAGCGACTGCAACTCGCAATGAATGTCAGCGCACGCGGCGCCTCCCTCACTGAGGCAGCCCACGCGGCCGGGTTCGCCGACTCAGCCCACCTATCGCGCGTGTTTCGAGCGACATTCGGTCTACCCCCCTCGCTGATTTTCAAGAACAGCCATGCCGTTCAAGTCATTGCCGCCTCAGGGTGTTAGTCTGGTCCTGAGCGACAGAACACGCTCCTCGTGCAAGGAGAGCCGGAATGACATCACAGCAGCAGACCCCCATTGCAGGCCCAAGGCCCAAACCGTGGCTTGGCAATGTCGCCGACTTCGGTCGCGACCCACTTGGCTTTATCACTGGGGCCGTCCGCGACTACGGGTCGATCGTACGGTTACAGATTGAACCACATCGCGATACATACCTCGTGAGTGATCCGGCATTGATCGAGCACGTGCTTGTGAGCACCAACCGCACCTTCGCCAAAGGGTATCAGCGCGACCCGATCATGCACCGGGTGCTTGGGAACGGGCTGGTGACGAGCGAGGGCAATTTCTGGCTCCGCCAGCGCCGCCTGATGCAGCCGGTATTCCACCGCCAGCGCATTGCCGGCTACGCCGGTGTAATGGTCAATTACACCGGGCGCATGCTTGCGACCTGGCGTGTGGGCGAGATACGCGATCTGCACGCCGACCTGATGCAGTTGACGATGGAGATCATCGCCAAAACGATCTTCGATGTCGATCTGCACCACGATGCGGAGGCGGCGAGCGTAGGCCAGGCGCTTAACACCGTGCTGGAGGAATACAACCGGCAGATGACAAGTGTATATCGAGCTGTCCTCAGCCGCCTCCCGATCCGCCTGCCCGTGCCGGGCGAGCAGCGACTACATCGGGCGGTTGCCCAGCTCGACCAGTTAATCTACCGCCTGATCCGGGAGCGCCGCGGCGACAAGCAGGAGCGCGACGACCTGCTGACCCTGCTGCTGGCCACGCGCGATGAGGACGGCAGTGAGATGACCGATACGCAGCTCCGCGACGAGGTACTCACGCTTTTCCTCGCCGGCCACGAAACCACCGCAAACGCCCTGTCCTGGGCCTGGTATCTCCTGGGAAGCCACCCGGCCACGGCAGCGCGCCTGCGTGTCGAGCTAGCGACAGTGCTGGCCGGACGAGCGCCAACGCTCGCCGATATCCCGCATCTGACCTACACAAACCAGATCATCAAGGAGGCGATGCGGCTCTACCCGCCAGTGTGGTGGATCTCGCGCGAGACACTCGAGGACTGGCCTGTGGGTGAGCACGTGATTCCGGCTGGCGCCGAGGTGAGCCTCAGCCAGTGGGTGCTGCACCGCTCGCCGGAGCTGTACAATCAACCAGACGCATTTCGCCCCGAGCGGTGGACTGAGGCGTTTGAGCGCTCATTGCCGAAGTACGCGTACTTCCCGTTCGGTGGCGGGCCGCGACTCTGCATCGGCAACAGCTTCGCGCTGATGGAGGCGGCGCTGCTGCTTTCGACGATCGCCCAGCAGTTTGACCTCAAGCTTGTGCCAGGCTACCTGGTGGTGCCGGAGCCGTCGATAACACTGAGGCCCCAGCACGGGCTGAAGGTGGAACTCACGCGCAATCAGGAACGGTAGGAGTAGTGGCTTCAGGCTCCCATAGGTCTACGCAGCCGTCACCGAATCACGGCAATCTTAAGAACATTCCCGATTCGTCTAAGATCGTCGTTGCCGCACTATTCCTTGTGCCGTATACTGTGAGCATGCGGATGGCACGGCAACATACAATTTGGAGGATACGCGGCGTAGGGCTGTCGACCCAGCTTCAGAGGGTGTTGCTCTGCGCCGCTGCGCTGCTCCTTGTGTGGCCGCTGTGCATCTGCGTAACCCCAAACGCACAGGACACGGCGAAAGCCATTGGGGTGATTGGGCCGCTCACCGTCGTACGATCGCTCGCCGACGAGCCGTCTGATAACCCGCCGTCGCTCCCTTCGGCATACTGTGCGTTCCCCTGCGTGTCTCAGATGATCAGTCCTTTGCTGGTTGTTGGGCTGGTGGCTCTCCTCCCCAACCGGCGCCTGCCGCTTGCCGCTGTGCAACCCTACCCCTGCACGAGCGTTCCCCCACTTCTCCCCCCGCCTCAATTCGTCTAACGAAATATTCCGCCCACCCTGCAATAGGGAGGGATGCGCGCGTCGCTTGCCACAGGGTTGTAGTGGTACGAGGTCGTGTAGACGATGAGGTGGCTGTCTATACTGCAGAAGCCAATAGAAACGTAATGGGGAACATAGGCCCACACAGCCATGGCAAGCGTCAGCTGCTGATCGCGCTGGGCGTGCTGCTGCTCGTCAGCGTCGGCGGTCTGATCCTCTTTCTCGGCCTGCGCCCACGTCCGATCACGTGGCCGCAGCTGGCGCACGATGAGCGGGTCATTATGGCCGAGCTTGGCAGTGCAGTCACCGGGGCGTTCGCCCTTGACAGGCCGGCCCCAGACTTCTCGGTCGTCTTTGCCGACGGGCGGCGCCAAAACTTGAGCGACCTGCGCGGCCAGCCGGTGGTGCTGAACTTCTGGGCTACCTGGTGTGTGCCCTGCAAAGCCGAGATGCCGGAGCTTCAGGCGCTGTACAGCGAGACGGGTGCGGGAGCCGGCTTTGAGCTGCTGGCGGTCAACATGCGCGAGGCGCCGGCACCCGCCGCGGCCTTTGGCGCCGGGCTCGGCCTCAGCTTCCCGCTCGTGATCGACCCGGCGGGCCTGATCGCCGACAGCTTCCGGGTAACGGTGCTCCCAACAACGTATGTCATTGACGCCGAGGGCGTCGTGCGCGCCCAGCATCTCGGCCCGCTTGACCGTGAAGGGCTGCGTGAACTGCTAGCCCTTCAACCCTAGAAAGTTTCCTATGGCTTCCACAGAGACCGATGTGACCTCCCCGGCACAGCTTACTGTGCAGGAACCGCAAACCCGCCGCAGCTTGCTTGTCGTGCTCGGCATTGTTGGCGCGGCGGTGGCGTTGCTGCTCGCCCTGCCAGGTAACTCGGCGAGCGCGTTCGGCTACAGCAGCCTGCTGATCCTCGCACCCCTGGCCTTTATCTCAGGGATGTTAAGCTTCCTTTCGCCCTGCTGCCTGCCGGTGCTCTCGGCCTACTTCGCCTATACCTTCCAGGCGCGCCGCGAGCAGATCGTGCTCACCACGCTGGCCTTTTTCCTCGGCGTCGCGACGACCATGACTCTGCTGGGCGCCACGGCGACGGCCGTGAGCCAGCTGCTGTTCGACAACCTGGACACGCTCACCCTGGTCGGCGGGCTGCTGATTATCGGCTTCGG
>SFCB01000131.1 GCA_004367505.1 Chloroflexi bacterium OHK40 | reverse complement strand
GCAGGGCGGCGGGGGCGAGGGCCTGCTCAACGGTGTGACGGGCGGGGGTGATCAGGCCCTGGTGGTCAAGCAGGACGAGGGCAGCGGTAAGGAAGCAGAGCACGACGGCCACCAGGAAAGGCCGGGCGGTGGCCGGTGCGGCCGAGCGCTCACGGCGTAGCTTGATCGGCCGGTCGTCGAGAAAGTCGCGCATATCAAGGCATAGGGCACAGGGCGCAGGGCGCAGGGCCGGGCAGCTGTGCTCGCTTCGCTTGCGTGGCTGAAGCCAGTGCAGCGTACTGCTCCTGTCCCTCGTCCCCTGTTCCCTGTTCCCTCATAGCCACTCCCTATCCTTGCCCCCGGTCCCCTGTCCTCTCACAGCCGGGCTCGCCTGCTATTCTGGCTCCGGGTGAGAATATCCTGGTAGACCTTATTCTGGCCGAAGTTCTCTACCATCTTCCCGGCCCCACGGGCCACACAGGAGAGGGGGTCCTCGGCGATATGGACAGGCATCTTCGTCTCGGCTGCAATACGCTTGTCCAGGCCGTGGAGCAGCGAGCCGCCACCCGCCAGGGTAATCCCGTGTTCCATCACATCGGCAACGAGCTCGGGGGGCGTCTCCTCAAGCGCCAGGCGCACCTCCTGCACAATCGCGTTCACGGGGCCAGCGATCCCCTCACGGATCTCCACCGAGCTCACCTCAACGGCTTTGGGCAGCCCGGTCAGCAGATCGCGGCCGCGCAGCACAACCTTGATCTCCTCCTCAAGCGGGTAGGCTGAGCCGGCAGCGATCTTGGCGCGCTCGGCCATGCGCTCGCCGATCAGCAGGTTATACTCACGGCGGGCGAACTGCACGATCGCCTCGTCGATCTCATCGCCAGCGGTACGGATCGAGTGGTTAATCACAATCCCGCCGAGCGAGATCACCGCCACCTCGGTCGTGCCGCCGCCGATATCGACGATCATACTGCCGATCGGCTCATCCACCGGCAGGCCCGCGCCGATCGCGGCGGCCATCGGCTCCTCCACCACATAGGCTTCTCGGGCCTTGGCGTTGAGCGTCGCGTCGCGGGCGGCCCGCTTCTCCACCTCCGTCACGCCGGAGGGAACCCCCACCACCACGCGCGGCCGCGGGTCCATCAGGCGGACGGCCGAGTAGGCGTGGGCCTTCTTGATAAAGTAGGCCAGCATCTTCTCGACCACATCGAAGTCGGCGATCACGCCATCCTTCAGTGGCCGCACAGCGATAATATTGGCGGGCGTCTTGCCCACCATCGCTTTGGCCTCGGCGCCTACCGCATGCACCTGCTTCGTCTTGGCGTCGATCGCCACGACCGAGGGCTCGCTGATGACGATGCCCTTGCCCCGGACGTGGACAAGCGTGTTCGCGGTGCCCAGGTCGATCCCAAGATCGCGGCTGAAGGCGCCGAAGAGTGAGTTGATCGGGTTGAAGCCCAAAGTATCGTGCTCCGAAAGCGTGCGTCGATGCACTCCCAGCGGGAGTGTCAGGCTTGCGCGGCGGCCCGCCCCCCGATTATAACACGGCCCGTAGGCCCATCTGTTGCGGCGGCAGCGGCGCTGCGCCTTCCTCTGTTAACCCCCGTTATACCATAGGCCGCCCGCCGGGGCCAGCGCGGAGAATGACAGAAAGGTGATAGGCCCGATTTGACTTTTCGCCGTCTTTGTGCGACAATACGGCACGTTGCGGGCCGAGCAGTAGCGCTCTATGTTCGTGCGGGCAACCATTCGGGTGCCGGGCTTCGGGCGGTCATTCGGGTCGGTCGATCCTCCTGGTGATGTGGTTTCTCCGCAATTCTTATTCCGGCGCTGCTGCTAGAGCTTCTGGCTCGTTTCGAGTCGGAAGATTTTTATTGTCGTGATTCCAACGCTCTCCCAGCGCCCAGTCTATCCATTTACCGCGATCGTCGGCCAGGAACGGCTGAAGCGCGCGCTGATCCTCAACGCGATCAACTCGCGCGTTGGCGGCGTGCTGATCCGTGGTGAGAAGGGCACCGCCAAGTCGACGGCTGTGCGCGGCCTGGCCCGGCTGCTTCCGTCGATCACGGTCGTCGAGGGCTGCCCCTACTCCTGCCAGCCCGACCGGCCGGCCGGTCTCTGCGCGAACTGCCAGGCCCGGGCGGTGGGTGCGCCCCTGCCCACGCTCACCCGCAGTACGCGCCTCGTCGAGTTGCCCGTTTCTGCCTCGGAAGATCGGGTGGTGGGCTCGCTCGATCTCGAGCACGCGATCACCGAGGGTCAGCGCCGCTTTGAACCGGGGCTGCTCGCCCAGGTGAACCGGGGCCTGCTCTATGTGGACGAGGTAAACCTCCTCGACGACCATCTGGTGGACCTGTTGCTGGATGCAGCGGCTATGGGGGTGAATACGGTGGAGCGCGAGGGCGTGAGCATCTCCCACCCCGCCCGTTTCATCCTCGTCGGCACCATGAACCCCGAGGAGGGAGAGCTGCGTCCCCAGCTGCTCGACCGTTTCGGTCTCGCGGTGGAGGTTGCCGGTCTGAATGATGTCGCCTCGCGGGTCGCCGTGATTGAGCGGCGCATGGCCTACGAGGCCGATTCGCATGCCTTTATTGCGGCGTGGCAGGACGCCGAGGAGCAGCTCGCTGGCCGGATTGTGGCCGCTCGCGAGTTGCTCCCCGCCGTACGCATCGACAGCAGTGACATGGCCGCCGTGGCCAGCCTCTGCCTCGAGCTCGGTGTGGATGGGCATCGCGCCGATCTGACGATCCTCGAGACGGCGCGCACCCACGCGGCGTGGAGCGGGCGGGTGAGCCTCGGCGTCGAGGATATCCGGATTGCTGCCGAGTTGGCCCTGCCCCACCGAATGCGCCGTCAGCCCTTTACCGATATCAAGCTCGATGAGCAGCGCGTTGGCCAGATCCTCGAGCGCAGCGGCAAACCCGCCGATGCTGGCCAGAGCGATGAGGTAAAAAAAAAGGGTGACGTAGGCGAGCAGATGGAGCGTGGCGAGGGCGGCGACGATAGCAGCGGCGGTGGCTCGGTGAGCCCGGTGGGGAGTGCCGGTACGGCCGAAGCAAGCCAGACCAGCGAGAAGAGCACCGGCGGCAAGCAGTTTGAGGCCGACCAGCTGTTCCGCACCCGGCGTCTGGAGGGCCAGGGCGATAAGCGCCAGCGCCGTGCCCCCGGGAAGCGTACCCGCACCCGCAGTACCCGCAAGCAGGGCCGCTACATCCGGAGCCAGCGTGTCCCCCGTGTGACGGACCTTGCCCTCGATGCGACACTCCGCGAGGCGGCGATCTACCAGCGTAAGCGCCGCGATGAACTGGCCCATACTATCGGTCTGCCCCATCGCCGGCGTCCACGGGTGCTCATCCGCCGCAGCGACTTGCGCCAGAAGGTGCGGGTGCGCCGTACGCGCAACGCCGTCTGCTTTGTCGTCGATGCTAGCTGGAGCATGGCCGCTGAAGAGCGCATGCAGGCCACCAAGGCAGCGGTGCTCTCGCTGCTCCGTGATGCCTACCAGCGCCGTGACCGGGTTGGCCTCGTGAGCTTCCAGCGCGACTATGCGCGGGTGCTCTTGCCGCTGACAAACAGTGTCGAGCTGGCCCAGAAGCGGCTCCAGACGATGCCGACCGGGGGCAAGACGCCGCTGGCCCGTGGCATGCTGACGGCCTTCGAGTTGCTAGAGAAGGCGCGCCGGCAGGACTCCGAGATCCTCCCGCTGATGGTGCTCCTCACCGATGGCCAGGCGAACGTCGCCATCGGGAGTCTGCCCCCGCAGCAGGAGGCTTACCAGATCGCGGATCTGATCGCCGCCCACGAGGTGCGCGCGATCGTGATCGATACCGAGCACCCGAACTTCGAGCGTGGGCTCTCGCGGATGCTCGCCGAGCACCTCAAGGGCTCGTATTACCGGCTTGAAGATCTGAGCGACGGCGGCCTCGTGCAGGCGGTGCGTCGCCAGATGCAACTGTAAATGGCCGACAGACCAGGAGGGACGTAGGAGATGACGGATCAGGCACGTAGGAACGAGTCCGCCGAGAGCGAGCTGCTTGACACGCTGCTCGACGCAGCGGACGCTCCGGTGGCTCAGCCCGCGGCTGCCACGCCGGAGCCCACGGCGGAGGCGGAGGCTGCGGCGCAGCCTACCCCTGAGCCTGCTGCAGCCAGTGCGCCGGAGCCGGAGGCGGCGGCGGAGACAGCCAGCGCGCCGGAGCCGGTAGCGGCCAGCGCGCCGGAGCCGGCGGCGGAGCCGGCCAGCGCGCCGGAGCCGGTGGCAGGGTCGGAGCCGGCCAGCGCGCTGGAGCCGGTAGCAGCGGCGACGGAGACTGCCGAGAGCGCGGGCGCGAGCTTTACGCCCGTGGCCGAGGAGTCGAGCGCCCGGCCGCGCAAGCTCAAGGACCTGCAGGCCGGCATGGAGCTGGAAGGCCGGGTGACGTCGATCGCGCTCTACGGGGTCTTCGTTGACATCGGTGTGGGCCGCGATGGGCTGGTGCATATCTCCGAGATGAGCGATACGCGTATCGATACCCCGTCCGATCTCGTGCAGATCGGCGATACCGTCAAGGTGCGCATCAAGAGTGTGGACCCGGAGGCGCGGCGGATCAGCCTCACGATGCGGAGCGGCAGTGGCGAGCGCACCTCCGGTGAGGGTGGGCGGAGCCGCCGTGGCCCCAGGCGCGCCGAGATCGATAAGGAGCGCCTGGCCGCGCTCAAGGTGGGCGATGTGGTCGAGGGCGTAATCACGGGCTTTGCGCCCTTCGGCGCCTTCGCCGATATTGGTGTGGGCAAGGATGGCCTCATCCACGTGAGCGAGCTCGCCGAGGGCCGGGTGGAGAAGGCCGAGGATGCCGTCAAGGTCGGTGATCGCTTCCTGTTCAAGGTGCTGGAGGTTGATCCCGAGGGGACGCGCATCAGCCTCAGCCTCCGTCGGGCCCAGCGCTCCCAGAAGATGCAGCAGCTTGAGCCCGGCCAGGTGCTCGAAGGAACGGTTAGCGGGATCGCGCCCTTCGGCGCCTTCGTTGATATCGGTGTCGGCCGCGATGGCCTCGTGCATATCTCCGCGCTCTCCAGCAACCGCGTCAACCGGGTTGAGGATGTCGTCAAAGTCGGCGACAAGGTCACCGTCAAGGTGCTGGAGGTGGACCAGCAGAGCAAGCGCATCAGTCTGACGATGCGCCTCGATGATGGCGGGAGCGAGCCCGAGAGCAACGACGAGGACTACACTGCGGGTGCCGCCGCGCCAGCCCGGCCCAGCCCGGCTGCCGCCGCTCGCTTTGCGAGTGCCGCCGAGGCCCGTGCTGGTCGCGATCGTGAGCGTGAGCGCCGCGAGCGCCGCGAGCGTGATCGCCGCAACCAGCCGCAGCAGGCCGACTCCTACAGTACCGAGGATGTCGAAGAGGAGTTCGTTGGCGATGCAACGCTGGAAGATCTGCTGACGAAGTTCGGTGGAAACACCAGGCGCGATCGCAAGGGTGGTCGGCGCGAGGACGACGACGATGACGATCCCCGCGATGATCGGCGGCAGCGCGACGCCATCAAGCGGACGCTGCAGCAGGTCGGGCGCGACGAGTAAGCTCGATAGCTTATAACCGCAACCGCAACGGCGTGATGCGCGTAGAGACGCCCCCACCAGGGCGTCTCTACGCGCCAGGATTTGACACTATCACGACGCGACGAGTATAATGTCCGGAGTTTGCCCGAGAGGGAGTATCACGCCTCACCTGGGGCGAGGAGCGAGACGATGCCCAAGCGAACATGGCAACCCAAGCGCATCCCGCGCCGGCGTAAGCACGGCTTCATGGCGCGCATGGCGACGAAGGATGGCCGCGAGGTGCTGCGCCGCCGCCGCGCAAAGGGCCGCTGGAAGCTGACTGTCAGCGATGAGCGCCGCGATGCCGGCCGCCGCGGCCACCGCTAGTTGAGGCGGTTACAGGGTACAGGTTACAGGGTACAGCCGGACGCGCTGATAACAGCCACGCCTGTAGCCTGTAACCTGTAGTCTTTTTCGGTATGAAACGCGTCTACCGGCTGCGCCGCCCCGAGCAGTTTCGGCGCGCCAGGCGCGAGGGGCGCACCTACACAACCCCGCTGCTGACGCTGAATGTGGTGGCTGGACGCCGCCGCCGCACGCGCTGTGGCTTTGTCGTGGCACGGCAGATCGGCACGGCCGTGCGGCGTAACCGGGCGCGCCGCCGCCTGCGCGAGGCGGTACGGCTGGCGCTCCCCGCCATCCGCCCTGGTTTCGATCTGGTGTTCGTGGCGCGAGGGCCGGAGGTGCTCAGCGTGAGTTTTCCGGTGTTGCAGCAGGCCGTTGAGCAGCTCCTACGGCGCGCGCAGCTCTGGCACGAGCCGGCCCCACCTGCCGTCCAGGCGGCGCTGGCTCCTGAGGACGAGGCTCGCCCCTAACCAACCACCCGAGGATATGTTATGGGTTCCATCTGGTCCTGGTTCGTCGGTCTGCTTGAGCAGTCGCTGATCTGGTTCTCCTCGGTCACCGGCAATGTGGCGCTGGGGATCATTCTTTTCACCATTGCGGCGCGCCTGGTGATCCTCCCGCTCACGCTCTCCTCGATCCGCTCCAGCCGTCGCATGCAGGAGCTGCAGCCCATGATCAAGGAGCTGCAGCGCAAGCATGGCAAAGATCCCCAGAAGCTCCAGGAGGAGACGCTCAAGCTCTATCGGGAGTATAAGATCAATCCGGTGGGCGGCTGCCTACCGCTGCTACTACAGCTGCCGATCTTCTTCGGGGTCTACCAGGCCGTCTACCATATCATGGTGCCCGAGCAGCGGGTGAACCTGAGTGCCGGTGCCGCGCGGATGCTTGCCGATCCGGCGACGGAGGCGATCTTCTCGCAGCAGTTGCTCGGCGTGATCGACTACGGGCGCCCTGCCTTCGGCGCGCTCGGCTTCGCCGGTCTGATCTACCTGGTGCTGCCGACGCTCTCCATCCTGTTCCAGCTGATCCAGACGGTGATGGCGACGCCGCGGGTCCAGGACCCGCAGCAGAAGGCTATGACCCAGATGATGATGTTTATGCCCCTGGTGTTCGGCTATATCGCCTTCACCTTCCCGCAGGGCGCGGTGCTCTACTGGGTCGTCAGCAGTATTGTCGGCATCGTGCAGCAGTACTTTACCTCTGGCTGGGGCTCGCTCGCCAATTACCTGAAGTTCCTACCACCGGATGGGAAGCCAGCTACCGCGCCGTCCCTGGCGCCGGCCCTGGCAGGCGCCGAAGCCGAGCCAGCAGCGCCCGCCACTCCCCGGGCCGACTTCTGGAGCGTGATGCGACCGCTCACTGAGGTGAAGGAGCCGGCTGTTGAAGTAGCCGGCGCTGCCCCGGCGCTGCCGGCCGATGCGATGGAGGAGGCGATCGACCGGGCCCGCGCGCAAACACGCCCACCGGCCAACCCGCGCAAACCCCGCCGCCGCAAGTAGCTCCGAGCGAACCGTGACGTGAGCTTGCGGGCGATGATACGCCTGAAGCTCGATAGAGGAACGTGTTATGAAGAGCATCGAGATCAGCGCGCGCACCGTCGCTGAGGCTGTCGAGCTGGCCCTCGCCCAGCTCGGGAAGGACCGCGACGAGGTGGCGATCGCGGTGCTGGATTCGGGCGAGGCCGGCGATGAGGCGCTCGTGCGCGTCACGGTGGTGGATGACGACGACGACGCCGAGGAGCGCCCGGCGCCCGAGGGAACCCTTGAGGAGGTGCAGGGGGTGGCCCGCTCCATCCTCGAGGAACTCCTTGCCCGCATGGATATCCACGCCTATGTCACTCCGGTGGTGACGCGGGTGCCGGGACAGAAGGGCGATATTGAAGAGACGATCACGCTGCATGTGGAAGGCGCCGATGAAGAGGCCATGGGCCTGCTGATCGGGCGTCGGGGCGAGACCCTGCGCTCGGTGCAGTTTATGGTGAACTTGCTCGTGAGCCGCCGCGTGCAGAAGTGGCCCCAGATCGTGGTAGATGTGGGCAATTACCGCCAGCGCCGCCAGGAGTCGCTGGAAGGTCTCGCTCGCCGTATGGCCGAGCGGGTGCGCCAGACGGGCCGGCCGATCATGCTCGAGCCGATGGCTGCCTACGAGCGCCGGATCGTTCACCTCGCCCTCCGCGACGATAAGACGATCTACACCGAGAGCTCCGGTGAGGGTGAAAACCGGAAGATTGTGATCTACCCGGCCAAACAGTAGCGCTCCCCGATGGCCGCATCCGCCGGGTGTGAGCGCGAGCCCTGGATGAGCTACCAGCCTGGCCTGGTGTTCGGCCACGATCATGATGCGAGATGGCAGGGAGGGTGCCCGCCAGGAACCCCCGACGCCTCCATCCGGCGCAATCAGTGTGGTGAGCCCCCGTGGCAGGACACAAGGTGATGCCGGCGCGTCCTGGAAGGATCCAGCGCGCCGCCTTCAGACGTTCCTCATGATCGCGCTGTCGGACCACTAGCCCCCCGGCTGGGCGATTGTGGCGCGCCCCGGTACCCTCGCCCCTCCAGCCTGCGCTGGAGCTTTCACCGCCGCCCCTCGACGAACTGTGACGCTCCCGGATGGCACCTTGATCGACTACCTCGTTCTCGGCCACGTTACCCGCGATCTGCTCCCCGGCGGCGCATCCGCCCCGGGCGGGACGGCTTTTTACGCCGGTGCCGCGGCTGCGCGCCTTGGCGCCAGTGTTGGCGTGCTTACTTCAGCTCGCGCCGACGATCTCCCGGCCGCTCCCAAGGGGGTGGCGATCACGGCTGTTCATGCCCGCGCCACCACAACCTTCGAGAATCGCTATGGCCCCGCTGGCCGCTACCAGTGGCTGCACGCCCTCGCGGACCCGCTCAGCCTCGCCGCTGTGCCCCCTGCGTGGCGCACGGCGCCTGTCGTTCACCTGGCGCCCGTTGTTGCGGAGGTGGAGCTTGCCCTCATCGGCGCCTTCCCCGATGCGCTGGTTGGGGTGACGCCCCAGGGCTGGATGCGCGCCTGGGATGAGCCGCTGCCCGCGCCGGTGCGTCCGGCGCTCTGGCGCCCGGCTGCTGAACTGCTACGCCGCGTGCACCTTCTTGTGCTGAGCATCGAGGACGTGGGCGGTGACGAAGCCCTTGTTGCGGGCTACGCCCGCGATTGCCCGCTTGTTGCGCTTACCCGTGGCGCCGCCGGGGCGACCCTCTTCGTCGCCGGGGAGCCTCACGCGATCAAGCCCTTTCCGGCCCGCGAGCAGGATCCGACCGGGGCCGGCGATGTGTTCGCTGCAGCTATGCTGCTGCGCCTCTATGAGACAGGCGACCCGTTTGCCGCTGCGGCCTTCGCGAGTGCCGCCGCCGCAATCTCGGTGGAAGGCGCGGGCCATGCGGCGCTGCCGAGCCGCACCGACACACAGGCCCGTATGGCTGCTACCCTCTGAGCACGCCCCGCCGGTAACGGTGAGGATGTAGTTCCACCATGCCCCGCCGGATCGGTGTATTTGAGCCGGTTGCTCAGCGCATACGCTCGCCAGCGGATCCGCCCCCGGCTCCACTGCGACGAAGGCTGACAAGCGGGCGCGCGTGGTCCGCTCTGGGCAGCGTGGCGAGTTGCGTCAGCGCTATCGCGAGGGGCAGGAGAACCTGCTGATCGCCCGGGGCCTGATTGTCAACGCGATCAGTGTCTGGCTCATCCGCTACCTCGAACACGCCCTTGAGGCCCTGCGCGCCGCCGGCCATACGGTGTGGGACGAAGCAGTGGCCCCTCCGCGCCTGCCAGCCGGCGCATAGCATCAGGCCGGACGTGATGTCAGATCGGCAGATCCTCCGCGCTGAGGCGGAGTGGCTGGGAGTGTGGAGGAGCATCCAGCTCGGCCGGGGGAGCAGCGGGCCGAACCCGGCCGCCGCGCCCGCTCAGGGGCCTGGCACGGTTGGCCGGCACGGCTGGTGTGCTCGGGGCCTCGCGGCCCTGATCTAACACGATCACCTCGCTGGCCACGACTTCTGTTGCCACCCGTGGCTGCCCCGTATCGTCGGACCACTGGCGTGTCTGGAGGCGACCCTCGACATAGATGTGGGCTCCACGAGCGAGCTGGCGATGGCACTGCTCCGCGAGCCTGTCCCACGCCACCACGCGGAACCACTCGGTTCCCTCATGGCTCGCACCCGAGGCCGTGCGCCAGGTGCGGTTAGAAGCGACCCGAAAGGTAACGATCGCGCTGCCGTGTGCGGTGTAGCGGAGCGCCGGGTCGGCACCGAGACGGCCCGTGATCTGGACTTTGTTCAGGTCGCGTGCCATCGGGGCCTCCTGCAATAGAAGAACAAATGTTCGAATAAAAGTGTAGCGCAGGCAGGGCTGGTTGTCAAGGGGCTTGCCCAGAAGTGCGGAGTTCCAAGCTGCACGCTATGGCCCGCCAGAGGCGTCACTGCCGTGGCGCGCACTGCGGCGGGCCGCCACTGGCGGCCACGGGAGCTCAGGCAAGCAGGCTTCGCCCCTCCCGTACCGCGCGCTTCAGCGCCACGGCATGGGGGGGCAGGAACATCCGTCACACCCCGTGCCCGCCTTCCTCATCGCGGCCATCGCCCCAGCGATAGCCCACTCCACGCACCGACTGCACATATGTCGGGCGGCTCGGATCGGACTCGAGCTTGCGCCGGAGCCGCACGATATGGGGCCGCAACACCTGGCGCGCCTCTTCCTCATCGTTGACGCCGCTCTGAAACGAGCGGACGATCTGGGCACAGGGCACCACGCTCCCAGGCTGGGCGGCCAGGGCAAGGAGGATGGCGAACTCGGTCGGGGTCAGGTCGATCGCCCGGCCATCCATTCGTGCTGTGTGCCGTTGGACATCCAACGTGAGCGGCCCCGCAACATAGATCTGGCCAGGGGGGAGGGAAGGGCCAGGCGGCTGGGGCGCAAGGCCCTCGGCAGCTACCAGAGCCTGGAGTTGCTGGTACATGTGGCGGATGCCCTCCTGGCGTTCGCGCACAGCCCGCTGGCGGGCGAGCACCTCGGCCACCCGCGCTCGTAACGCATCGACCCCAACCGGCTTGAGCAGGTAGTCGGCTGCGCCGTGGCGCAGAGCGGCGATTGCGCTCATCATCGAGCCGTGGGCCGTCAGGATGATGATCTCGGTCTGAGGCCAGCGTGTACGCACGGTGCCCATCACCTCAACGCCATCGACGTCGCCGAGCTGCAGGTCCAGCAGCAGGAGATCGGCTTGCTCCGCGCTCAGTGCGGCAAGGCAGTCCTCGGCGTTCGATGCATTGCGCACGCGGTAGCCCTCTTTACTCAGCGCGTCGCTGAGCACGCGCCGAACTACCGCCTCATCATCCACCACCAGGATGGTCGCTGGGCTCGCCATAGCTCACTTCCGCCTCGTTCGCCACACAGATGGCGTCTGTCCGTTCGTGGGCCGGGCCCGCATCGCTCCAGGGTATCAGGACCGTCACCGTCGTGCCCTTGCCCGGCTGACTACCGATCTCGATCTGCCCACGGTGCTGCTCGATGATCTGCCGGCTCAAGTAGAGGCCAAGGCCCACTCCCTGCGCCTTCCCTGAGCGGAACGGCTCGAAGAGGTGAGCCAGTTGCTCGGAGCTCATACCGCTGCCATTATCCTGTACCACGACGAGGCATGCCCTGTCGGTGGCCTTCTGCCGTGTGATCACACGAATGGTACCACCATCGCGTAGCGCATCCAGCGCATTGAGCGTGAGATTCAAAAAGACCTGGCGTAAAGCATCGGCCTGGCCAATAACTGGCGGGAGATGTTCGTCAAGGTCCAACTCGATCTGTACCCGAGCCTTCCGCAAATGGCCCTG
>SFCB01000088.1 GCA_004367505.1 Chloroflexi bacterium OHK40 | reverse complement strand
GCTGGCGCCCTCCTGACGGTGCTCACGACGCCCGGACGCGCGTGGGGCACGGCCGCGCAGGCGGGCGTCCAGGGTGGGACGCTCGCGAGCCTGGCCCGCGCAAGCGGCGCTTGCCCCCGCTTGCGCGGGGGCAGGCCGCCACCGGCGACGCCCGGGAGCCCGCGCAGGCGGGCGTCGTCTCCCTATCGCCGCGCGCTTCATCGCCATGGCACGCGGGGGTTGACGCCGTGGGCGAAGCCGGTAGAATCAGGCGGTTCCCGTACGTCACCAGGAGCGACCATGAGCCAGTCCCCGGCGCCGAGCCCCACGCCCCCGAACGATCCGCTTCCCACCACGAGCCGACTCCCGAGCGCTACGCCCCCGTCGCGCCGTGGCTGCGCTCGCGGCCTGCTCAGCCTGATCGGCTGGCTGCTTACGCTGCTGCTGAGCGTCGCCCTGGCAATCGCCGCGCTGGCAGCGATTGCCTACTTTCTCTTCGGCTTCACGCTGGCCACTCCCGCCCAGATCCGCCAGACCAGCGCCGACCTGGCCGGCATGCAGACCCGGGTGGCCACCCTGGAGGCCGAGGCCACCCGCCTGCGCAGCGCCGAGAGCGAGGCCGGCGACGAGTTGGCTGCCGCTCAGGCGCGTGTCGAGGCCCTGGAGACCCGGGTAGCTGGCTACGAGCAGCAGGCAGGCGAACTGGCCAGCCAGGCGGCTACCGCCGTGGCCCTCTCCGGTGAACTGGAGGAGGGCCTGGCGCTGGCCGCCACCATCCAGGCCGAGGGCCAGGAGGGCCAGGTGCTCGTCGCGGTTGTGGCCACGGTGCAGGCCGATAGCGCGGCGCGCCTGGCCGACTTGCAGCGGCGCACCGACAGGCTCGACCGCTTCCTGCAGCGCCTTAGCGACCTGGCGGGCGACGCGGCTGCGGAGAACGGTGCCACGGCGGCGACGCCCACGCCGACACCCGGCCCGGCTGAGCCCACCCCGACGCCCACGGCCACACCCTGAGCGAACCTGGTGGAGTGATGCGGGCGCTCCCGGAGCGCACCGCCATGATCGCGTGGTCGCACGGGCGGGAACGCGGTGTTCCGCGTCTACGAGGTGTCGAGCGCGACGGTGGTGTCACTCAGTCAGCCCAGCGCCTCCAGCAGCGCGTCGATCTCTTCTGGCGTGTTGTAATGCACGAGACCTACCCGCACCATGCCGCCGAGGGGCTCCACCCCAAGCCGCTCGCTCAGGCCGAGCGCGTAGTAGTTACCGTCCCACACGAAGATCCCTCGCTCGGCAAGATCCTCAGCCACCTCGCGAGGGGTGCGTCCGGCGATGCGGAACGACACGGTGGGCGTACGCGACCCGAAGCGCTCTGGCTCACGGATGCCATAAAAGGTTAGCCCGGGGACGCGCAGGAGCCCGCCGATCAGGTGCTCGGAGAGGGTTCGCTCATAGGCCTGGATCATCTCCATGGCCCGCAGGAGCGCCGCGCGCCGGCCAGTTGCGCCCGTCTGCGCCTCCTGGTGCTCCATCTGCCCCAACGAGGCCAGGTAGTCGACTGCGGCCGTCACACCGGCGAGCCCCTCGTGGTTCTGCGTACCGGTCATCCAGCGGGCCGGGCCGTGGTCGGGAGCAGGGCGCACCTTGTAGGGGCTCAGGCGCTCCAGATGCTCGGCCTTGCCGTAGAGTACGCCCACGTGGGGCCCGAAGAACTTGTAGACGCTACACGCGAGGAAGTCGCAGCCCAGTGCCTGTACATCGATCGGGCCGTGGGGCGCGTAGTGTACCGCGTCGACGAAGGTGAGCGCTCCGGCGCTCCGGGCCAGTTCCACCACCCGCCGCACATCGTTGATCGTGCCCACGGCGTTGGAGGCATAACCGACCGCCACGAGGCGCGTGCGGGGGCCGAGCTTGGCGGCGAGGTCAGCCAGATCCAGGGTGCAGTCCTCAACATCCACGTCCACTTCGCGGATCACGGCGCCGCGCTCCTCCAGGGCGCGCCAGGGAGCCACGTTCGCATCGTGGTCGAGGCGCGTCACCACGATCTCATCGCCGGGGGCGAGTTCGCGGCCAATGGCGCGGCTCAGCGCAAAGGTGAGCGAGGTCATGTTCTGGCCGAACACCGTCTCTTCGGGCGCGCAGCCGAGCATGTCGGCCATGGCCTGATGGGCCGCGGCGATCGTTTCGTCGGTGCGCTGGCTGGTGAGAAAGGCGCCGTGGGTATTGGCGTTGCGGCTGGCGAGGTAGCCGCTGATCGCGTCGATCACCTGGCGGGGCACCTGGGTGCCGCCGGGCCCGTCGAAGAAGATGGCCGGACGGTCGCCCACCTGCTCGGCGAGGGCGGGGAAGAGCGGGCGCAAGGCGTAGGGGTTGAGACGCTGCATGGATGCTCCGTTCAAAGCGGGCGCGGCGGTGCGGGCATTGCCGCTTCATTCTACCGCAGCGTGCGCCTCACAGAGATGTGCGCTGTGAGGCTATCGACGCCGCTCCGCATACGATCTGCCAGGATCTCGTGGGTCCCATTAGCCGCCGGACAGGAGCTCCTGCACCGGTTTAAAGTTGAGCTTGGCGTAGGCTCCCAGGCCGGTGGGGCCTTCGCGGGCGATGATCTGGCGGGCGGCCCGGCGCAGCGCGCCGATCGCGGAGGCGCCTTTCGGCAAGGGCTCGCCGAGGCCGGCGGCGTGCCCAAGGCGAGCCAGTTCCTCCTGAAAGCGGGCGCTGGCGAGCACCGAGGCCGTGGCGACGGCCAGGCTCACGGCCTCCGCGTGGTGCAGCTGGCGCGGGTGGGGCAGGCCCACCCGGGCGAATGCCGTGTTGAGCCGCTCGGCCCGCTGGGCGAACTGGTCGCAGACGACCGGCGCCGCGCCGGTGCGGGCGACGAGCCTGGCCGCCGTACTCGCGTACAGCTCTGCCAGCAGCAGGTTGATGTTGCCGAGCTCGGCGTAGCGGCGGTTGTAGTCCGCAGGGTCGAGTACCGTGATCTCAATCGCACCGGCGGGGAGGATTCGGGCCACCGATGCGGCGGTGGCCGCGAGCGCGCTTGCCCCGAGCTCCTTGCTGTCACGCACGCCGGCGGCCAACAGCGCGGTGGCGGCGGCGGGCTCAAGGTACACCGCCGCCACCACG